>CAYNFX010000006.1:15459-44895 GCA_964396555.1 uncultured Alkaliflexus sp.
TATCTGAAGCGGCCTCAATTGGACTTCATAGTATGGTTCTGATTGCCAGGTCAGAAGAAACGTTGAATGTAGGCCAGATTGCCGAAAAAATTCACAGTTCACGTCACCATGTCGCAAAGGTTCTTCAAAGACTTGCTAAAAGCGGATATGTCAGTTCCAGCCGTGGACCTTCCGGAGGCTTTACACTCAAAATGGATCCTGCTAATATTACATTATTGGATGTTTTTGAAGCGATAGAGGGGAAATTTGCAGTTCAAAGCTGCCCTGCAGACAAGGACGCATGTCCCTTTGATAGGAAGTGCCTACTTGGAGATCTTTCGCATAAAATATCATCTGAGATACAAAATTATATGTCTGGAAAGAAACTTGAAGATTATCTTTAGTCTTATGCGTTTTTCAGACTGATAATGTGACAGGCAACCAAAGCCGCAGTCTCGGTACGCAAGCGTGCCGAACCAAGTGAAATCGACCTGAAACCTTGATCTCTGGCCATTTTGACTTCTTCAGGACCAAAGTCTCCTTCGGGTCCTATCAGTACCAGTGTGTCTTTACCTCTGGTCACTACATCTTGCAAATGCAGTTTGTCGCCATCTTCATGGCAATGTGCTATAAACTTATCGCCACTGAAATCCTGCTTAATAAAGCTTTTGAACTCAGTTGGTTCGTTGAGTTTAGGTCTCCATAGAGCGCCAGACTGCTTGACTGCAGAGGTGATGATTTTATCCAGCCTGTCATTTTTGAGGTTCTTCCGCTCTGAATTCATGCTGAATATTGGGGTTATAACACCAATTCCGATCTCGGTGCTTTTTTCTACAAACCATTCAGTGCGGTCAATATTCTTGGTGGGGGCAATGGCAATGTGGCATACATACCCTGGGGAATCTTCATTCTTTTCGGTTAGTAACCTTACCTGACAGCGTTTGGCATCAGCGACTGTAACCTCAGCCTCAAAGAGCTGTCCCTGGCCGTTGATAATATGAATTACGTCACCCTCTCTTTTCCTGAGAACTTTTACGCAATGATTGGATTCTACAGGGTCAAGATAACCTCCATTTACCACTATCTCAGGCTCATAAAAGATTTGCATGTGCTTGATTCTCCAAATTTTAAATTATAAACAATTTCTTCATCAAAAATAACAGTTAATAACAATACCCAATCAAAAAAAGTCGTTCTTTTGAAAATGCAATTCGATGCAGTCGGGCTGGATCGAGTTGTATTGTTTTTTTTGTATAAGCCCATGAGATGAAGAAAATTATTGTAATAAACCACCCCCAACGATGGATCCTGGATGTTCCGGGAGTCGATGTAATATCACCAAAAGAGTATTTAGAAAACGAGACTTATGCAAAGATGAAGAACGCACGTGTCTTCAACCTTTGTTATGACTATGCCTACCAGACCAGAGGATATTATGTTTCCTTACTTGCTGAGGCAAGGGGACAGAAAGTAATACCATCCGTTAAGAATATCCTGGATTTGAAGGCTCATGCTATTGTCAAATCAATATCGGAAGCTCAGGATGAACTAATCCAGAAGACCTTCAAACATATACGATCGTCGGAGTATGTACTTAGTGTTTACTTTGGAAGGAATTTCTCTCCACAGTATGATAAACTGGCTCATGAGCTATACATGCTGCTTCAGGCGCCTATGCTCAGGGCCAGGTTTGTGAAAAACGGGAAATGGGAACTTGCATCAGTAAAGGCTATTCCATTTAAAGAGATACCTGAACAACATATTCCATATGTTTACTCATTTGCAGAGCAATATTTCATGCAAAAAAGGTATGATAAGGCCAGAGTTGATAAGTACAAGTATGACCTTGCAATTCTTGTAAATACGCATGAGAAAGCTGCGCCGTCAAACAAAAAGGCAATCTCAAACTTTATGGAGGCTGCTGAAAAACTGGGATGCAATGTTGAACTTATTTCAAAGGATGATTATAGCCGTTTGGGTGAGTTTGATGCTCTATTTATCAGGGAAACCACCTCGGTAAATCATCATACCTATAAGATGTCCAGAAGGGCTCAAAGAGAAGGATTGGCTGTAATTGACTCACCGGAATCTATCCTCAAGTGCGCCAACAAGGTATATCTTGCCGAGCTTCTTGCACTAAACAAAATACCAACTCCTAAGACAATTACGATACATTCCGAAAATGTAAAGGGTATTGAAAAACAACTTGGCTTACCATGTGTTTTAAAGTTACCTGACTCATCATTTTCGCAAGGTGTTGTTAAGGTTAGCACTCCTCAGGAGATGAAGGCCAAGTTGAAGGCTATGATGAAGGAGTCAGATATTATTATTGCCCAGGAATTCCTTCCTACGTCTTATGACTGGAGGGTTGGAGTATTAAATAATGAAGTCCTTTTCGTATGTAAGTACTATATGGCAAAGGACCACTGGCAAATAATAAATTGGCAGTCCAAGCACAAGGGAGATATGATGGGTAATTTTGATATTTTCCGTATTGAGGATGTTCCACTACACGTTATAGACGTTGCCCTCAAGGCTACCAAGTTGATTGGAAACGGATTGTATGGTGTGGATGTCAAAGAGGTAGACGGAAAGGCCTATGTTATTGAGGTTAATGACAACCCCAATATTGACGCAGGAGTAGAAGATTGCCTGTTAGGAGAAGAGCTTTACATAAAGATCATAAGCCATCTTTTGTCAATGGCAAACAGATAAATAATAACGTATGGAGACAGGGAATAGGAAATACCAGTGGGGAACTCATAGACCATTCAACGATTTTGGCTCTCATATGAGGAAGCGTTTCAATGGTTTGGTACAGAAAGTTTCCATTGATGCCGGATTTACCTGTCCAAACAGGGATGGAAGTAAGGGGTTCGGAGGCTGTACTTTTTGTAACAATGAAACGTTCAAACCTGCTTATAGTCAACCAACTAAGACTGTGACAGAACAGCTCAGGACTGGGATAGATCTCTTTGAAGCAAAGCATCCCGGAACCAGATATCTGGCATATTTCCAGGCTTATACCAATACTTACGGTGAGATATCCAAACTAATTGAGCTATATGAAGAAGCGCTTGCATTTCCTGGTGTTGTAGGACTTATTGTTGGTACCAGACCAGACTGCCTTCCAGATCATTTACTTGATTACTTTGAAGAGCTTTACAGTAAGTGTTATGTTGCTATTGAACTGGGTATTGAGTCAACAAAGGATGAGACTTTGAACAGGGTCAACAGAGGTCATGATTTTCAGAGTTCAATCGATGCCATACATAGGATAGCAAGTCGGAACATTCCGGTAGGAGCACATATGATACTTGGATTGCCGGGAGAAACAAAAGAAGATATTCTTGGACACGCATCTATAGTGTCAGAACTGCCACTGTCATACCTTAAACTGCACCAGCTTCAGTATGTGCGTGGTTCAAAACTTGGGAGGGAATACCTGAAGAACCCTGATAACTATAAGGTTTTCGAGCTGGAGGAGTATGTGGATCTTGTAGTTGAGTTTATTGTAAGACTTCGTACTGGAATAGTACTTGAAAGGTTCTCAAGCCAGTCGCCATACTATCTCCTTATAGCTCCAGCATGGAAGCTTAAAAACCACGAGTTAAGTCACCTTGTTGAGAAAAGGCTAAATGAACTGGACCTTTGGCAGGGAAAGTACTATAAAGCTGAGTTGGAAAACATTCCACAAATATCAAGGTATCGCATATGAAAAACGGCTGTCTGACGATAGCAGACAGCCGTTTTTATTTGAGCATCTATTGCCCTTATGACCTTCCGAATACCCTTCTTAATATCTCAGTAACCCTTGCAGCAGGATCGTTCCTAATTTCAGCCTCTTCTTCAGCCAGTTTTAAGAATATCCCATCAAGAGCCTTGTTTGTAAGATAACTGTCAAGTTGAACATCTACCTTCTTAAATCCGGCAATCTGGCCTACCATACTACCAGCGACTTTGTTCCATTGACTGGTAAGATTATTCCAGGTCTCATTGGCGGATATTCCAGCTACAAGTTTCTTGTCAAGTGATGTATTAAGTTTTGGTTGATATAGGCTAAATAACTCATTGTAGGTACTTGTTTTAAGATACAGTGTTGCTGCATTATTCTCACCTTTGAGTATTGTAAAGGCGTCCTGAATAGTCATATGCCTGATTGCATTCGCGAAAACCGGAGCCGCTTCTTTAGCTGCATCCTCTGCAGCTCTATTAATTCTCAGAATAAGGTCTTCAACCAATTTCTCACCCCCGGGTATGCGGCTAAGGTTATCGGTTATAATCGAAGCTTCAGGCGGGAGTAATAGTTTTACAACCGGATCACCATAGTATCCGTTGAGTTTGGCCAACTTTAAGGCAGCTGAGTCGCTACCTACCCTAAGGGCATCCTTAAGTCCGCTAACAACCTCAGTTTGAGTAAGAGGTTGGTTTGTTTCCAGCGTTTGAACCACTTGAAGTAATTCAGTACATGAACTTAACACACAGCAGTATATGATTGTTGCAATAGCTTTCTTAATCATGATAAAAGTTTTTTGAATCAATTATAAACAAAGTTACATCAAAATAATACTGATTTTAGAAGCAATTCTGTTATTTTGCAGTAAATATTGTACTATATTGCACAGAGAATGCTTAAACATTATTTTTTATTTATAAATCCTGTGCTAATTTTGTGAGGAATTAATTAGACATGGTTAATCCAAATTTAGATATAGTTGTTAAATTAGAGCAGAAGATTGATAAGCTTGTTGAAAGTTATAAGTCTGAGAAAGAGGAAAACAGAATGCTCAGAACTCAGATAGCTCAAATAAGTAATCAATTGGAGCAGAGCGCTTCATCTTATGCATTACTTCAGGATGAGTTTGATAAGTTGAAGATAGCCAAGACTATAGAAGCTTCGAGTGCGGACGTTCGCGATACGAAGCTGAGGATTAATCAAATTGTGCGGGAAATTGATAAATGTATTGCCCTGTTGAATCGTTAAGAGCTTCAGATGGACGATAAACTTTCTATACGTGTTAATGTCGCTGACAGGTACTATCCTTTAAGGGTTGATCCTAGTGATGAGGAGCGAATAAGAAAAGCGGCCAGGCTTATTAACGAAAAGGTCTTGCAGTACAAGCAGCGTTATAATGACAAGGACGTTCAGGACTTTTTGGCTATGGCAGCCTTGCAGTTTGTTATTAAGGCTCTTGAGGGAGAGGAAAGTCAGGATACAACACCCTTGATTAATGCAATAAGTTTGTTGGACCAAAAGCTTGAGAAGCTGTTGACAGAGGAATAGTATTTGTTTTTTTGGTTGTAATTGTCCCGCATTTTTTTCCTGAGCTGGATGGCCTGATTTGGGCTGTTTGTGCTTATAATTTCAGGAAAGAAGTGCGTTTTTTTATATAAGTTTAATTGTACTGAAATGGAAATAGTAATTGGAATATCGGCCTTCTTATTTGGTGGACTTATTACCTGGATAGGAATTACCCAGGCTTTTAAGAATCGTGCCAAAAGGATAATTCGCGAGGCTGAAAGTGAAGCCGAAGTAATCAAGAAAGAAAAGATGCTTCAGGCGAAAGAGAAATTTCTACAGCTTAAGGCTGAACATGAAAAGGAAATCAATAGCAGGAATGCAAAGATACTGGCTTTGGAAAACAAGACAAAGCAAAGAGAAACTGCTATTGCACAGCGTATTGAAGAACTAAGTCGTAAGAATAAGGAACTTGATACAGTACGCGAGAATCTTGATGCTCAACTTGAAATAGTAGAAAAGAAGACAGAAGAGCTTGACCGCATGCATAAGCAACAGGTGGAACAACTTGAAGCAATTTCGGGTATGTCTGCTGACGAGGCCAGGGAGATGTTGATAGAATCGCTTAAAGCTGAGGCAAAGACTGAAGCAATGTCGTTTATAAATGACATTATGGATGAGGCCAAGATAAATGCATCCAGGGAAGCTAAACGCATTGTACTCAATACTGTACAGCGTGTTGCGACTGAGACTGCTATCGAAAATGCTGTAACAATCTTCCATATTGATTCGGATGAAATAAAGGGCCGTATTATTGGTCGTGAAGGTCGTAATATCAGGGCGCTTGAAGCTGCTACCGGGGTTGAGATTATTGTTGATGATACTCCTGAGGCAATCGTTCTTTCTGCATTCGATCCAATGCGTAGGGAAATTGCCCGTCTTGCTCTGCACCAATTGGTAACCGACGGACGTATACACCCTGCAAGAATTGAAGAGGTGGTTAACAAAGTACGCAAGCAGGTAGAAGAAGAGGTAATTGAAACCGGTAAGCGTACTGCTATAGACCTTGGAGTTCACGGATTGCATCCCGAGCTTATCAAGCTTGTTGGTAAAATGAAGTACAGGTCATCCTATGGTCAGAACCTGCTACAGCACAGTCGTGAAACCGCAAACCTTTGTGCATTGATGGCTGCTGAGCTTGGGCTGAATGCCAAGAGGGCCAAGAGGGCTGGTCTGTTGCATGATATTGGAAAGGTTTCTGATGAGGATCCGGAATTACCACACGCAATTTTGGGTATGAAGCTTGCAGAGAAGTATAAGGAAAAACCAGATATCTGCAATGCTATTGGTGCTCACCACGACGAGGTGGAAATGACTACAATGATAGCACCGATTATTCAGGTATGTGATGCTATTTCAGGTGCCCGTCCAGGTGCCCGTCGCGAAGTGGTTGAGGCTTACATCAAGAGACTTAATGACCTTGAATCGTTGGCATTGAACTATCCAGGTGTTCTTAAGACCTATGCTATTCAGGCAGGTAGGGAACTGCGGGTAATCGTAGGCAGTGAAAAGGTAAGTGATAAGGAGGCTGAAGAACTTTCATATGATATAGCAAGAAAGATTCAGACAGAAATGACCTATCCCGGTCAGGTGAAAATCACTGTGATTAGGGAAACAAGAGCAATAAGCATTGCAAAATAAGGTTTGCAGGCTTTTTAGGCAAATACAGAATACATAGTACCGGGCCTAATGGCCCGGTACTTATTACCGGACAATGCATCCTGCATTTTGAAAAAAGTCGCGTAGATCTTTCCATACAATTTTCTTCATAATGAAAAACCAATTATCATGGGGCTTATTGAAAACCAGTCTGTTATTGTTACCGGAGGAGCCGGGTTTATCGGATCAAACATTATCGAGAAACTTCTGAAACAGAATAACAGGGTTGTATGTCTTGATAATTTTGCAACGGGCAAGCGGGAGAATATTGCCGTTTTTATGAATAATCCGGCTTTTGAGTTTATAGAAGGGGATATTCGTGATCTTGATACTTGCCGAAAGGCAGTAGATGGAGTGAATATTGTGCTTCATCAGGCGGCCCTTGGATCAGTTCCCCGTTCAGTTAAGGATCCACTTACCTCGAATGAAGTAAATGTAAGCGGTTTTCTTAATGTACTTGTGGCTGCACGTGATGCTGGAGTCAAGCGCATTGTATATGCTGCAAGTAGTTCCACATATGGAGACAGTAAGGATTTGCCCAAGATAGAGGACCGAATAGGAAAACCATTGTCGCCCTACGCAGTAACTAAGTATGTGAATGAGCTATATGCTTCAGTTTTTGCAAATCTTTATAGTATGCAACTGGTGGGACTTAGGTATTTTAACGTTTTCGGACCACGTCAGGATCCCTTTGGCGCTTATGCTGCTGTTATACCTCTCTTTGTAAAAGCACTTATTGCAAAGGAGTCTCCTAAGATAAACGGGGACGGAAGCTACTCAAGAGATTTTACCTATGTTGCAAATGTGGTACAGGCCAACGAAAGGGCAGCCACAACAAGCAATCCTGAGGCCGTGAATACTGTGTTTAATGTTGCTTGCGGAGAAAGAACAAGCATTCAAAACCTGTTTGATGTTTTAAGGGATAAACTAAGTCGTTTTGACGGTGATATAGCATCAATAAGGCCGAATTATGGTGATGTTCGAATTGGTGATGTGCCTCACTCCCTAGCATCTATTGATAAGGCACAAACACTGCTTGGATACAAACCTACACACCTGTTTGCCGACGGTATTGAGGAGGCTATAAATTGGTACTGGGAAAACCTAAAGGGCTGAATTATGTGCTATTAAGCTCAATAATGACTATATTTTAGCATTATAATCCAAATTAAGAAAATCTTATCATGGCAAAAGTTGCATTAATCACCGGGGTGACCGGTCAGGACGGAGCCTACCTGTCTGAGTATCTTTTGAAAAAGGGTTACATAGTACATGGTATCAAAAGGCGTAGTTCTCTTTTCAATACTGACAGGATAGACCATATCTACCAAGATCCGCATGCAGAAAACAGGAATTTTATTCTGCATTATGGCGATCTTACAGATTCAACCAATATAATCAGGATAGTTCAGGAAACCCAGCCTGACGAAATATACAATCTTGCAGCAATGTCGCACGTTGGTGTGAGTTTTGATACACCTGAATACACAGCGAATGCTGACGGATTAGGTACATTACGCTTTCTGGAAGCTATCAGATTACTTGGACTAACAAAAAAGACACGTTTTTATCAGGCTTCAACTAGTGAGCTTTATGGAATGGTTCAGGAAGTTCCCCAGTCTGAAAAGACCCCATTCTATCCACGTTCACCTTATGCTGTGGCAAAGCTTTATGCTTACTGGATATGTGTAAACTACAGGGAAGCATATGATATGTATGCATGTAACGGGATACTGTTTAACCACGAATCACCGATCAGAGGAGAGACTTTCGTTACCCGTAAGATCACAAGGGCGGTGTCGCGTATTGCACTCGGCTTGCAGGAGAATTTGTATTTGGGTAATCTTTCTGCAAAGCGTGACTGGGGGCATGCAAAAGATTATATCAAGGCAATGTATCTGATACTTCAACAGGATAAACCTGACGATTTTGTAGTTGCTACAGGAGTTACTACAGAAGTACGTGAATTTGTTCGCAAGTCTTTTGCCTTCCTTGGATGTATAGTTGATTTCAGAGGTGCTGGAGTTGACGAAAAGGGATATGTAGTTAGCAGCACTAAGGATGAGTACAAGCACCTGGTTGGAAAATGTGTTGTGAAAGTTGACCCAAGATACTTCAGGCCAACTGAAGTTGAACTGCTTATTGGTGATCCATCTAAGGCTAATAAAGTACTGGGATGGGAACCGCAATATGACCTGAATGCTCTTATCGAAGATATGATGAGCTCTGATCTTAGGTTGATGCAGAAAGAAAAGTATCTCAAAGATGGTGGGTACAATACATTAAACTATTTTGAATAATGCAAAAGGATAGTAAGATCTTTGTTGCCGGACACAGGGGACTGGTGGGATCAGCTATTATCAGGAAGCTGCAAATTGAGGGATTTACAAATCTTATTCTGAAGGGACGCGAAGATCTTGATCTTTGTAATCAAGCTGCTGTAGAGGATTTTTTCATAAAGGAAAGGCCTGAATATGTTTTCCTTGCTGCCGCAAAGGTTGGTGGTATTATGGCCAACAATACTTACAGGGCCGATTTTATTTACGAGAACCTTCAGATTCAGAATAACATAATACATAGCTCTTATAAAAGTGGAGTTAAGAAACTGCTCTTTCTGGGCAGTTCCTGTATTTATCCAAGGGAAGCCCCTCAACCAATGAAGGAGGACTGTCTTCTTACCAGTCCCCTTGAATATACTAATGAGCCCTATGCAATAGCCAAAATTGCCGGTATCAAGATGTGCGAGTCATACAATATTCAGTACGGAACCGACTTCATTGCAGTCATGCCGACAAACCTATATGGACCCAATGACAACTACAATCTTGAGAACTCTCACGTATTGCCTGCACTCATAAGAAAGATGCATCTTGGCAAACTTATTAGGGAAGGTAATATGGCAGGCGTGAGGGAGGATTTGCGCAAACGTCCTGTCGGAAGTGTTGATCTCTTGGTAAGTGATGCTCAATTGCCTACTCAGTTTGAAAAGTTTGGTATCTATGCACAATCCGGTGAAGTTGAGATAAAGCTTTGGGGCAGTGGTACACCCTTACGTGAATTCCTTCATTCTGACGACCTTGCAGAGGCGGTACTCTTTGTAATGAACAGCATAAGTTTTGCTGACATTGTAAAGGAAAGAGGACTTAAAGAGATTCGTAATACACACCTAAACATCGGTTCCGGAGTTGATTTGCCGATTGCCAAACTAGCTCAAAAGGTGAAAGAGATAGTTGGATTCAAGGGAAGAATAAGCTGGGATTCTTCAAAACCAGACGGCACCTTCAAAAAACTTATGGATGTGAAAGGCCTTGCTGCTTTGGGCTGGAAGGCGCGGATCACATTGGAAGAGGGTATCAGTATGGTTTATAATCAGTATTGCAGTTAACTAGTTCAACATAAGAAACTTATGCAGATGTCACAGTTTGACAGAATTATTGACCGTAACGGAACCAGGGCTATTAAATTGGAGGCCAGAGAGCGTTTGTTTGGTGACCCTGATGTTATTCCATTATGGGTTGCCGATATGGACTTTGCCGCTCCACCAGCAGTTGTAATGGCAATTAAGGAACGAAGTGAGCATCCTATTTTCGGTTATACTACAAGAGGGGAAGCTTTTGTTGAAGCAATCCGTTCGTGGCTTAGAAGACGCTATCAGTGGGACGTGGATCAGTCCTGGATAGAGTTTTCTCCCGGGGTAGTCCCAAATCTGGGCCTTGCCGTCCAGGCACTTACAAAACAAGGTGAGGGTGTTATTATTCAACCTCCTGTTTACCCACCATTTTTTGGCGTTGTAAGGGATTTTGACCGTAAGGTTGTAGAGAATCCACTTGTCAACACAGATGATGGCTACAAGGTTGATTTTAATCATTTTGAGAATTTGTGCGCAGAACCATCAAATACACTTTTTATCCTTTGCCATCCCCATAATCCAGTAGGTAGGGTTTGGACTCCCGATGAACTGCGCAGAATGGGAGAAATCTGTATTAAGCATGGTGTGACAATCGTGTCGGACGAGATACATTGCGACCTTACCTTGTTTGGTAACAGGCATAGGCCTTTGGCTACAATTTCTCCTGAGATTGCAGATAATACGGTCACTTGCATGGCGCCTAGTAAGACATTTAATCTGGCAGGATTCAGCACTTCCTATATGATTGCATCAAACCCGGAGTTGCTTAAAAAATGCAGGGAACAGGTGATGGCCTATCACCTGCACATGGGTAATGTGTTTGGATCAATTGCTCTTGAGGCAGCCTATAATGAATCTGAGGAATGGCTTGAAAATTTGAAGGAATATTTGGAAGTTAATATTAACTTGGTAATAGAAAAAGTGGAGAAGTATATGCCTGAAGTTAAGGTCAGACGCCCGGAGGCAACTTATCTGCTGTGGATTGATTTCAACGCCTGGAATTTGAAGCAAAGTGATCTGAAAACCTTGCTTTATGGCAAGGCAAAAGTTGGTTTAAACGACGGCATTAGCTTTGGACAGGAAGGTCGCGGGTTTATGCGTATGAACGTTGCCTGTCCGCGTTCAATAATTGAAATGGCTATGCAAAGCATAATTGAAGTAAGAAATAGTGAATTAATTAAATTGAATCCTAGATGAAGAAGATGGTATTTAGGGGAAAGCTGGGCAGGGTAGCAATAATTGCCCTTGCTACAGGACTGATTATTTGGGCATGTTCTACCGTACCTCTCACTGGTCGTCGTCAATTGAGCCTTGTGGCAGACAGTGAGATTAATGCTCTTAGTTTTAATCAGTATGATGAATTTCTGAAGGAAAACAAACTTTCTACCAATGCTCAGCAGACAGCAATGATCAAGAATGTTGGTAAAAAGATATCTGCTGCAGTAGAGTCTTATCTCTCGCAGAATGGTATGTCCGACAGAATAGAAGGATTTGAATGGGAGTTCAACCTGGTTGATGACGCTACCCCAAATGCATGGTGTATGCCTGGTGGGAAAGTGGTCTTTTACACTGGTATTTTACCTATTTGCCAGGATGAAACCGGTATTGCTGTTGTAATGGGTCACGAAATTGCCCACGCTGTTGCAAAGCACGGCAGTGAACGTATGTCACAGCAAATGGCTGCTGAGTTTGGTTCCGCTACTCTGAGTGCTTTGCTCGCAGAGCAATCAGAAACAACACAGCAATTAGCACAGCTTGCTTTTGGTGTTGGTACCCAGTATGGAGTGCTGTTGCCTTATTCGAGAACTCACGAGACAGAAGCAGACAGGCTTGGGCTGATTTTTATGGCCGTAGCAGGATATGATCCTTCCACTGCAATTGGTTTCTGGCAAAGGATGGCCGAAATGAGTGGTGGAGCTAATGTACCTCAGTTTTTGAGTACTCACCCAAGTAATACAACCCGTATTAGCAACCTGCAAAGCTTTCTTCCTGAAGCCTTGCAATACTTTAAGAAGTAACTCACTTCAGGTTCTAAAAAGATGCTGCCCGCGGGCAGCATCTTTTTTAGAACGATTTTACAACGTTTCTAAGTGCCACTAGTCTTGTTAGCATTGGTTCCAGAAGGTCTAGCCTTAACATATTAGCTCCGTCAGACTTCGCATTTACCGGGTCTGGGTGGGTTTCCAGGAAGAAACCGTCTACGCCAACTGCAACACCTGCTCTTGCTATTGTTTCTATTAGCTGCGGTTTTCCTCCGGTTACACCCGATGACTGATTGGGCTGTTGGAGGGAATGGGTGATATCCAGTACTACTGGGACACCAAATTGCTGCATATCAGGTATTCCTCTGTAATCGACTATCATGTCGCGGTAGCCAAACATAGTGCCACGGTCGGTTATCATTACCCTATCATTGCCGGAATCTCTAACCTTATTAACTGCAAAGATCATGGACTCAGGGGCAACAAACTGGCCCTTTTTGATATTTACAACCTTGCCGGTCTCAGCTGCTGCAACAACTATATCTGTCTGTCTGCAAAGGAAGGCCGGAATCTGAAGTATATCAACATATTCCGCTGCCATTGCAGCTTCAGGAGCTGAGTGGATATCAGTTATTGTAGGCACACCAAAGGTTTCATTAACCTTCCTGAGAATCTTAAGTGCCTTTTCATCACCTATTCCGGTAAATGAATCAATCCTTGATCTGTTTGCCTTACGGTAAGAGCCCTTGAATACATAGGGAATCGTCAGCTTATCGCAAATCTTGAGTATCTCTTCTGCAATTTCAAGAGCCATCTTTTCACCTTCGATGGCACAGGGGCCCGCAAGAAGGAAAAACTGACCGCTGTCTGTATGTTTTATGCCTTTAATGGTCTCTATCATATTCTTAAGTTTATTATTTCTTCTTCCACAATTGTTCCATTCTCTCTCTTAGCTTTGCTTCCTGCTGATTATCCTGAGCCTTCCATAGCATCTTATCCTTCAGCTTATCAGGCATATAATCCTGTTGAACAAAATTACCCGGAAAATCATGAGCGTATTTGTATTCCTTACCGTAATCAAGGTCTTTCATCAGTTTGGTAGGCGAATTCCGTAGGTGCAGTGGTACCGGCAGATTACCCGTTTCCCTTACAAGGCCCTGAGCCTCGTTGATTGCCATATAGGCAGAGTTGCTCTTTGGACTTGTTGCCAGATAGATTGCGACCTCGCTAAGTATTATCCTGCCTTCTGGCCAGCCAACCATCTGAATAGCCTGGAAGGCACTAGTAGCGAGCAATAATGCGTTGGGATTTGCAAGCCCCACATCCTCGGCTGCAGATATCAGCAGGCGACGGGCGATAAACTTTGGATCCTCACCACCTTCGACCATACGGGCGAGCCAGTATACAGCGGCATCAGGATCACTTCCTCTTATAGACTTAATAAAGGCTGAGACAATATCATAGTGCAACTCCCCATTCTTGTCATACTGTGCCGGGTTTTGCTGAAGGAGTTCGGTAACATTTGTATTGTTAATCACCACCGGCTCATCATCAGAGTATGCATTAACGAGGAGCTCCAGTATATTCAGAAATTTCCGCGCATCACCACCAGCAAAGCGCAACAGAGCTTCGTCCTCCTCAAGAATAAGTTCCTTTTTACTTACAACAATATCCTCCTTTGCAACCTTATTGTACAGCTCCATTAAGTCGGAGTTTTCCAATGGCTTCAGGACATAAACCTGACAACGGGAAAGGAGGGGAGAGATAACCTCAAATGAGGGGTTTTCAGTTGTTGCACCAATCAGGGTAAGTACACCTTCTTCGACAGCACCCAGCAGACTGTCCTGCTGGGACTTGCTGAACCGGTGTATTTCATCTATAAATAGGATGGGTGATGCAGAGTTGAAAAAGCGCGAGTTACGAGCCTTTTCAATAGCTTCCCTGACATCCTTAACACCGGAAGAAACAGCAGACAGAATGTAAAACGGCCGTTCCAGTTTCCCAGCCATTATCTTGGCCAGGGTGGTCTTACCGACGCCCGGAGGTCCCCAAAGGATTATTGACGACAGTCGTCCTGATTCCAACATCCTGCGCAGCACGGCATTTTCACCCACAAGGTGCTTCTGTCCGATATAATCGTCCAGCGACCTGGGGCGCATACGTTCTGCCAATGGGGGAAATGAACTCATCCGGAACTGCTTTTAAACTTTACAAAGTTAGCTTTTTTGAGCGACAAAACTCCACAACCTTATCGTTGCCCGACTGTTTTAGATATAACAAAATACGCAAAAAATGTCCGGCGAAAAACTGAAAATACCTGTACTTTGGCTAATATTGACGTATGTACTAAATATAAATGCTATGGCTGAAAACAGAAGGGAAGAGGCAGTATTCGGGGGTGGATGTTACTGGTGTCTCGAGGCTGTATATCAAAGGGTTAAAGGAGTAGAAAAAGTTGTATCCGGTTTTAGCGGAGGCACTGTCAAGAATCCATCATACAAGGAGGTTTGCACAGGTAATACCGGTCATGCCGAGGTTGTAAAGATTACTTACGACCCCGAGGTCGTAAGTTACATGGTGCTACTCGGTATTTTCTTTGGAATACATGATCCCACAACACTAAACAGGCAGGGCAATGATATTGGAACACAGTATCGTTCAGTAATTTTTTACCTTGATGAAAGTCAAAGAGAAATAGCGGCGGCCTATATTAAGGAACTTACAAGCGAAGGGGTATATGAAAAGCCAATTGTTACACAGCTTCAGCCTTTGAAGGAGTTTTTTAAGGCAGAGGATTATCACGACAACTACTTCGACAATAATCCTAATCAGCCTTATTGCAGCGCTGTAATAGCACCAAAGGTGTCTAAGTTCAGGTCAAAATATGCTGCATGGCTGAAAGACTAAAGTGATGAGTTAATCATCCGTCTTTAGTTCGGCATTTATTTGCCTGAGGATCTTACGGCAGCGGCTTTTAAAGCCTGCCGAGCCATGGATAAAGTTTTCGTTTATCACTGTTTCCAGCTCTGATGCAAGATCAGGATAGAGTTTGCATAGGCCTGCAAGCAGGCTCATTGAATTAGCCTGAACAGCAACAGGGATAGTGGGGTTGGAAATCCATTCAAAACATAAATCTACAACTCTGCCGTCATCAATAAAGGTAGGGCCAGCATCACACAGAATGTGGGTAAGGTGTCGCCTTACCCCGTTGTGTTTTGTTGCCACCAATAGCCCAGAAAGTTGATCTATGTACTCTGTGATTCCTGCTTTATGGTTGCGGGCATAGTTATCCAGCACCCATGCAGCACGCCATGCTACCATGTGGTTTGTATGTCCGGCTGCCTTTATAAGCTGAGGAATTTCTTCGGGATGTTGTGCTACATAGGAAGCTAAATCCAAGCTACTTCCACCAAATTTCAAGGCCAGCAATTCAGCTTCCCAGTTCATTGTATCAATACTTTACGTCTCTGTCAATCATGGGGACAAAGCGAACAGGCATAAGGTTTTGAGTAGTAACCTTGCCATCCTGTTTTCTTACAACTTTCAGATATTGAAGCTTGTTGACCGGTCCAACAGGGATTACCATTACGCCACCATTCTTTAGTTGTTCCACAAGAACAGGTGGCATTTGCTCAGGAGCAGCGGTTACAATTATCGCATCAAAAGGAGCCTCTTCCGGCCAGCCTTCATAGCCATTGCCTGCCTTGATATGCACAGGTTCATATTTAAGGGTCTTGAGCAGTTTTGATGCCCTTTCGGCAAGTTCGGGAAGGAGTTCTATAGTATAGACCTCACAACCCAAGTGGGCCAGAATTGCTGCCTGATAACCCGAACCGGTACCTATCTCAAGGACTTTCATTCCAGGTCTGGGCTTTATCTGTTCAGTCATAAATGCTACAATATAAGGCTGAGAGATAGTCTGGTCAAAACCTATAGGAAGGGGCCTGTCATCGTATGCATATTGCTGGTATTCGGCAGGAATAAACTGGTGTCTGGGTACTTCACGCATGGCGTTCAATACGTTGGATGAAGTGATGTCACGGCTGCGAAGCTGTTCAGTGACCATCTTTTCACGAAGTTGTACCCAGTTTTGTGCCTCCATACCGCTGAAAACAGAGAAAAGTACCATCAATATAACAAAGATTGACGGACTAATCAATTTACTGTGGTTTCTGCGAACTAGTATTCTGTTTTCAGACATCATATTTACTGTTTTCATTTGTAAAGTTAATCTTATTAGCTCTAAATTAATAATTTTCCTTTATTTGCGTAGTATGACCCCAAAGGGTAAACGAACAAATTTCACAGTCTTTTTTATCTTTGCAGCAAAAAATGCGCCATGCCAAGATATTTCATCGAATTAGCATATAAGGGTACGAATTATTGTGGCTGGCAGCGCCAGGCAAAAGGGCCTACAGTGCAGGAGGAGATTGAAAGGGCGTTATCAGTAATATTACGTCAACCCCATGCTATAACAGGGGCAGGACGTACTGATACAGGCGTCCATGCAAGGTACATGGTAGCGCATTTTGATACAGAAATCGATCTAGATGAAATTCCCAACCTGGCTGAGCGCCTTTCAGGAATACTTCCATTCGACATAGCAGTTTTTTCTGTTACCCGCGTAGCAGATGAGGCTCACAGCCGTTTTGGTGCAATATCCCGTCGTTATGAGTACAAGCTTATCTGTAGGAAAGCCCCCTTCTGGAATGACATGGCAGCAAAAGTTAGTTTTCATCCTGATGTGGATGCTATGAATGAAGCTGCGGCCATTTTGCTCAACTATGAGGACTTTACAAGCTTCTGTAAGCTGCATGGCGGAAACAAAACCAATATTTGCAGGGTGAAAATGGCAGAATGGAAGAGGGAAGGGGAGCTTTATACCTTTACAATAGAGGCAGACCGCTTTCTAAGGAATATGGTCAGGGCAATAGTGGGTACACTTTTGGATATTGGCAGAGGGAAGTTGACTGTAAAGGATTTCAGGGAAATAATAGAAGCCCGTGATAGGGGTAGGGCAAGTACTTCAGCCCCTGCGAGGGGGCTGTATCTGGTGGATGTAGCATACCCTCAGGAGGTTTTTCAAAGAAAGACAGATATTTTCCCCTTGTAAATACTTGTTTCAGAGCCGTAATAGAAGTTTATTAGCAATGAATTTTGTTAAATACTCTGGTCAGGTTATTCCATGATGGCGGAACCTTTATGTCCAGTATCACATATAGTCACAAAATTTCCTATTTATATAATGCGAGGTGCGTTTACTGCACGTTTTTGAGGGTGAGTGGTTTTAGAGATTCCAGATTCTCCAGGCTTCCTTCGCTTGCAGGTAAAGCATATCAAGGCCGTTTTTAATCTGAGCACCTCTTTCCTGTGCCTTTTTCAAAAACAAGGTAGTATCGGGATTATATACTACATCATATGCCAGGTGTTTATCCCCAATTCCTTCGTATGGGATTTCAGGAGCATTGTCTGAATTGGGATACATACCCAGAGGAGTAGTATTGATAAGCAGCTTGTACTCAGAGATTATTTCCGGGCTTAGATCGGAATAACCTACTTCAGAAGAGGATTTGGGATTACGGCTAACAAACCTGTAAAGGATACCTTCATTGGCCAAAGCATGAGCAACTGCCTTAGAAGCCCCTCCCGTACCAAAAATCAGTGCCTTGGTGTGCCAAGGTTTAATCATTGGTTTGAGGGAGTCCAGAAAACCCTTTACATCGCTGTTGTAGCCTTTAAGATGCAGCTTGCCGCCATTTCTTGTAAACTTAATAACGTTTACCGCACCGATCTTTGCAGCCTCACTGTCAAGTTCGTCAAGATAGGGAATAACCTGCTCCTTGTATGGAATAGTTACGTTGAGACCAGCAATGTAGGGGTGCTGTTCAAGCAGTCCCTTAAAATCAGTAATTGATGAAAGTGGAAAAGTAAGATAACGGGCATCAATGCCTTCCTTACTAAATTTTTCACCGAAGTAAGTTGGTGAAAATGTTTGCTTTAAAGGATATCCTATAATTCCAAAAGTCCTCATTACCTGCGTCTTTATAATTTGGGCTTACTGTATTTGTCTGTTAAAACTCGGCAGGAGTAAAATCATTAACCAAAGCACTTAACCTCTTACTTTTCTTAATCATTTTCTCCATAGTTGGGAACAATTCAAGAAATAACTCATAATCCATTGGATTCTCGGCCAATGCAACCTTCAGGTGTTTAATCGCCATAGGCATCTGCCTATTATCCAACAGATAGTAGGCAGATGCAATATAGTGTACAGCAGGAGAGGTCGGATACTCCCTGAGCCACTTTTCAATCATCTTAAAAGGATCCTTGCGTGGAGACAATTTTCTAAGTACAAAATACAATTCAAAGAGATTTCGCAAATTATCTGGTTCTCCTGTGAATGCCTTATGTAAAGCTTTTGCAGCATCTTTAAACATATCAGAAAGCAGAAATGCCCTTGCACGCAGATACCAAATTTCTGGCACGTCGGAATGGAATTCAAGCGCCTTCTTTGATGCTTCAAGTGCCTCTTCCATGTAATCATTGTTGATCAGATGTGCAAGATAGTTGAGCCATCCTGGAAGATAAACCGGCTCGCTGTCAACCGTCAATCTGTAAAACCGCAATGACATCTCAATATTGCCAATCTGGTCATGACAGTCTGCTATGTAGTGATACGGAAGTGTTGTCTCATATCCGTATGACAAATACTCTATGTAATAATCAATAGCCTCGGCATATTTGTTCATTGCAACAAGGGCATTTCCCTTGTTGAACAAGGCTTCAATATGTGCTGGATTGATTGCAAGGGTTAGATCATAACAATCGATAGCATTATCATAATCCTCCTTGCGTATATAAATGATTCCGAGGTTGTACCAGGCATTTTCCGAATACGGATTTACCTCAAGTAGCTTTTTGTACGCAACAAGGGCTTCGGCTACCTTTCCTTCTTTTTCCAAAGCAAAGGCATATTCGAAAAGTAGGTTCTCATTGTTGGGGTACTTAGGTAGTTCCCTTGAAAGAAATTCGAGAGTATAGCTATATTGCTCATTACCATTAAGATACTGAGCGATTTCAAAAATAAACTCCTCGGCATCTTCAAATGCCAATTCCATAGCTTTTTTAAAGCATGTAACAGCTTCTTCGTTTCTCTTAACACGCAGGTAAACGAAGCCGAGGTTCATAAACAAGTCTGGATTGGAATTCTCGATCATTGATAGACCTTCCAAAAGCCTTATGGCTTTTGCATCTTCTCCCTTCTCAATATAAATAACAGCTTTCTTTGATCGTAGTGAAGGATTATTTGGGTGTTGCGATATGCCTATGCTAAGTATTCTTTCCGCTTTTTCAAATTGAAACTTATCTGCAAAGAAATCAAAGAGGCTCTCAATAGTTTGAACATCAAAGTAACAGCTTTTGCCACCCTTCTCCATCATTTCAAACCTTTCAATCTCCACCTTGATATCGTTATAGTTATATCGCCACGGCTCATGCATAAGCAAACTCTTTTAAGCAGCAAAGGTACTCATAAAGTACGATTTGCCAATTAAAATATCCTAATTAATCCTTTCTGAATACAAACCCTATGCAGATTGATGTTGGTAACGTAGTAGGTCGTTGACCACTTTAACCGGATTAAAGGTACTAAGTGGTACTTCAACAAAGAGTGTGATCCATGAGGCCATGGCTCCATTCCATAGTCCCGGTAATTCAAGTGCCTTTATTGGGCGTCCATTGTATGACTTCTCTGAAATAAAGCCGGTTTCTGGATCTGTATACTTTTTTAGGTCAAACTTCCTGCCTTTGTAGTCGTAAAGAGAGCAAGCAAGGTCAACCGGATTGAAGTGGGTTGCCGCACTGAAAACTGCTTTCTGTGCGGGATTGCTCATATCAAACTGCGAGCTTTCAAGTATTTGTAGGCTTTGTTGTCCGTTCTTTTCAATTATCCAGAAAGGACCTCCTCCAGGTTCACCGACATTTTTTACCATTCCGCAAACTCTGATTGGACGGTTGAGATAGGAGCGGAGATACTCTGTCTGCTGACTGGTATTCAATGCCTTGAAGGGATCCGGCAGATTTACATAAAGCTCCTTATGCAGAAAGTTGGTTATCTCGCCAATAAGGCTACAATCAGATGATGTTTCGAGTCTGGTGAGGTATCCAAAAATACTTTCTCTAAGTTTGACAAGCAGGCCACCCAGTGCCTTTTTGTATTTGACAGTGCTTTCAAGCAGATGCTTAGGCACAACGTTGTCAATATTCTTTATAAAAACAATTTCAGTTTCCTGTTCATTCAGGTTTTCAATTAATGCACCATGACCTCCAGGCCTGAATAGTAATTTTCCCTCATCATCCCTGAATGGATTGTTGTCCGGACCTGCAGCAAGGGTATCTGTATGTGGCTTCTGAAAGCTAAAACCAACTTCAGGTAAGATTCCGTAAGTTCTTTTAATTTCTGGTATTGCAGCAGCTAACTGCCTTTTGAAATATTCCTCGTGTTGAGGGCTTACAGTAAAGTGTATCCTTACCTTGTCAGCTGAATCTTTTACATAATAGGCCCCCTCAACAAGGTGTTCTTCCATCGATGTGCGAATCAGATCTCCATACATATGAAAATGCACCAGACCCTTTGGTAAAAAGCCGTAATTAAGTCCATCGCTTCCCAATAGAGACGAAATAATGGCAGGGGCATGTTGCTTTCTCGATTTTAGATCTTTGATATCTGCGTCAACGACAAGAGCCGCAAGCAGTGGGAAAAATGCAAAACGATGCGCCTGTTCGATAAACTGTCGTACAGGATGTTTGTCAGGAAGTAGATCTATATCCACAGGATTGTCAAGGTAGGAAAAGAGGTCTTTAAACATCCTTGTGGCTGCGCCTGATGCAGGAACAAACTTTGCAACCGAAACCCCTTTCTTAACGGCTATTTCATAGTTTTTCACCGATGTTTCCAGTTGCTCGTCTTCCAGCCTTACTATTCCGTCTGATACAGTTGCAGGTCTTATAATTTGTAAAGGTTCAAAGCCTTTGGCAAATCTCTCCAGTTGCTCTTCAATAGACTTCTTGTCAATGCCTTTTGCTTTGGTTTGGGTTAGGTCTGATTGTGTAATCATACGTTCCAACGCTTATAAATAATGAATGTCGAAAATTAAAAGGGACTTTACCCCGAGGCAAAGTCCCTTAAAACTCTAGTTTGTTTTCACCGGAGGAGCTGGTATTGCCGGCAGTTCTTTACGATCCTTAAGTTCTTCCAATATTACTTCGATACCTTTGTTTAGCTGAGCATCTTCACCCAGATACTCGTTATAAGGATCATTTTCTACATAAATATCAGGTTCAACACCATGACCTTCAATTATCCAGTTTCCTTCTAGCGAGAATGATGTAAACTGAGGAATTCTAAGGTCAGTACCATCAATAAATGGCAGGGGTGAGGTGATACCAACGACTCCTCCCCATGAACGGGTGCCTATGATGGTGCCAAGTCCAAGTTTTCTGAAACCATAGGGGAACAGGTCACCGTCAGAAGCTGAATACTTGTCTATCAGCACAGTCAAAGGTCCGGCAAGGGATTCTGATGGAATAGTAGAAACAGATGGAGAATTTCTCCTCATTGTAAGTCTGTAAGGCTTCCTGTTGAGACGCTCAAGTATCATTGGTGAAACGTTACCACCGCCATTGCCTCTGACGTCAATAATCAGGGCCTTTTTACTTAGTTGAGGATAGAAATACTTGACAAACTCATTAAGTCCTTCAGGTCCCATATCCGGTATGTGAATATATCCTACCTCACCATTTGTAGCCTCATTAACCTTGCGAATATTGTCAGATACCCATGCATAGTAGTAAAGCTGACTTTCATCGGCGATGGTTGTCACAAGCACACTGCGAGCTCCTGCCAGGTCCGGCTTTGAGTTGATTGAGAGTTCAACAACTTTGCCTGCCGTTCCTACAAGCAATTGGTAGAAATCGTTGACACTGTTGGCTGGTATTCTGTTGACAGCTACAACGTATTCACCCTCCTTAACATTGACTCCGGGTGCTGCAAGCGGTGACTGAATCTTTGTATTCCATGGAGTACCCTGCATTATTCTGTCAATCCTGAAGAAACCGGAACTATGAGCACTTAGTTTTACACCCAGCAGTCCTGTCTGTATCCTTTTAGTGGTGGGCTGTTCTCCCGGATTTACATAGGCATGTCCTACATTCAGTTCACCAATCATTTCTCCAATTACATAGTTAAGGTCACTACGATGAGCAACATAGGGTACCAATGCATTATACTTTTTGTAAATAGCATCCCAGTCTAAACCATGCATATTGTCGACATAGAAGAAATCGCGCATCTGTCTCCAGACCTCATCAAAAATCTGCTGCCATTCTTCCTGATAGTTGACCATAGTGGTCATAGAACCCAAATCAAGCGGCTTATCAAAACTGATTGGGCCGGAGGGAACGTCTATCACTGTCCAAGAGTTATCCTTTCCGACAAGCATTTTCTTTTTATCAGCAGAAACTGTATAACGGTAGTTGCCAAGAAAAATCTCCTTTTTGTCTTTGAAATTAAAGAGATACAAGCCATTCTGGCTTTCATTGCCCTGATTCTGCCTATTGTAATAAATCTTATCCCCTATAGCACTAATGTTGTAGTAATTGGCAGCCTCAACAGGCAGTTCGACAATCCTCTTCTCAATACCTTCAAGATCTATCTTTACCGGGGATTTGACTTCTGATTTATCCTTTGCATTCTTATCCCTGGTGTTATTTCCTTTATCATTGTCATCGTTGGCTTCAGCTATTGCTTCAAAAATTGGATTCTTTGGTGCAAGGGGAGAAGGAGTATCCGCAGCAAGAAGTACCATATATACCTTGCCCATATTAATGTACACATGGTTCCATTCGGTTTGCCCATATACCGGATTAAAGCTACGTTCTGAGCTAAAAATAAGATATTTTCCGTCAGACGAGAATGAAGGTTGTTCAGAGTAGTACCATGACTCGGTTACAGGATAAACAGTGCTGTTATCAACATTTAGGAGTTTTATCAATCCCATCTTGTTTTCGCCAGCTTCTGTAAATGCCAGCCACTTACTGTCAGGACTCCACGAGTAGTCCCTTAGCTGATTGATACCACTGGTTACCATTTTCTTAGTAATCCTGTCGTCAACATCAGTGATGTAGAGTGAGTAATGTTGGTCGCTCCAGGCTATCATCTTACCATCAGGGCTCCATTCAAAACCAAATTTGTATGTGTCGCTTCCGGATGTGAGTTGTCTAGGCAGTTCTTCACCCAAAGCATCACTAATCCATATTTCATACTCTCCACTTTTGTCCGAAAGCCATGCCACATGTTTGCCATCGGGTGACCAACTTGCGTTACGTTCATGGATTCCTGAGCTCTTGGTAAGGTTGTAAGTGATACCTTCGGTTGCAGGTACTGAGAATATCTCACCTCTGGCTGAAAACAGCACCCGTTCGCCGCCAGTAGCCAGATCTGCCGAAGTGATTAGCCTTGAAGCATCTATAAGAGCGGGACGAGCATAAATATGCTCATCACCGATCAGAATGTTTATCTTCTCCAGCTTTCGTGTGGAAGCATCAAATTTGTAAATATAACCACCGTTTTCAAATACTATAATGTTGCCATGGTGGGAGGGAAACTTGATATCATATTCATTGAAATTGGTTACCTTTTCTGTTGCTCCTGTCTTGAGGTTGTATGCAAAAAGGTTCATTGTCCTGTCTCGGTCGGAGATAAAGTAAACCTCTTCACCAATCCACATCGGGAAGATATCCTGAGCAGGATTGTTTGTAATCTGAAAGGTTTCTCTTGTTTCAAAATCATGAATCCACACCTCGTCGGCCATACCTCCCTTATAGTATTTCCAGGTTCTGAATTCCCTGAACACCCTGTTGTATGCCATCTTCTTTCCATCTGGAGAGAAAGATAGGAAACCACCATCTGGTAGTTTGACTTCAGTTGAAAGCCCCCCATCAGGGTTTACAGTATAAAGTTTCCCCTTAAAGTCGTTGAAGGAGTGCTGGCGAGATCTGTACACTATTTTATTGTCAGGAGTCCATGCCATTACGATATTGTTTGGGCCCATACGATCAGCAACATTATCTCTTGACAAAGTAGCTGTATATGTTAGTCTTGCCGGTATTCCACCATCAGCATTAATCTTGTAGACCTCAGTGTTGCCGTCATATTGTCCGGTGAAGGCAATAATTTTACCATCGGGCGAAAAGCGGGCAAAAATCTCCATACCCTGATGGGATGTGAGCTTTGAGGCCTGACCGCCTATAATCGGCACGCTGTAAAGATCTCCGGCGTATGTAAATACAACCTTCTCCCCGTTTGTAGCAGGGAATCTTAATAACCTTGCCTCTTCAGCCTTTGCTGAGAATGCAAAGGGTAATATTAATAGTAATAAACTATAATACTGTTTTCGCATAAGGAAATAATTAAACTATAATAGATTCACTAGTATAAACAAACTTAAACCATTCATGTTTCAGGACTGAACAACTTCGTCAGGAATTCGAAGTGTTTTAAGTACCTTACTTACTTCCTCAGGTTTTTTTGTTCCTAATAGGAGTACCCGGCCTCCTTTGAATTCGACCTGAATAACCCAGGGGCCGTTTAGGTGGTATGATTTTACGGCATCTCTGGCGTGTATACCCCAGAAACTTCTTTCCTCGATAGGATTAAATGTTCTAACAAAAGCACATTCAATACGGTTGAGTGCAAAATCTTTCTTCTTCAGGTGGAATGGGAAGAACCTGTATGAGAGGCGGCGCTCGGTGATTTCTACTGTTAAGTTTACCAGTAGCAGTATCACAGTAATCAGAAGGTGGGGAATAACAAGGTACAGTTTCAAATCTTTAATGCCCAGCAAATCATGAGGAAAAGGTTTGCCAAAGAGAGGAAGATAGGCAGGGACGGCGCTTAACGCAAGCAGACACCACAGCCAAGCCTTCCCAATTCTTTGTGATTCTCTGAACCTCATACCCTAGCAGTTTTCCCTAAAATACACCATTTCCCGTTTATTCAAAGCGCGCTTTGAATAAATGGAAAAATAGTCAAACACTTCATCAAAAACAAAGATGTATGCTTTGATACCGTTGTTTTTAAGAGAATTTAATACTGAGGATAAAAACTGTTATTTTATTTCTTTTGATATTGAAGCATTGACAAAGAGTATATCTCCCAGCTCATCATATGTGGTAAATACATTGCTTCCAAGTGCCCTGATCTTCTCCTCCCTGAAACCCATAATAGATAGTGCAGCATTTTTGGATCTTTCAGTGATGATATCTGAAATGGTTTGATTGCCGTCAGAACTAATGATTTCAATATTTTTGAAAGTAATAGGCAAGCGACCTGATTCAATAAGGTGTTCCAATTCTTCCCTGGTTTTATCATTAAATCCGGGAGAACAGATACTGAATATTTTTATATAGCTCTTTCGCCAGTCAGGATGGGCTAATATTATGTAGCCCAGCAATATCATGAGGTTTGTGTTGTTTACATCAGTTGGCCTAATCCAGACATGAATTCCGTTCTGATACCTGATTTGCTTATTGGATCCTGCAAATATACATACATCAAAGTCGCCTGCCTTTGTCAGCTTTATATTATCCAGGATTCTTTGTATTTCTTCTGGTTGTTCCTTATCAAATTCAAATACAACCATGTTGTTTTCCATCCCCGATATTGATGGGGCTTGTATTACCTGAGCTATAGCAGAAGTATATGAAGGAGAGATCATTGTATCGATATACAATCCACTGTTTTCCTCCTTCTGCATCTCAATAAGCCTGGCATGAATTCCTTTAGATTCCAGATGAGCCTGACGACTGTAATAACCTTCTATAAAATGAAAATAGGTTCCGAACCCGTGTTTATAGCTTATCCACTTCATAAGGTTTAACACCTTTTCTCTTTCAAATGAGTGGGGTGAGATACATACTGCTGAAGGACGCCATTCTTCCAGTTCCTTGTCCATATTATTATTCTGGACATAAACCTGAATTGATCTGTTGAGCTGGAACAGGGCACCTTTGAAAATATTTACAACTCCTTTCTGATCCTTGTTGTAATGCTCTATAATCAGGTAGATGACTATTATTATCGAATAGGAAGCTATAGTGTATATAGGACTGATCTGGAACATAGACCATACAGATAGTATAAAACCGGCAAGTGATAGGTACCAGCGTGATCTGAATCTTGGTCTATATGATGGAGGAGCTCCAAAATGGTTGAGGAACGAAATCAGACAGAGACAGCCGTAGGTTATCAGAAAGAACATTGATATTATACCCGCCACTAAGTTGACATTACCAAGGGCAACAAATAGGCATGCAATTAAGAAAGTAAGCAGTGAAGCATTATAGGGTTCTCGAGCTTCTCCCTTGCCTCTTGACATAAGGATATTGAATCTTCGGATTGGCAGACTCTTGTCGGAAGCAATTGCCTGAAGGGTGCGCGGGGCAACAAGTGCTGCGCCCAGTGCGGAAGATGATGTGGATGCTGCTAGTCCCAGAGGTATAATAATTGCTCCCCAAAGTGCAATCTTTGACATTACAAGTTGATGTTCTAGCAGGTCGGCCTGAGAAGCTGATACTGACAGTTTCCATACAATAAATAGGTAAACCACCATACCGGTTATAGTGGCGCAAAGAGTACCTATAGGAATTGATTTACCGGGGTTTTTCAAATCTCCGCTTAATCCCACACCAGCAGTCATTCCAGTAAAGGCAGGAAAACAAATTGCAAATACGACAAAGAAGCTTTCCGGATTAAAGAAACCAAAGTTGTTGCCTGGGACTCTGAGAGCTTCATCGGTCTCAATCGGATTCCCTAAAAAAAACATAATTATTACACCAAAGAGCAAGACAGTAACTACAATTAGGGTCTTTAGTCCCATAGAAGATCCCTTTTTTAGCATCAACATAGCCAGCAGTAAAAGGGCGGGAATGCTTATTGCCTGTCTGGGCAGAGGCCATCCGAAATGACCCTGCCACCAGTTAAATACAGGCTCAAAAGACTCTGTAAAAGCAACGATATAGAAGGCAATACCAATTGTCTGTGAAAAGTACAATGCAATTCCAATAGTCGTACCAATCTTAAGTCCGAAGGAGCGGCTAATAATAAAATATTCTCCGCCGCCTTCAACCCTTGTATTTGTAGCTAGTTCCGAAATCGCAAGAGCAGTTGGAATAGTAATAAGGTGACCCAAAACAATAATCAGAATCGCTCCCCAGAAACCAAGTGTACCTACAGCAAACCCAAAGCGGAGGAAGAGAATAGCTCCCAGGATAGTGGATATAGCAGTAAAGAATACCGAACTGGTGCCAAATCCATTACCTTTGGTATTAGACAGCCTGCCTTTTTCCATGGGTCAATGATTTACGTTTCAACTAAAATAATCAAATTGGGGGAAACGTAGATTATTTGCCCCCTTTTTTAAGCTCCTCCTTGGCCTTTTCCCAGTATAAATTGAGTTCGTCGAGATTCATCTTTTTTAGGTCCAATCCTTTTTTAATAGTTTCCTGTTCCATAAGACTGAAGCGGCTGAGAAACTTACGGTTTGTGCGTTCCAGAGCATCTTCAGGATTAATATTATATAGCCTTGCAGCATTGATTAAAGAAAAGAAAACGTCACCAAATTCGTCCTCCATTTTATCCATATCACCAGCAACAATTTCCTGTTTCAGTTCTTCAATTTCTTCCGCAACCTTATCCCATACCTGACTCTTTTGGTCCCAGTCAAAGCCTACGCCACGGGCCTTGTCCTGCATCCTGTAAGCCTTAATCATTGCTGGCAGAGATGAGGGCACTCCTGAGAGCACAGACTTATTACCATCTTTCTCTTTGAGTTTAAGCTTTTCCCAGTTTTCCTCAACTTCTCTTTTATTGGCTACCTCAACCTCAGCAAAAATATGGGGATGCCTGTATATAAGTTTCTCGATAAGCTGCTGCATTACATTTCCTATGTCAAAGCTGCCTTTCTCCTCCCCAATAATGGAGTAAAATACAATGTGAAGAAGCAGGTCTCCAAGTTCCTTGCTTATCAGCTTGTCATCGTCTTTGAGTATGGCTTCTGAGAGCTCATATGTTTCTTCGATAGTTAGGGTCCTAAGTGACTCATTTGTCTGTACCCTGTCCCAGGGACACTTCTCCCTGAGTAAATTCATTACTTCCAGCAGTTCCTGGAATTTTTCTTTCTTGTCTTGCATATTGTGTGTGGAAAAGTTTATCGCACTTGTGAATTTTGTTCAAACTCTTATAAAACCATTAAGTGATTTTATGGTTTTAGACAAAGGGAAAAAAGCCAAATTCCTCTTAAGGCATCTGCGAAAAATATTGTTAATTTGCATCAACAAAAATATGAATTAGCGCCATTTTATGATTGAAAAACTGATTTATCTTGAATCAATAGATATGATTGAGTTTTGGGGCATAAATAGTTCCAAGCTTGATATAGTGAAGGCGTATTTTCCAAAGCTTAAGGTGGTTTCCCGCGGCAACTGGCTTAAAGCTATGGGGGATGAGGAAGAGATAGCTGTGTTTGAAGAGAAAATAAATGCAATAATTGAGCATTACCATAAATATAATACTCTCAAGGAAGAGACAGTAATTGATCTCCTGGCAGGAGGAGGCGCAGTTAACGGGACCAAGGAGGAGGACAAGGATATTATACTGTTTGGAGTTAATGGCAGACCAATAAAAAGCCGCACTGAGAACCAGCAAAAGATGGTCAAGGCTGCTCTCAGCAATGACCTTATCTTTGCCATAGGTCCTGCTGGTAGCGGAAAGACCTATACCGCAATAGCACTTGCAGTAAGGGCTCTAAAACGTAAGGAGGTTAAAAGGATAATCCTTAGTCGTCCCGCTGTTGAAGCTGGCGAGAAACTTGGTTTTTTACCAGGTGATATGAAGGAAAAGATAGATCCTTATCTTCAACCTCTCTATGATGCGTTGATGGATATGATTCCTGCAGCAAAGCTAAAGGAGTATATGGAGTTTGGCACAATACAGATCGCACCTCTGGCCTTCATGCGTGGGCGTACTCTTAACAATGCCTTTGTAATTCTTG
>CAYNFX010000007.1:0-42188 GCA_964396555.1 uncultured Alkaliflexus sp.
GCCGAGCATTTTTCATCAAACATTTCCGACACACTAGGCATCGAGCTTACGCATGGCGAGCCGATTAACTTTGGCTTAATGGCTGACTCGGTGGGTTTTAATTTTACAAACCGCAGGTTGAAGGTTGCAGGTAATTTCTGGTATTCATCAGTTGTATCCAACAACTATTTCACCCGCTACGATACTCTCAACACCACAGTACTTGGGCATAGTCACAAGGGGGATATCAATTTTATAAGAATCAAAAGGGGTGACGGCAATATTTACGTTAACTGCAACCCTATCGTTTTTACTAACTATCACCTGCTTAATGGTGATAAAGGGGACTACATATTCAGGGCATTGTCTTATTTGCCTAATGCAGATACATACTGGGATGAGAAGTACAAGACCGGGGCGCCTGCTATGATATCGGAGATGGGTATTGTGTTTAAGGATAAGGGACTTCGTACAGCCTGGTATTTGTTTCTGGTAAGTATAATACTTTACTTTATCTTTTACGGCAAGCGTAGACAAAGGCCTATCCCTATTTATGAACGACCTGGGAACAGTACTCTTGAATTTGTGGAAACAATTGCCAGGCTCTATTTTATCAAAGGTGATCACAGGAATGTGGCAAAGAAGAGGTTCCTTTACTTTCTTGATAGCCTAAGGAGCAGATACTATATAGATGTATCAATGCATGAAAGCAAGTTAATAGAGGAATGTTCACGAAAGTCAGGGGTTCCGGAGCGCACTTTTGCTTCAATTTTTAGTATGGCAAAAAATCTGGAGAAGGTAGATAAGATTACCCTTGAGGACCTATATCAATTTAATCGTCAGTTGGAGTTTTATTATAAAAACGCTCAGTAGATATGGATAATTCACAAGATCAGGTGTTTCAGGACGGAGCCGGTAGCTTCGAAAACAGGCTGAAGGTTCAGGAGATCAATCATATGGCTTACCGCATACGAAATGAGATCTCTAAGGTGATTGTTGGTCAGGAACGAGTGTTGGACATGATGCTTACCGCATTGCTAGCCAACGGCCATGTATTGCTTGAGGGTGTGCCAGGGGTGGCTAAGACTCTTATGGTCAAATTATTGGCAAAGTGCATTGACACCGGCTATTCTCGCATACAGTTTACCCCCGACCTGATGCCATCTGATGTGCTGGGAACTACAATCTTTAATACAGGCATAAACTCCTTCGAGTTTAATGCCGGTCCTGTATTCTCCAATATAATTTTGATTGATGAGGTCAACAGAGCTCCAGCTAAGACCCAGTCTGCGTTATTTGAGCTGATGGAGGAAAGACAGGTTACTATTGATGGGGCTACAAGGAAGATGGCTCGTCCCTTTCTTGTTCTTGCTACACAGAACCCAGTTGAGCACGAGGGAACCTATCGTCTGCCTGAAGCCCAGCTTGACCGCTTTCTGTTCAAGATCAATATTGATTATCCGTCATTGGAGCAGGAGGTTGCAATACTCCAGACAGCAAGTGAGAGAGGAGCCGTTGCTGAGCTTGATGAGGTGCACCCTGTCGTAAAGGAAGCTGAACTAGTTGAGTTTCAGGAGCTGATTCACAGAGTGATTATAGATCCTCAGTTGATCAGGTATATAGCCGTCATAGTCGAAAAAACCCGAAACCATAGTTCCCTGTACCTGGGAGCCAGTCCCCGTGCATCCATCTGGATAATGAGAGCATCCAAAGCTTTTGCTGCATTAGAGGGCAGGGACTTTGTGACACCTGAAGATATTCGTGAAGTCCTTTACCCGGTACTTGTTCACAGGGTAATCCTGAGTCCGGAGAAGGAAATGGAGGGGATAAGGCCGGAAGCCGTAATAAGGCAGATAGTTGATTCGGTAGAAATACCCAGATAGACAGGTAATAGTCCGGAAAAAATGAAGAACACACTAAAGTCACTCTACACAAATGCCCGCTTTTACTATGTGATATGGGGGCTTGTTGTGGTTTTTGCAGCTTCTTTTCTTCTGAATAGTCTGTTTTTGGCCGGAGTGATTCTTATGTCCGCTTTTATTGGTGCTGTTCTTGTTGAATTCCTTTTACTATATCCGTCTGGAGGAAGTTCTTATATAAGGGCAGACCGGAGGCTTGCCGAAAGGTTTTCCAATGGCGACATGAACGAGGTGGCTATCACTGTAGAAAGCCACTTCCCCTTTCCTGTTCATATTGAGATAATAGATGAAATCCCCTATCATTTTCAGATAAGAGATTTTCTTTTGAAGGGAAAGGTGACATCAAGAAAACCGATGGTCGTCAAATATAGTCTGCGTCCTGTTGAGAGGGGGGAGTATCAGTTTGGAGCCATGAATGTGTATGTCAAGGGGCGGCTGGGTCTGCTTTCAAGGCGTTACAGATTCAATGCCGGTGCAAGGGTAAAGGTTTACCCATCCTATATTCAGATGAGGCGCTATGAGATTATGGCGATAAGCAACAGACTGAATGAGGTAGGAGTAAAAAAGATCCGCAGGATTGGACATCACAGTGAATTTGACCAGATACGTGAATACATCAAGGGTGATGATATCCGTACTATAAACTGGAGAGCTACTGCCAGAGTGGCCAAAATGATGGTCAACCAGTTCCGGGATGAACGATCGCAACAGATCTTTTGCCTGATCAACATGGGGCGTTGTATGAAGATGCCCTTCGATGGTCTGACTTTGCTCGACTATGCGATTAATACCTCACTTGTGATGTCAAATATTGCAATACTAAGACACGACAAAACCGGTTTAGTTACTTTTGATGACAAGGTTAGGTCAGTACTGTCTGCGCGTAGTGAGGGCAGACACCTTCAATCAATAATGGAAGTGTTGTACAAGCAAACAACAAGCTTTGGCGAGAGCAATTATGAAGCACTCTATACTCTGATTAGGAACAAAGTGCATCAGCGAAGTCTTTTCATCCTATTTACGAATTTTGAGAGTATTGAGTCAGCACGAAGAGAAATCAATCTGCTTACTGGAATAGCTGCTAAACACCTTCTGATGGTGGTGTTCTTCGAGAATGAAGAAGTGTCCAAAGTGCTTACCGGTGGGGCTTATGATGCTGAGGAAATATATAAACATGCAATAGCAGAGAAGTTTATTTTTGACAAGAAGCAGATAGTCAAGGAGCTTGAGCGCAGGGGAATTTATGCGCTCCTTACTAAGCCCGAAAAACTGACTGTCGATACGATGAATAAATACCTTGAGTTTAAATCCCGCGGATTATTGTAGGTTATGCTTAAAATGCTTAACTTATATCAGAATGTATTGTCTTATGGTAAAACGATCACTGGTCATATTGATTCTGGTGGTATTTCCTCTGCTGTTAGTAAATGCAGAAAATTTAGGCAATGAGAGGCCCAAGATTGGTCTGGTTTTAAGCGGTGGAGGAGCCAAAGGACTTGCCCATATTGGGGTTATTAAAGTGCTGGAGGAAGTTGGTATCAGGCCGGATTATATCACAGGTACCAGTATGGGTAGCATTATCGGTGGACTGTATTCTATAGGATATTCAGCCTATGAACTCGACTCTATAGTTAATGATGCAGATTGGTCACGTCTGTTATCTGACCGTATACCACTTTCTGTTGTTATACCGGAGGAGAAAGCAGACTATCAGCGTTTCCAGGTGGAGCTCGATATTACTGGTGACGGTTTTGTGGTGCCAATGGGATTGATTGGGGGACATGAAATATCTGAGTTATTTGCAAGGCTTTCTGCACGTGTGTCGGGAACTGACTCCTTCAATGACTATCCTATTCCGTTTAAATGTGTGGCAGCCGATCTGCTTAGCGGAGAGCAGGTTGTATTTGACAGGGGAAGCTTCTCTAAAGCCTTGAGGGCTAGCATGTCTATCCCTTCAGTATTTTCTCCCGTAGAACTGGATACTCTTTATCTTGTTGATGGGGGCGTACTAAACAACTTTCCTGTTGATATCTGCAAGGCAATGGGTGCTGATATTATTATCGGGGTCAATGTGGGAAATGCCGACAGGGTCAATAAGAATGATCTTAACTCTCTGATAGGGGTGTTAACGACTTCTACAATGATAGCCAACAGCTCCAATAACCGAGCTCAGTTGCCGAATGTGGACATTGTAATAATGCCTGATTTAACAGGTTATAATGTGGCCAGCTTTTTTAATGCGCCTCAGATTATTGAAAGGGGCGAGATTGCTGCAAGGGAAGTATATGGGCAACTTGACTCGCTTGCACGATTCCTGAATCAGTACGATAAGCCGAAGCCGCTGTCAATACCTTCTGATCCTGTAGAGTTTGTGATTTCACGTGTTGAGGTAGATGGACTTGATAAGGTGAGCAGGCGCTTCTTTATTTCAGGACTTGGGATAAATACAGGTGATACAGTCAATTTTGATTTGCTTTCACAAGGCGTAAATCGTTTGGTTGGAACCAGGTATTTCAACTATGTTACTTATAATCTGGAACCAGAAGGTGGAAAGTTTGTCCTCAGGATGAATACCCAGGAGTCTGCACCTGCCAAATTCAAGTTTTCAATCCATTATGATAACGAGTACAAAGCTGGCTTACTCACTAATATCACACTTAGGAACCTTTTATGGAAGGGAAACAGGTTTAGTACTACACTGGATATCTCTGAAAAGCCAAGATTCAATGTTACTGCGATAAACTATTATGGGGAGAATCACCTTACTGCATCAAAGTTGGTGTTTGACAGGGAGGTTAACAACTTCCCCGTTTATATGGACGACGGACGGGTTTATGGGACCTTTACGCACCATTATGCAAATGTTGCCTTTGGCTTTATGTCCTCAATAGGCACTTCGTGGGAAGTCGATGCCTATCTTGAATATGAACGTAGTATGCTAACCGATCAGACCGGAATGTATGAGATATTTTCAAATGGTGTTGACAGGTTTGGAAATGAATTTATTTCTGCCAATTTTAGTTCAAAGTTTAATACCCTTGACCGCAGGTATTTCCCGCGAAGAGGCACTGATATGATGATCAGCTATCGTTTCTTTTTAGATAGCAGAGCTGTTTATCATGGTAGTGAGAGTGGGCGTGAGCTGGTGTCAGAGGAAATTGAACCCGTCAACAAAAACTTTTTTGAGCTATCTGCTTATTATCAGAGATTCTTCAGACTTAGTAGAAGATGGGTTATATCACCCAGGGTGCAGGGTAATTTTGCAGATAAGAAACTACCTCTTCCAGGAAGAGTATTTGTAGGAGGAGTGCCTTTCCAGAGAAGGTCTAATGAGGTAAGCTTTGTAGGTCTTTCGTCCAGGGAAAAGTATGTACAGAACTTTGTTATGGCTCAGCTAAATATCCGCTACAGAGTCACACGTTCTCTCAATATTACCGGAGTAGCCAACGGCCTTGTGTCTTTTATGGATGAGGGACCCGAACTACCTGGTATTAGCAGTTCCAAGGCCGAAGACGTCGTTGGAATTGGGCTGCTTGTTGAGTATGATAGTGTCATTGGTCCTATTCAGTTTGGGATCTCGAATAGCAATATAAACAAGGGACTCAGATGGTATTTTGGTTTGGGTTATCCCTTCTGATCGCAGTCTCCTGAAACGATGACATGAGCCACCATCATGTCAAAAGGGCTCGTTATCTTTATGTTTTCCTGATTTCCTTCGACTAAGGTGATAGTATGTCCTGCTGCTTCTACTACTGAGGCATCGTCGGTAAATGATTCACGATAGCCTGTACTGTAAGCTTTCTTGAGGAGATCAGTTCTAAATACCTGTGGCGTCTGAACAAGTCTGAACCTGTTCCTGTTCCTTGCTTGCGAACCTCCGTCATCAGCTTCCCTAATAGAATCTGCGGGAAAGATCACCGGTATGGCAGCTCCGTCTTTCCTAGCAGTATTATAACAGCGGTCAATTACTTCCGTGGTTACAAAAGGACGTACTCCATCATGAACTCCGGTTAGACCGGAATCATCATTGATAGCTCCAAGAGCATTTAATACAGAATGGAATCTCGTTTCCCCACCGTTTACAACTAAATGGGGTATGTCAAAGCCCTGCTCGGAACACAGCTTGGTCCAGTATTCCTGGTGGTCTGATGGCAGGGCCAGTATTATCTTAAGCTCCGGATTGTAGTTATAGAACTTCTCTAATGTGTGCATCAGTATTGCCTTATCATTGAGCAGAAGGAACTGCTTGGGAATGGGTTCTCCCATTCTCAAGCCTTTCCCTCCGGCAACAATAATAATGTAATTGGCCATTCCCTGCTTACTTTTGGTATTTGAAGCGCTTGATACTCTTTTTGGGAGTCTTTTCAAATTCCTCGGGGAAGAGAATTATTCTTTGAATAGCCATATAAGCAGGTAGTGTTGCATTGACTTCCTTCTTCATCTTCTGAAGTATTGTTTCAATCTCCACTGAACTCTTGTTTGTAAAGTCTGTCAGATCGTAATTAGGATAGACTAGTGCTTCTATCTTGCCGTCGTTATCTCGAACGAGACACTCCTGAACAAGTTCATGGTTATTGAGTACTGCTTCAATCTCTTCCGGATAGATATTCTGTCCGGATGGACCAAGAATCATATTCTTACTCCTACCCTTGATATAGATAAAGTTGTCCTTGTCAATAATTCCAAGGTCACCGGTGTGAAGCCATCCATCTTCTGTGAATACTTCTGCAGTTGCCTTTTCGTTTTTGTAATAACCTAGAAGTGTATTGTCCCCCCTGACCTGGATTTCACCTACAACATTGTATGGGTCTTCGCTATCAATACGTACCTCCATGCGGGTAACGATACGTCCTGCTGATGTGGCACGGGTTTCACCCGATGGAGCATAACTGATAAGAGGCCCGCATTCAGTCATTCCGTAGCCGACAGTAATAGGGAATTCGATCTTTTTTAGGAAGTCTTCAACATCCTTATTAAGCGCAGCACCTCCGATGATCATTTCCTGGAATTCTCCTCCAAAAGTATCGTATAGAGCCTTGCGAATCTTGTTGTATACGAGCTTGTTGGCAATCGGGGTCTTAAGTACAAACTTAAGACCAGGTCTTTCCAGTTGCGGTGCTATTCTGGTTTTGAAAATTTTCTCAAGGATAAGTGGTACTGAAAGTACCAGCTTTGGCTTAACTGTCCTGAATGCCTCGGTAATAATCTGAGGTGAAGGAGTGCGGCTCAGGAAGGTAATATGACATCCTTCTGTCATGGGCCATAGGAATTCGAACAGGCATCCGTAGGCATGAGCCAAGGGCAGGAATGATACGATTCTGTCCCCGGGATGGATGTCGAAGTTATCGTGGGCAAACAATACATTTGACCAGATACTCCTATGTGGCAGAAGAACTCCCTTTGAGAATCCTGAGGTACCCGAGGTATAGGAGAGAACCATTACTTCTTCTGCACCTACCTGACCATATCTGATACTATTTACGTCAAAAGGTTTGTTATCCTTTTCCACTTCGGCATCAGCTTTTTCAACGGCCTTTTTGAGTTTATCATTGTGATCTACAAGTGGTTGAAAGTTTTGAACTGACAACACTCCCTTGATGCTTCCTATTTGAGTATCATCTATCTTGTCAAACATCAGATTGGTTGCAATAAGCAATTTTGACTCCGAGTGATTGATGATGTGATGAATGTCGTTGCTATGGAAATCAGGAAGTATTGGTACAACCACTGCACCATAGGTAACAATAGAAAGGAAGCTAGTTGCCCAGTTTGCAAAGTTGCGGCCTATCAATGCGATCTTGTCACCTTTCTTGATTCCAAGTTCATCAAAAATGATATGCAGGCGGTGAATTTCCTTACCAACTTCTCTGTAAGTCATGCTCACTCCCTGATAATCAGTGAAGGCCAACAAATCTTCATACTTTTCGATGGCGTTTTGCACCATCGATATATACCCATTTGCTATCATAGTTTAAGATTATAGATCCTCAACCGGCGAATATAGTTAAAAATAAACAAATGCAACCTCGGTTGCGTTTAGGGTCGAATTAGGTAGGCTGGGTAAGTACCCGATTTTGGATTAGTTTGATGTTTAAATATAACGCTCTGCTGTAATAGCAGTTATCATACATAAACATTTCCAACCTTGATAAGTTTAGGAATGTTGAGTAATTTAATCCTTCTGCCGTTGATCTCTATTATATTGTCAGCCCTAAACTCAGATAGCAGTCTGATCACAGACTCAGTAGCTGTACCGACAATATTTGCCAGATCTTCCCTGGTTAGCGAGATCTGTAGATAATTATCTTCATCCAACTCAAAGGTATCCATAAGTAGCAAAAGCACTTCTGCAAGGCGTTCACGAACGGTCTTCTGGGCTATATCGGTAAGAAATTTGTTAGATTCTCCCAATTCACGGCAGGTGAGCTTCATCAGATCCATGGCAAACTCAGGATTCCCCTTTATCAGGCCTGTAAGAGTCTCTCCGGGGATGTAGCATAGCGCTGAATCCTGAATAACCTCAGCAGTTGTACAGGCAAGTTCATCACTTATTACAGAACGAAACCCGATAAGGTCTCCATGTCTGGCGAAGCGGATGATTTGTTCCTTACCGTCAAATCCAGTCTTATAAATCTTCAGTACACCGTTGTTAATTATATAGCTACCGTTGATACGGCTACCTTCGTTGTAAATTACTGACCCCTTCTTGAAGAGGTTGCAAGTCATTGTTTGCGCAACATTTGCCAATTCCTCGTCCGAAAGCCCCTTGAAAATATCGTGTTGGCGCAAAACGCCAGGCTCGATATCGATCCTATGCCCCTCTTTCTTCATAATTTCCGTCCTCAGTAGTGGAGTGTTTGAATTAACGGCGCAAATATACCAAATAAAGATTAATTTAGCACTCAGTTACTAATAATCAATACATACCGTATATGAAAAGTGAAGTATCGATAAGGTGGACAGGCAATATGGCATTTGAGTCAGAAGTGAATGGCCATAAGCTTGTGCTTGATGCCGCTAAGGAATTTGGCGGTGAGGATCTCGGCTACAGACCGAAGCCCCTCGTGATGGCTGCCCTTGCCGGATGTACAGGCATGGACGTGGTGTCCATTCTCAAAAAGATGAGAGTTGAATATGACGGTCTTGAAATAAAGGTCGAAGGAGATGTTGCTGATGAGCATCCCAAAACCTACACTGCACTGAAGGTTATCTACGAGTTTAAGGGTAAAGATTTGCCAATGGAGAAGCTAGAAAAGGCAGTATCTCTCTCGGAGGAGACTTATTGCGGGGTTTGGGCAATGTATAAAAAAGCGGTCCCCGTCACTTACGAAATAAGAATTGTTGAATAGTAAGAGCCGCTTTACCCTCCAGGGTAAAGCGGTTTGATTTTTGCTGTGTGCTAGCTGTTGCCTAACAGCCTGACTAATGAGGAAAAAATTATCATTTGCACTCGGAAAGAAGGTCTTACTTACCACTCTGGTAGGTGTGCTTGCTGTTGTTGCACTTAATTTTTATGCGGGTAAAGCTTTTGACAGGATTACAGGTAATGTGGATCGTCTGGCCGAGCCCAATGATCGCCTTACTCAGGTTAATATATTGTTTAGGCGGGTCTCGAGGCTTAATAATCTTCAGCAGAAAGAGGCTGCAGAAGTCCGACGTTCCCCATCGAGGGATTATATCGCTGAGGAGGCTGACATCAAAGAAAGCATAGATACACTCAAATTGTTGTTTTTAGGTGACAGTATACAGGAAGTGCGTCTGCAAAGTATCGAGGAACTGCTGAGGCGGAGCAGGGCGGTGTTTAGGGAATTTATGAGCCTGCAATACCAGCAAAGCAGGAGTCTTGAGCTTAAATCATTATTGTCTGGTACTGGTGACGATATACGCAGGGCTGACTCGCTTATCAATACAATAGTTCAGACACAGAAGACTATTACTACAACAACGGTGTCGGTCGACACTATTCAGCCCGAACGCTCAGGCTTTTTCAGGCGTTTATTTGGCAGTGGCCCTCCAAAGGAGAGCGGAACAATCCTTACTGATGAGACAATGGTGGAAGAAGCCGTTGAGGTAAAGGTTGATACGATGGGCCTGTATCTTGCCAACAGAGTCTTCGCTGAGATAACCAACTCTCTTGACAGTGTCCAGGCTGCACGTATTCAGGAAGCAACAATACTTCAGACCCACCAGTTTCGGCTGATGAATTTAAACAGCACTCTGATTCGTCAACTTAGTTCAGTAATAAATGACCTCGAACAGGAGGAGATTTCAAGACTGCATAATGAAACTCACTCTGCCTTCAAGACAGCATCCGATACACTTACAGCCCTAATTGTTATTTCGCTTATATTTTTAATTGTGAGCCTTCTACTAGTGCTTGTAATTATGTCGGATATAACTAAGAGCAACAGGTACAGAAAGCAATTGGAGTTGGCACATGAAGCCGCCCGCAGGGAAGCAATAAATAAGCAGCGATTTCTTTCAAATATGAGCCATGAGATACGCACCCCATTGCAGGCTATTTATGGGTATGCCGAACAGGCTAAGCTTGGTGGCAGGGATCATGTGGAATTGGAGGCAGTGTACCATCCGGCAGCTCACCTTCTCAGAGTTGTTGATGAGGTGCTCGATTACGCAAAGGTTACTTCGGGTGCTTTGACTTTTGCCAGTGAGCCGTTTAAGGTGTCTGATGAGCTTGACAAGGTTCTTGGCAGCCTTCGTTCTCTTGCACAAAAGAAAGATATTGAACTTAAGTGTGACCTCGATGAAGGGGCGGATGTAATATTGATGGGCGATGCATTCAGGTTGCGCCAAGTTGTTTTCAACCTGGCAGGCAATGCGATAAAATTCACAGATAAAGGCCATGTAAGAATAGCAGCAGTTGTTTGCGAGCAGGATGAATTTTTTTTGCTAAAGCTATCCGTTGAGGACACAGGAGTTGGCATAGCTACAGAGGAGTTGTTTCACCTTTTTGTAGAGTTTTCACAGGCTTCTCCTGAAATATCCTCGCAATTTGGTGGAACAGGCCTTGGTCTGAGCATTGTTAAATCCATTGTCGAGCAACAGGGTGGACATATTGAGGTTGATAGCAAACAGGGAGAGGGCAGCACATTTACAATATTTATTCCTTACAAGGGATATGTTGAAGCTTCAGAAGGTACAGGAGAAAAGCCCGTAGTATCCGTTGGGCAACATACTGTATGGATGGCTGATGATGATCCCCTGATACTGAAACTGGCATCTGCGATATTTGAGAAGCATGGCATAGAACATAAGACCTTCCACAGTGGCACAGAATTACTCAAAGCCTTTGACGGCTGCAAGCCCGATATGGTCTTTCTGGATATGCGTATGCCGGGCATGAGCGGTCTGGAAGTCGAGAATAAGATCCGTGACCGTGTGGGACATAGCGTAAAGGTTTACGCACTGACTGCTCAAGTCCTGCCTCACGAGAAAGAGGAGATGGTCAAAAGAGGCTTTGATGGTATTATAGGAAAACCTTTCAGAGAAGCAGACCTGATAGCTGTTATGGCAGAAGGAGAGGTCCCCGATATTGAGCTAAATACCAGTTCCATTGAGAAGATGGCAGGAGATGACAGGGAGCTAATACTTAGTATCCTCGAGTCAGTTAGAGATGAGAGTCTGAAAGATCTTGAACTTATCCGGGAGGCTTATGAAAGCAGGTTGCCCGATGACTTCAGGCTGGTGGTTCACCGCTTTGCCGGACGCACAGGTCAATGTGGTGCATCAGAATATTCGGCCTTTCTCAGAGGAGTGGAATTACAAATAGGAGAAAAAGGCGAGTATCCCTCTGAAGAGGAATTTGCGAAGCTGATACATGATGGTAAAGGCTTTATTTCCTCGCTGAAACTGAGAATTGCCGACTTTGAAAATAACCCGGAATAAGCTCTAGCTTATTCCGTATCTCTCCATTTTGTTGTAGAGAGTTTTCCGGTCAATATTCAGGATCTTCGCTGCCTTTGACTTATTACCATTGACATCCATAAGAACCTTTTCAATCTGTTGCTTCTCAGTTATTTCCTGAATTGCCTTAAGGTCGTTGCCTACAGGTTTGGCAAATGAAGGCCCTGATAGTGCGCTCGTCATCTCCTCAGGCAGTGCTGCACGGCTGGCTGTTTCATCAGTGGAAAGCAACACCATCCTTCGGATTGTATTGCGAAGTTCCCTGAGGTTGCCCGGCCAATGGTATTCCTTGAGCAGTTGAAAGGCGTCGGGAGCTATATGTTTTACAGTACGGGATAAGTCACGGTTGGCTTCCCCTATAAAATGCGAGATAAAGAGTTCGATATCATTTTCGCGCTCCCTGAGAGGTGGAACGGTTACCTTAAACTCATTGAGGCGGTGATATAGGTCTTCCCTGAATTCCCCATTCTGCACGCTGTCATGGAGGTTGTCGTTGGTGGCAACAATCAGTCTGAAGTCCACGGGTATCAGTCTGTCACTACCCACGGGCTGGATTACCTTTTCCTGCAAAGCTCTGAGCAGCTTGATCTGAACCTCATAGCTCAGGTTGCCTATTTCATCGAGGAAGAGAGTGCCACCTGAGGCGCTTTCAAACTGTCCCTTCTTGTCATTTAGCGCACCTGTAAAAGCCCCTTTGACATACCCAAAAAGTTCACCGGCAGCCAGCTCCCTTGACAATACACCACAGTCAATCGGTACAAAGGGCCTGGAAGCCCTTTTGCTGGCGTTGTGGATGGCCCGCGCTACATATTCCTTACCTGTTCCACTTTCCCCCTGGACAATAACAGTCATTTCGGTAGGGGCAACGAGGTTGATGAATTCCTGGAGTTTGCGGGACTTTAAGCTGCCTCCTACTATGTAGTCATCATCCTTTTTGGCCTTTGCAGGAGCCGAAGCAGGAGTCGTTGACGACTTCTTAAGCTGTTGCTCGAGAACCATCAGTAGTTCATCAGGATTTACCGGCTTGGTGATATAGTCCGAAGCTCCCATCTTCATGGCCTTCACAACGGTTCTGACGTCATGAAAGCCCGTCATAATAATAACCGGTGCACCAGGATTACTTTCCCTTACTTCCTCAAGGAGGTCGAGACCAGTACCATCAGGAAGACGGTAGTCGAGAAGGAAGAGATCGAAGTTCTGCTTTTGTATATATTTGGAAGCATCCTTCAAGGTAGATGTTGAGGTAACCTCATATTCCTTCTTCTTCAGGAAGGCTTCAAGAATCCTTGCAAAGGCGATATCATCTTCTACAATAAGCAGTTTTTTCATCCTGGCTATTTTTCTACGACGCTAATATAGGAAAAATGACATGCCTTTTCTATGGCTCAAATTGTTTTTTATGAAAGTATTAAAACGGAAAAAGCCGGAACATGCATTCCGGCTTTACCCAAAACTAAACTTGAATTTACCCCAAAACTAATAAATAATAACGGGTTAGGTTATTTTTTGCTTCACCTTGCGGTGAGAGATCGACATTCAGTATTTGTGAGAGATGTTAAATCTATAGGCATAATCATGCCAAGCCTTGCATGGGTGTGTAAAGTGTTGATAAGCAATAGTATGTGTTTTGTTGCTAAAATCAATAATGTAGAATTATTTCTGTGGCTGTGGAATGATTCCACATTAGAGAGCAATTTTAGTTATAGATTTTGTGATCATGAATAACTGAAGTGACTCAGAATTGCTGAGGGGCCATCATATATATTGTCGTTCTTTAATTCTTTAGAATGGTCTGTTGGATATATAAGCTTATGATGTAGAAACTTTTGACTTTATATTTGTCGATAATGGGATACCGTTTGACGAAAAAGTTGTGATTCAGGTAAGAAATAGGGTTTATTTGCTTATAAATCTGCCAAACACTTAAATTTTAGAGATTATGAAAACTAAGAAAAGGGTCCTGTTTACAGTTGTTATGTCGGCAATAATCATTTCTGGTTGTACCGTACTATCATTCTATCCCTTGTATACTGATGATGTTTTAATCAAAGATGATAGGATTATTGGAACATGGGAAACCTATGAATCTTCTCTACTTTCTTCAGAACTGAAGGATACTCTGGTTTGGGAGATTGTTTTTAATGACAAAAAGTGGGTAAGGAAACTCAATACTCCTTTCGATAGAGGAAGCAATGAGGAACCCAATAAGTTTGCCTATACCTTATTCCTGTATTACGCCTCTAATCAGGAGATTAAGGCCGAGTTGCAATTGCACATTGTTGAGATAGACGGCAAAACCTATCTGGACTTTTTTCCGGAAGAATGGGCCCGGAATATTCCAATTCTTGAGATGCATTTAGTTGGAGTACACTCCTTTGCCAAGGTGAACATTGACAACGACAGCATTACGATTCACTGGTTTGATTCAGAGTGGTTTGAACATAATCTAAAGGAAAACAAGATTCACATAAAACACGAGAAGAATAGTTCGAATATTATGCTAACTGCTCAGCCTAAGGAGCTTCAGCAGTTTGTCAAAAAGTACTCGGATGACAAAGATGCTTTTGATCCTGATGCTCAGTTTATACTTAAGCCTCGCAAATAAGAGCTCTTTGGTTAAGTAAGATTGGCAGGGTGTTGGTTGATTGGGTACTACCCGATTACTACATTGTATTCCAGTTTAATTTAGCTGAGACAACCATAGTAATATGTATATTTCATTATTACTGCGGCAATCAGGTTGTCAAAATCATAGTATGATCTGCAGAAGGAGAATCAGCGAAAGGTAAAGGTTGAGAAGGAGAAGGTGGATAGCGAACTCCGAAGCTTAAAGGCTCAGATTAATCCTCACTTTTTTATTTAATAGCTTAAATGGAATATACTCTCTGGCTATTAAAACCGATGAACAAACGGCTGAGGTTGTCCTAAAGCTGTCTGATGTTTTAAGATACATTATTTATGATTATGTACAGGACATACTTGATCAGTTTGCCTCTCCGGATATTGTTAGAATTCATCGTTTGTAGGCAGTTGCAATTGATAAGTTGGACCATATTCAGGGAAACCAGATCTTATTTGGGAAGAAAGCTTTGGCAATCGGTAAAGGCTATAGGAAAGGATTAATGGACATACCTGGATATAGCATAAATAGCAAACGCCCGGGAGTACCGGGCGTTTTGTTTTTTTGTATGCTGTATTGCTTCGAGGTGTTTAATGGATTGCAGATTTGAACTGCTCGAGGAAGCGGACGTCGTTTTCGAAAAATAGTCGGATGTCCTTTATCTGATATTTAAGCATTGCAATTCTTTCGATACCCATACCAAAGGCAAACCCTGTGTATTTCTTACTGTCGATACCGCAGTTTTCGAGTACGTTGGGGTCAACCATACCACAGCCCATAATCTCAAGCCATCCGGTATGCTTGCATACTCCGCAACCCTTACCGCCGCAAATAGAGCAGCTTACGTCCATCTCTGCAGATGGCTCGGTAAATGGGAAATATGAGGGGCGAAGCCTGATCTCAACATTTTCGCCAAAAAATTCCTTGGCAAAGTAAAGCAGAGTCTGCTTCAAATCTGCAAAGGATACGTTTTCGTCAATATATAGACCTTCAATCTGATGGAAGATACAGTGTGCACGTGCCGAGATAGCTTCATTACGGAATACCCTGCCCGGGAAAATAGATCTGATCGGGGGTTGGCTTTTTTCCATAACCCTTACCTGAACTGATGAGGTGTGAGTACGAAGCAGTATATCGGGATCCTTAGTTATAAAGAAGGTGTCCTGCATATCCCTGGCAGGGTGCTCAAGCGGGAAGTTCAGGGCTGTAAACACGTGCCAGTCATCTTCAATCTCGGGCCCTTCAGCAACGCTAAATCCAAGGCGTGAAAATATTTCTACAATCTGATTGCGAACAAGTGAAAGTGGGTGACGGCTACCAATGGGGAAGGATGTTCCCGGCAAAGTCAGGTCAGCACCTGATGCAAACGAAGCTCCCGCTTCGTGCGCTTCCTTAAGCTCTGTGATTACCCTTTGTGCCTCATTTTTGAGGGTGTTGAGGGCCATTCCGACTGCCTTCTTGTTTTCGGCAGGGACGTTTTTGAAATCATCGAAAAGTGCAGGAATCAATCCTTTTCTTCCAAGGTACTTGATTCTTAATGCTTCTGACTCTTCTGCACTTGAAGCTTTCAGATTTTTTATCTCTGAGATGAGTTCTTCTATCTGTTGTAACATCTAAGCTGTGTTTATTAAGCGCAAAAATAAGAATATTAACGCCGGGTCAAAAACTTTATCTCATTTTTAGCTGATTACCTGCTTTCCTTTACCTGCATGATGATCAGCTCTATCCCCTTAATAGCAATATATTGAATTGTGAGGATAAATATTATCGCTGCACCCGAGGGAATGTCCATTGTATGAGCTACATACAGTCCGGCAAAGGAACCAATGATTCCGAAGATTGCAGACAGTCCGATTATCTTCCTGAAGTTGTGCGTGAATATCATTGATGTTGCCTGAGGTATTGTGAAAAGGCTCAGCAGAAGGATGATGCCCATGGTTCTGATGCTTACAACAATTGCGAGGGCGACCATCGCGGCCATCAGGTATCTGTAGAATGCGGCATTTATACCGTTGATCCTTGAAAACTCAGGGTCGAAGGCTGTGTATAGGATGGGACGGTAATATACAGTAAAGAGCAGGGCGCAAATGGCTGTAAGTAAAAGGATCATATATATGTCAACCTGCCCAACCGATAGTATGCTGCCAAAGAGGAAGCTCATCAGGTTGGGTGCATATCCGGGAGTAAGAAAAACAAAGATGATACCCAGGGCCATTCCAAGTGACCAAAGGATCGCAATAGCGCTGTCTTCCCTTATCTTGCCCTTGTTGGATATCCACTCTATGCCTGTGCCGGTCAGCACAGCAAAGACTGCTGCTCCCAGGAAGGGGTTCAGACCAAGATAATAGGCTATACCAATACCTCCAAATGAGGCGTGCGTGATACCTCCGCTGATAAAGACATTCTTTCTAGCCACTATATAAGTGCCTATCATCGCTGCCAGTATGCTGGTCAGCAGGGATGCTATAAGGGCATTCTGAAAGAAGGTATATTGAAACAGACTGAAGAAGTCATTCATGGAGAACTAATTTTCTGGTTGCTTATGAGTTACTACTTTGAGGGGGGCGTTGTACCACCGCAAGACACCTTCATCGACCTCGTTGGAGTTATGGTAGTGAACCTGGCGGTTGACACAGGCTATGGTCTTGACCATCGATGAGATGGTTCCAACATCATGGGAAACCAGCACAATGGCCATACGCTCATTAAGCTGTTTCAGCCATTTGTATAGTTCATCTTCAAAGTTCTTGTCAACATAGGTACTGGGCTCATCGAGTATCAACAACTGAGGTTCGTTGATCAATGCCCTGCACAGGAAGGCTCTCTGCAACTGACCCCCGGACAGCTGCCCAATAGGCTTCTTTGTATAGTCGGCTAAACCGGTTTGGTTTATTAGTTCCAGACACTTAATCTTTTGCTCTTTACTTATCCTTGGCCACAAGGGGTTAAGGGATATGACACCCGATTGAACCAGTTCCTCGACTGTTATTGGAAAATTGCGGTCTATCTGCGAGGCTTGGGGCAGATAACCAATGGTTATTTTGCCCGAAGGAAAGACGATCCGCCCCTTATAGGGACGTAGTATTCCCAGCAGCACCTTTACCATGGTAGTCTTTCCGCCGCCGTTGGGACCTATTACCCCGATAAAATCTTTGGGGTAGATTTTCAGGTTTACATCGCTCAGTACGGTCTCGCCCTGATAACCAGCGCTTATGTTTTCCAATTCTGCTATTGGCTTATTCATTCAGGTATTTTTGAAAGATGCTGTTGAGTTCGTTAATGTTTTCTACCCAGTCGTACTTCATTGGATCGATTACAACCAGATCGATGCCAGCTTCTTTGGCAATAGTTCTGGCATTTCTGACATCGTATTCCTGTTGTATAAAGATGACCTTTATCGAATCCTGCTTAGCACTTTCAATCAGTGAAGCCAGGTAGGCCGGAGAGGGCTCCTTGCCATCCACTTCGATGACTCTTTGGTCAAGGTCGTAGTCCCTTGCCAGGTAGGTCAGCGCAGGGTGGAAAATCATAAAACTCCTGTTTGTGAGATTAGCACAAGTTGTTTCAATCGCCACATCAGTATCTTCAACCCGGGCAAGTAATTTGGGATAGTTCCTCTCTATTATGGTCTTAAGTTCAGGGTAGCTTTCAATAAGAGCATCCTTCATCAGTGGGAGCAATTCCTTAATTACTTTTGGAGACAACCAGATATGTGGATCTGTACCATGAGCATGCTCATCCCCTCCTTCGTGATCGTGATCACATTCCCCTGCTATGAGTTCGGTATGATCCGACAGGTTGAGCAGCTTCATATCCTTATTCAGTTCACCAAGTCTGTCCAGCCAGGCTGTCTCGTATCCCAGGTGTCCTATCCCAATGTACAGACGGGAGTCGGACATGTCTTTAAACTGACGGGTAGTAGGAGAATAGGTTGAGTGGCTTGCTCCGGGTGGAACCATAACATTGACGTTAAGGGCTCCATCGGTAAGGACGTCCACAAAATACTTTTGCGGTAGTATGCTTACAGTTACAGTGTTGTCAGAACCCTGGCTTCCTGAGCAGGAAACGGCTGGGATCACAAAGATGACAGCAGCCAGTATCTGAATTGTATGTATGATCTTATGCATAATATTTAACTGTTACGTGAATTACTTTTTGGGTGTCCGGTTGCAGATAGAGCATACGCCTTCTATAAGTACGTTGCTGGATTCGATGCGGAAACCTCCCGGGAGCATTTGTTCATCTATGTTAAGCTGGGGCATACAGATAAGCTTGTCACACATTGAGCAGTGGAAGTGGGGATGCTTATTTGTGACATGCTCGCGTGCAAGCTTATACTTGATAGTGTGTGAGTCAATAGTAATTTGGTGCATGATTCCTTTCTCTGTCAGCACCCTGATTGTTCTGTAAAGAGTAACCCTATCCACAGTTCCAAGCTCCTTTTCAAGTTCCTCTTCGATTTCCTTTTGAGTAAGTGCAGTGCCAGGAGCGTAAAGCAATTCCACAACCTTACGCCTGATATCAGTAGCGTTAAGGCCTTTGGACCTGATGAGGGAATCTATCTCTAAGATTTTTGCAACCATGTTGCAAAAATACAAACTTTTTTGAAACAGAGAGGTGTATATATTTAATCCTACTGTAACTGTTGAGAATGTGTTGCTAGTATGGTTGGCATCCTCGGTCTCAGCTAAATAATCGAAAAACTTTGTATTTAATTAGTTTGCCCGGATGAAAAATTTATCTAATTTTGCAGTCCGAATCAATTCTGTCAGGTAAACAAGTGATGATAAATGAGTGAATTCATCCACCTGCAGGAACAAACAGTAAACAGTATAACTAATGTACGCAATCGTAACCATTGCTGGTCAGCAGTTTAAGGTAGAGAAGGATCGCAAGATCTTTGTGCATCGTTTGGCTGCCGAAGAAGGGTCTTCAGTAGAATTCGACGAAGTACTTCTTGTTGAAGATGAAAGCGGTATTAAGGTAGGTGCACCTACTTTGCAGGGAGCCAAAGTGACCGCTAAGGTTCTTTCACATCTAAAGGGCGAGAAGGTAATCATCTTCAAGAAGAAAAGGCGTAAAACTTATCAGAAGATGAATGGTCATCGTCAATATCTGAGTCAAATTCAGATTGAAGGTATTCAGGTTGGATAATTAAAAAACACTGAGAAATGGCACATAAAAAAGGTGTAGGTAGTTCCAAAAACGGTCGCGAGTCGGAAAGCAAGCGACTTGGTGTAAAGATATTTGGTGGACAATTTGCCCAGGCTGGTAATATTCTTGTTCGTCAACGTGGTACTCAGCACCATCCTGGTGATAACGTAGGTATTGGTAAGGATCATACCCTGTTTGCACTGGTTGATGGCAAGGTGGTTTTCCGTAAGAGAAAAGACAATCGTTCATACGTATCGGTTGAGCCCGTTGCAGCCGAATAAGTAACAACGGAAACAGTATAAAAAACTCCTGTTTTTGTTACTTTCGTAACAAATTCAGGAGTTTTTTTTAAAACATAAGAATCATGCTCACACTCAAATTGCTGCAGGAGAATAGGAATGAGGTTATTGAGCGCCTCAGAGTCAAGAATTTTGATGCTACTGTTCTGGTAGATAAGATTATCGAACTGGACAACAAGCGTAAGGCTACCCAGACCGAATCGGATAATCTTCAGGCCGAGATGAATCGCCTGTCCAAGTCTATAGGGCAGTTGATGATGAACAAAGAGGTTGTTGAGGCTGAGGCTGCAAAGGCGCGTACAGCCGGTTTGAAGGATGATATTAAAGAGCTGACCGCAACGCTCGATTCGATTGAGAAGGAACTTCAGCAATTGCTCGTTCAGTTGCCCAACCTGCCTCATCAATCAGTACCGGTAGGCAAGGGAGCTGAAGACAATGTAAAGGTACGTGAGGGTGGTTCTATCCCTAAACTTAAAAATGCACAGCCTCACTGGGAACTTGCCAGAAAATATGATATTATAGACTTCGAGCTGGGTGTTAAACTATCAGGAGCCGGTTTTCCTGTCTATAAGGGCAAGGGAGCTAAGCTTCAAAGAGCTTTAATAAGCTTTTTCCTCAACGAGGCTGAGGCTGCAGGTTATCTGGAAGTGCAACCCCCACTTATGGTAAATGAGGATTCAGGTTATGGTACAGGCCAGCTTCCTGATAAGGAAGGTCAGATGTATCATGTGGGTCTCGACAATCTTTACCTGATACCTACTGCAGAAGTTCCCGTTACCAATATATACAGGGACGTTATTCTCAACGGAGATCAGTTCCCGATCAAGAACTGCGCATATTCAGCTTGCTTCCGTCGTGAAGCAGGTTCATATGGTAAGGATGTAAGGGGACTAAACCGTTTGCATCAGTTTGACAAGGTCGAGATAGTTCAGGTCGCCAGACCGGAAGATTCTTACACTGTACTCGAAAGCATGGTTAAGCATGTTCAGAGTCTTGTGGAAAAACTAGAATTGCCATGGCGTATCCTTAGACTCTGCGGTGGAGACATGAGTTTTACGTCAGCTCTTACTTACGACTTTGAAGTATTCTCAGCTGCCCAGGAACGCTGGCTGGAAGTTAGTTCGGTAAGTAACTTTGAAAGCTTTCAGGCCAACAGGCTGAAGCTGAGGTATAAGGAAGACAGCAATTCCAAGCCCCAATTGGCACATACCCTTAACGGAAGTGCTCTGGCACTTCCGCGTATATTGGCTGCCTTGTTAGAAAACAACCAAACTGAGGAAGGTATCAGGATTCCTAAGGTACTTGTACCCTTCTGTGGTTTCGACATTATTAAATAAAGAGTAGGTGTTTCTTTTTAACGCATCATTTTATTTAGAAGAAAACGGCTTTTTGGCATGGAACTCCTGGGTTAAAGGGGAGTTTCTGCCGAGGGTCGAAAAGGCTTCAGGAGGTCTGAAGGCAGAGCAATACGAGGTGATTTCATCCCGCGCAGGAACGATGCGTATCTTCTCCATTCAGTGGCGATGCGTGGAGGAGCAACTTGATATTCTGGACAGTGTCGTTGCAGAACAGTTGGAAATCTACAGATCCAGAGGGGCAGACCCGAGCACATGGTTTTGTTCAATAATGAAGATGCTTTGATGCAGAAGCAGCCGACAGAAAGGATAATTCTGGGAATTGACCCGGGAACGACCGTAATGGGTTACGGCATACTGCTGGTACGCAACAACAAGCCCTCAATGATTGCCATGGGTGTGCTTGAACTCAAAAAATACAGCGATCATTATATTAAGCTACAAAAGATCTTCGAAAGGGTGGTTCAGCTTATTGACACCTATCGTCCCGATGAATTAGCGATAGAAGCTCCATTCTTTGGCAAGAATGTGCAGTCTATGCTCAAGCTGGGACGTGCCCAGGGAGTTGCAATGGCTGCAGCCCTGTCAAGGTCAGTGCCAATATTCGAATACGCTCCTCTAAGGATAAAACAGGCAATAACAGGTCGTGGTGCCGCTTCCAAGGAACAGGTAGCAATGATGCTTAAGCAGATGCTAAAGCTGACAGAAGAGCCTGAATATCTTGATGCAACAGACGGTCTCGCGGCTGCTGTTTGCCATTACCTACAAAGCAATGTACCAGCAACTGCTTCCAGTGTTAAGTCATGGAAGGAATTTATCGGTAAAAATCCAGGCAGGATCAGAAAGTAGCCTGTTAGAAATTGCTTCTGATTGTTTCAGCAATCTTTTCCATCTCTTCCTTACTTAGCTTGAGCTTTGGTTTTGAAAAGCTAATATCAGCCTCAGTCTGGAGAGGAACAAGGTGTATGTGAGCATGGGGAACTTCAAGTCCTAGTACAGCCACACCGACACGCTTGCATGAGACGCTTGCCTCAATGGCATGAGCCACTTTCTTTGCAAACACAGTTATTCCGGCAAGGGTATCATCATCAATATCGAAGATATAGTCGATCTCCCTCTTAGGGATAACAAGTGTATGACCCTTTGCAAGCGGATTTATGTCCAGAAAAGCAAAGAACCTTTCGTCTTCAGCAATCTTGTAACAGGGAATCTCACCCTTTACGATTTTTGTGAAAATAGATGCCATTCCTTTTGGTGTTTAGAAGTTTAAGCCTAAAGCAAATTTAACACCAGTGCAGGAAATATTATCATAGTTTCTAATAAAACAGGTATCTAAAAAATTACGAAGAGGAGGCGGAACGTTCCGCCTCCTCTTCGTAAGGTTTGTCTGCAAAACGAAGAATTACCTTTACTTACAACGATATATCAAGTACTTCAAACGGTACCTTACCAGCGGGAACACTGATTTCTACTTTGTCCCCAACTTTTTTGCCAAGTAAACCTTGTGCAATTGGAGTCGAAATTGAAATCTTGCCGGCTTTAAGGTCTGCTTCGCTTTCAGATACCAGGGTATATTCCATGACAGCATTGTTTTTAAGATTCTTGATCTTGACCTTGTTCATGATTTGTACCTTTGAGGTATCTAGTTTGGACTCGTCAATAAGCCTACTGGCTGCTATGGTTTCCTTGAGTTTCGCAATTTTCATTTCAAGTAGAGCCTGAGCTTCCTTGGCGGCTTCATACTCCGCATTCTCTGATAAGTCACCCTTATCACGAGCCTCTGCGATTTGCCTGGATATTTTAGGCCTCTCAACCGATTCCAGTAACACTAACTCCTCACGAAGTTTCTTAAGGCCTTCATCGGTCATGTAACTCACTTTTGACATATTATTTCCTCCTGAATGATTTAATACAATTTTATAATGCGATATCCCGAAATATGCTTTCGGGATATGAATCTGATTTAAGCTAAATAAAAAATGATTGTTTACCTGGTCTGCGCCGTCTCCTAGTAAGTAGGTCTTCTCAGTATTTCGGAATAGATAACAGCTTGTCTCAAATCGAACTGTTCATCAACTCCTGGAAGCCACCCGTCGGCGTCATTCTCTTCTACAATTACAGGCTCTTTGATTGCGGCCTTCTTTAGTTGCATCCTTGGAGTAGTTTCTATACTAACTCTAGGCTTTCTTGCGGCAGATCTACCCTGAAGCTTTACGCGTTCCTTTCCGGGTTCCCTTTGTTTGATCCTTGCCTGTGGTATTGGTGGTATCGACAAAGGCTCAGTTCGCGGTATGGCAGCTTCCATTTGCTCCAGCCACTGTTTAATCGGTGGAAAGGCTTCTGTAGGATAATCATGGACTTCATCCTCGGGCAATACCTTTCCCTTACCCTGCGAGTTGGCTTTTCGGATCACCCCGATAAGAACTACGCCGAGCATGACAAGGATATATAATATGTCACCCAATGAGTCGCTCATGATTATTAAATATTGACTAAATTAGCCCTAACATTGCAAATAAACAAATAAAGGAGAGTCGATTTTTTTCGACTAGCTTTCATTCTGTTGACTGTCAGACCCTAAAGGGCCGCGGCCTTAATTTTATGCTATATGCGCAAATATCTGCTTGTTATCTCTTATACGCTACTTTTTGTTTTTGGTTGCAAAGAGGATGATCATCCGGTTCCAGATCAGCGTTTCACTGCCTATATCAACCTTATGCTTCCAGATTATATCAATAAGGATGCCTTTGTGGCGGTTTATGATTCATACGGAAGCAGGATTGGGATTGGAGGTGTGATTGTTTTCCGCGTTGGAGACGGACGCTACTTCGTTTTTGAGCGCTATTGCCCCCATGACGAGAGACTAACGTGTCTGGTAGATTTAGAAGAGGATAATACTACAGCCAAATGCCCATGCTGCGATTCACGCTATTTAATTGTGTCTGAAACCAGTGATCGCATCGAAGGCCCTTCCGTTTATCCTTTAAAACCTTACCGTAATAGAGTCGAATCAAACGGGACTATTCTGGTAATATATAATTAACAAGGTACCAGATGAAGTGTTTAACACTTATCTGATACCTTTTATTAAGTGTGTATTACCTTAGGTCTCTTAGTACCTGTAATGATCTGATTTGAATGGTCCTTGCTTGGATACACCTATATAACTAGCCTGGGCATCTGTAAGGGTTGTTAGTTTAACACCAAGCTTGGCAAGGTGCAGTCTTGCGACTTCTTCATCAAGTGCCTTAGACAGGGTGTAAACGCCTACCTTATGATTGTTCTGCCACAGATCAAGCTGTGCCAGTACCTGATTTGTAAACGAGGTGCTCATTACAAAGCTGGAATGGCCGGTAGCATTACCCAGATTTACAAGTCTTCCTCTTGAAAGCAGGATAATAGAATGTCCGTCGGGGAACACAAAGCGGTCAACCTGGGGTTTGATGTTGATTTCCTTGATTCCGGGAAATTTTTCTAGCTGATCTACCTGAATCTCATTATCAAAGTGGCCTATGTTGCAAACTATGGCCATATCTTTCATCTTGACCATGTGCTCTATTGTGATTACATCACGATTACCTGTTGTAGTAACATATATGTCTCCTTCCTTAAGGGCATTTTCAACTGTTGTGACCTCAAAACCTTCCATTGCAGCCTGAAGCGCACAGATTGGATCGATTTCGGTAACCAGAACTCTGGCACCGAAGCCACGCATACTTTGAGCACAGCCCTTGCCAACATCACCATAGCCGCATACTACAACAGTTTTGCCGGCAATCATAACGTCTGTGCCACGTTTGATTCCGTCAGCTAGACTTTCACGACATCCATAAAGGTTATCAAATTTGCTCTTGGTTACAGAGTCATTAACATTGATTGCAGGGAAGAGGAGTTCACCGCTTTCAAACATCTTGTACAGTCTGTGTACACCTGTAGTTGTCTCTTCACTTACACCCTTTATTTTTTTTGCAACTGCATTCCAACGCTTGTTATCCTGCCTGTAAATATATGCAAGTAAGTTCATAAGCAGTCTGAAGTCTTCCCCTTCGTTGCTGTAGTCAAGTTGAAGCAGAGATGGATTCTTTTCTATCTCAACACCCTTGTGAATCATCAGAGTGGCATCGCCACCATCATCCACAATCAGGTCGGGACCAGTGCCGTTGCCAAAATCAAGTGCTCTTTCTGTGCACCACCAGTATTCCTCAAGTGTTTCGCCTTTCCAGGCAAAAACTGGGATGCCTGCCTTTGCTATTGCAGCGGCTGCATGGTCCTGAGTCGAATAGATATTACAGCTGCACCAGCGTACTTCAGCTCCCAGGAGGTCGAGGGTTTCTATAAGCACTGCTGTTTGTATTGTCATATGCAGTGAACCCATTATTCTGGCACCTTTAAGAGGCTTCTGGTCCCCATATTTCTCTCTCAGAGCCATAAGCCCGGGCATCTCCTTTTCAGCAAGGAGTATTTCTTTGCGGCCAAAATCGGCCAGTGCTAGGTCAGCAACCTTAAAGTCGTTTTGTTCAGTACTCATTATTATTATGTGTTTTGTTTCAACTCACCCGATGCCATTGAGCTTAAGTATCCTTCGTATTTCCACCTCATCCTTTACCAGTTGTTGACGAAGTTCGTCGAGACTGCCAAATCTCTTTTCCTCTCTTGTCTTTGTTATAAAGCTCACAGAGAGTTCCTCTGAATATATCTCCTTGTCAAAATCAAGGATGTGTATCTCAATTGTTCTATGATCCATTTGTTCGCTTACGGTAGGTCTTACTCCTATATTGACCATGCCGCCGTAATATATGCCTTTGACTTTCACCACGCTGGCGTATACGCCATCAGGTGGAATTAGTTTGGCCTTTTCGCTGATCTCAAGATTGGCTGTGGGAAACAACAATTTCCTGCCCAGCTTCATCCCTCCGGTAACTCTTCCGGTGATTGTATACCTGTATCCCAGCATGAAATTGGCCTCTGAAATTCTGCCTTCCAAAAGGAGGTTTCTTATTGATGTCGAACTAGGAGTAAGCCCTGTTACGTCAATATGCTTGAATTGGCTAATTTCAAAGCCGAAATTATGTGAGATTGGAATCAATTGCTCGAAGCTTGTACCACCTTTCCCAAAACGGTGGTTATAACCTAAAAGCAAATGCTGAATATTTAGCTTCTTGACAAGTATTTCATCTACAAACTCTTCAGCTGTGAGTTCAGCAAGTTCCTTTGAGAAATGGACTATTACTAGGTCATCGACCCCTGTTTCCTGAATCATTCGGGTTTTTTCTTCCAGCGTTGTAAGAAGTCTCAGCTTCTCAGCATCATGCTCCAGTACTATGCGTGGGTGCGGCCAGAAGCTTATCACCATTGCCCTGGTGTTTTCCCTCCGGGCAAGTTCCTTTAGCTTCTCAAGTAATGCCCTATGCCCAGGATGCATTCCATCGAAGGTGCCCATAGTTACTACGGGGCGGGGGCCTATATAGCTTTCCAGTGATGTATATATCTGCATTCAGGCTCTCTTTATAATCTCCTTAGCTTTCTTTGGAGAACACATCATTTGCTCCGTACTCCATAAGGTACGCTTTAATAAAATCATCTATATCTCCGTCTAGGACAGCTTGAACATTACTGGTTTCAAACCCTGTTCTTACATCCTTGACCAGCTTGTATGGCTGAAGCACATAGGATCGGATTTGTGATCCCCACTCAATCTTCTTCTTTTGTGCCTCTATTTTGTTTTGCTCTTCAAGCCTCTTTTGCAGTTCTATTTCATAGAGCTGCGACTTCAATAGCCTAAGCGCATTATCCTTATTGTCACCCTGAGACCTGGACTCGGTATTCTCAATTATTATACCTGTCGGGGCGTGACGCAGACGAACTCCGGTCTCTACCTTGTTGACATTCTGACCACCTGCTCCGCTGGAACGAAAGGTCTCCCATGTAATGTCGGCAGGGTTAATTTCGATATTTATAGTATCGTCGATTAGTGGGATTACAAACACCGAAGTAAAGGATGTCATACGCTTATTTGCAGAGTTGAAGGGTGATAGTCTTACGAGGCGGTGTACTCCGTTTTCTCCTTTCAGATAACCGTATGCGAAATCTCCTTCAAACTGAATTGTAACAGTTTTGATTCCAGCTTCTTCTCCCGGCAGAATGTGATTGACTGTGATCTTGTACTTGTTTTGCTCACCCCAGCGAACATACATACGCATCAACATCTCGGCCCAGTCCTGACTTTCAGTTCCTCCGGCACCTGCGTTGATCTTCAAAACTGCTCCCAGCTTATCTTCTTCTCTGCGCAACATATTGCGCAATTCAATATCTTCTACTAGCCTGACAACTCTCCTGTATGCCTGTTCCAAATCTTCCTGAGTTGCTTCTCCTTCTTTAAAGAAATCATATAGTACTGACAGGTCGTCCAACATGGATTTAATCTCATCATACCCTGTCACCCAGGCCTTAAGCTCTTTAAGCTTTTTCATATGGCTTTCTGCTTTTTGGGCGTCTTCCCAAAAATCAGGAGCCTGGGTACGTAATTCCTCTTCTTCTACCTCGATCCGCTTTCGGTCGATGTCAAAGATACCTCCTTAGCGCACCTTCGCGTGTACTTAATTCTTTAATAAGATCTGCTGTGACCATGTTCTTAGTTTTAGAAGCCCCAAAGTTACAAAAGATAATTAAGTTTTTATCCCATAAATACTTAATTAAGCATTTGAAGCAGGGGCGGATACTACTTGATCTTGTTGCAGTACCTAGAGATCAGCTTGAAGGCCTGAGTGTTTCCAAGTGCCCCCGCTTTTTCCCAGTCCGTGCAAGCGTTCTCCTTAAGGCCTGTATTATAATAAGCTAATCCCCGGTTCATCAATGCCATGTCATCATTGGGATTGTACCTTAGAGCCCTGTCATAGTCAAGTATGGCATCAAGATAATCATGTCTGTTGAACTTAATGTCGCCGATTAGCGTAAAAACACCTTCCAGGTACGGATCCAGTACTGAGGCCTTCTGAAGGTCTAAAAGTGCACTTCCCTGATTCGAACTGTAAATCAGACTCATGCGTCCCCTTTCATACCATGCATCAGCAAACAGTGAGTCCAACTTTATTGCATATGTAAAATCGGCAAATGCTTCCTTGATATCATTATTGAGTATCTGAGCCTTTCCCAGCATTACAACACCCGGTGCAAAATCTTCCTCCATCTCCAGGCAAGTCATCAGGTCATTTACTGCAAGGTTGTTATTTCCGTTTCTGAGATGGAAGAGGGCCCTGCCATAATACACAAGTCCTTCGTTATTGTTTAGCTCAAGAGCCTTATTGAAATCCTCTTCTGCTGCAGTACGGTTACCATACTGATATCTGCTAATACAGCGCATTGCATAAAGTTGTGCATTATCTCTATTGGTCTTGATCTCGGCATTAAAGTATCTGGCAGATTCCAGCCATTTACCCATCGACTGCAGTAACAAGGCATCAGCAAGTTCACTGGAGCAAATACGATCCCTATCAGGTAGTTCTTTAAACTTTGCCCAGTTGGTATTGACGGTTCTCCAGTCATCGTCATTTATTAGACTCACAGGCAGCATCACTGACTCCCCGCTTTCATCAAGAATATGGAGGATACCCACCATGTTGCCAGAGGAGTTAATAATAGGTGCACCTCGTGAAGACTTGGCCACCTTGAGGGAAGTAAGTGCAGCACGGCCAATATGCAGCGGATAGAGTACCTTATTTACAGTGAATACGTTAGTTCTTCCCTTCTTGTCTGTATTATACATGAAGGCCAAAAACTCCGAAGGAGTTTCAAAGTTAGCCCTTGAGGGATTGAGATAGGAATCATTCTCGCGGCTGAATCCTGCAACCTGAATCATGGCTAGGTTTGTGCTGCGATTGACAGCTATCACCTTTGACAAAGAAAGCTTCTTGTTCTTGTGGTCGGATATTAATGTGGTATCGCAATCCCTCAGAACTGATGCACTAGTAATTGCAAGGCCGTCGGCACTTATAAAAAAGGCCCTGGCAGTGTCAATTAAAGCACCTTTATCAAAGGCTGTAATAGTAAAAGTGGCTGCTTCAGTCTTGTCAATCAGATCAACGATTCCTACCTGTGAGTTGAGCTGTGTAGGGACCCATAAAAGAAATAGCAATAACAGCGCTTTTGAAGCGTATTCCCTTAAATAGGACAGTAACCCTCTGCCGAGTAATAATATGTAAGCCAATCCTGAAGTTGGGTAAAAGTGCTTCATGGGCAGTCTTTTGAAATGGCAATTTAATCAATAATCCGTTAAGGCCGAAAATCAGCGGCGGATTTTGACAGGAGCCTTTCTGTGGGAAGCGGGAGTAGCAGTGAGGAGGGTGAAGGGTGGTGTCCGAGCTTGTCTGGGCACCAATGGATGGTTTGTGTTGACAGGCACTGGGACCGGGAGAAAAATAAAAGGCTGTCACTACTGTGACAGCCTTGCTTTGGGGTGAAAGACCGGGCTCGAACCGGCGACCTTCGGAACCACAATCCGACGCTCTAACCAACTGAGCTACATTCACCATTTTTTGCGATGCAAATATAAGAGTTTTTCTTCTAAATTTGCAAATGATCTGAGTAATCAATTTTTAATTGTCCCGCCCACCAAACACTTTAAATTTTGATAATGAAGTTTTTTGCATACGATGAAAATATCGACGAGCAGGTAAGAATCATTCTTAGGCGGATTCGAAAGCTGATGAATGGCGAGGTTGCATCCCAGCTTCAGAGGTCGGGAATGGAATACGAGAAGCTGTTTGGGGTTTCTCTGGTTCATCTGCGTCAGATCTCACAGGATTACAAACCTGATAATGTGCTGGCAGAGCGCCTGTGGTACAGAGGGGTTCGGGAGACTATGATCCTTGCAACGATTATTGCAGACAAAGAAAGACTGTCGGACGATAAGCTGATGGAATGGGCTCCGGCTATTAATAATCTTGAGCTAGCCGAGCAGATGGCTTTCAACCTGCTGGGCAAGCGTACGGGATCGGCAGCCCTGATAGAGAAATGGGTGCTGCATTCCCAGTTTTATGTAAGATATGCCGCATTAATGGCTCTGGGCTGGCAGTTTCGCTTTGTAGGCGAAGAGGTTGTTGGCCTTATGGAGGATAATCTGTCTACACTTGAGGCTCTGGCCGATGATAACAAACTATCAAGGGCAGTTGTACACTGTCTCAAGATGGCTGGTCGCTTTTCGGAAAGCCTTAGGCCGGGGATCTCTGCCCTGGCAGAAAGGTGGAAGGAGGATAAGGAAGCGCATCTCAGAGCGGCAGGGGAGGAAATACTTTTTGAGCTGGAAGTGTCGGACAATTGAATTTGTTGTTAATTTAACGGAACAATTCACCACTCAACAATAAGCTGATGAAAATAGTTAAGGTAAGTGACAAAAGGACTGTCAGGGAATTTCTTGATGTAGTTGACCTTGTTTACAAGAATGATAAGGTATATGTTCGTCCACTGGATGTACAGATCGAAGCTATCTTTGATCCTGCCGTCAACAAATTCTTCCAGCATGGAAGCGCCGAGCGCTTTATTCTGGTAGATGACAAAGGCACAACCATAGGTCGTGTAGCCGCTTTCATCAACGAAAGAAAGGCTTATGGCTTTGATCAGCCTACCGGTGGTATGGGCTTCTTTGAGTGTATAAATAATAAAGATGCTGCTTATTTGCTCTTTGAGACAGCAAAGACCTGGCTTGCGGAAAAAGGAATGCAGGCCATGGACGGCCCTATCAATTTCGGCGAGAATGACAGTTTCTGGGGTCTGCTTGTGGATGGTTACACCCACCCGGCCTTTGGAATGCCATACAATCCGCCGTATTATAAAGAGTTTTTCGAATCCTATGGTTTTACTGTTTACTTTGAACAGGTTACCAAGCACCTTGATGTAGTTAAGCCCTTCCCTGAAAGGTTCTGGTCTATTGCCAAGCGCGTGGTCAGTAAGCCTGAGTACAGGTTCAGGCACTTTGACTGGAAGGAGGCCGATAAGTTCATCGCCGACTTTGTCAATGTATATAATAATGCATGGCAGTTTCATGAGAACTTTTCACCCATGCAGCCTGAAGACTTACTTAAGACACTGCAGGAAGCAAAGGCTTTTATGGATGAGGAGTTGATCTGGTTTGCTTATGACAAAGAAGATCCTATCGGTTTTATAATAATATTCCCGGATGTCAACCAGATAATCAAGCACTTCAAAGGGAAGATGAACTTCATGAACAAGCTGAAGTTCGTTTACTACAAGTGGAAACATGAGATGACCCGCGCAAGGGTTGTAATAATGGGTATTAAACCCCGCTATCAGCGCCTTGGTATAGAGTCAGGTCTTTTCTATAATCTAAAAGGCGTTGTTGCCAGGAAGTCTTATATGAAGGAGTTTGAACTGTCGTGGGTAGGCGATTTCAACCCTAAGATGCGTGCTCTGATGGATGCTACAGGAGCTTCTGATGGAAAGGTTCACCTTACTTATCGCTATCTGTTCGATGCTCAAAAGAGAGCTGAACAGCAGAGGGCTGGCAGTATTCCGACTGATACCAAGTACAAACTTGCTGAAAAAGAGTCGGAGTAAAGGTCAGGAACATCTCTGGCATTATTGCTATGAAAAAATTAATAATGCTTTGTAGATTTGATAATATCATATACCTTTGCAATCCGTTTTGAGAGAATAACAGAGTATTAAACAGAAGACTTCCGAAACACCGTAAAATAAGTGGTGCCCGGAGGCGTAAAAAAGAAGATCCATGAAAACAGGAATTCATCCGGAGAATTATCGTTTGGTTGCTTTCAGAGACATGTCAAACGGTGATACTTTTATAACCCGTTCCACTGTTCATACTCGTGAGAATGAAGTGATAGATGGAGTTGAGTACCCCATAGTTAAACTTGAAATCACAAGCTCTTCTCACCCATTTTATACCGGAAAGATGAAACTTGTTGACACTGCCGGTAGGGTTGATAAGTTCATGAACAGATACCAAAAGCATTACGATAACAAGAAGAAGTAAATCTGTTGTTGTACAAGAGCTAAAAGGCATTCCAGCAGGGATGCCTTTTTTTTATGTCATGCTCATAATGGTGATCACACCCCTGTAAGGGGGGGCGAATTAATTGGGGTAGTTTATATACACCTTTTTGTATTATCCTTGACCTTTACCGGATAGCTGGCATGGCTATTGTCACTATAGTCTGGACGTATAATTTAAGCATAAAGCTGTCGAAGTGGGAGCATTTTCGCCTGGAGCGTGTCATTTTGGCAGGAGGAGTATATAGAATATGGAGAAATACAAAATTGCTATAGGGATGAGTGAGCTATTGGGTTCGGATTCGGAGTTTATTCCATTTATGGAAGATGATGACTTTAATCTAAAGCAGGATGAAGACAGTCTACCCGAGCATCTGCCCTTGATGCCACTGCGCAACACAGTGCTGTTTCCTGGAGTGATACTTCCGATAATGGTGGGTAGGGACAAATCTTTGAAACTGATAAGGGATGTGCATCGGACAAAAGGTTTCCTTGGGGCTGTAGCTCAGATTGAGCAGGAATTGGATGACCCTGAGCTAAAGGATCTTTATCCTATAGGTACTATTGCCCGTGTACTTAAGATACTTGAAATGCCAGACGGTTCGACAACCGTTATCGTGCAGGGACGGATGAAATTTAGGAGTAAAGAACTTGTCAGCGATGAACCGTATCTGAAAGTTACCTATGAGGTCGTAGAAGATATAGTACCGGCAGAGGACTCCAAGCGTGAGTTTGAAGCAATCGTAAGTTCTATAAAGGATTTGGCCCTAAGAATTATCAAGAGCAATCCAACCGTTCCGGCTGAGGCGTCCTTTGCCTTGAAGAACACCAGAAATCCGGTGTTTCTTATTAACTACATTGCTTCTAATGCTGAGATGGATGTGGCCCAGAAGCAGAAGACCCTTGAGATAGAGGATTTGAAGAATAGGGGCCTTGTGCTTACTGAGCACCTTGTGCAGCAGCTTCAGCTAATCGAGCTTAAGAATGATATTCAGATGAAGGTCAAGATGGATATTGATCAGCAACAAAGGGAGTACTATCTTAATCAGCAGATCAAAACCATTCAGGATGAGCTGGGTGGTAATCCAATAGAGCAGGAAATAAAGGTTTTGCAGGAAGCGGCAAAGAAGAAGCACTGGAACAAAGAGGTTAGCAATGTATTCAACAGGGAACTGGACAAACTAAGAAAGCTGAATATGACTTCGGGTGAGTATTCTGTGCAGTACAATTATCTGCAGACTATGCTCGATTTGCCCTGGAGCGATTATACAAGTGATAACTTTGACCTGAGCAGGGCCCGCAAGATCCTTGACAGGGATCATTACGGACTGGACAACGTCAAGGAACGTATCCTTGAGCACCTCGCGGTACTCAAGCTCAAGGGAGACCTTAAGTCTCCAATACTTTGCCTTTATGGACCTCCCGGAGTTGGTAAGACTTCTCTTGGAAAATCAGTAGCCGAGGCATTGGGTCGTAAATATGTCAGAATGTCACTTGGGGGTCTTCATGATGAGGCTGAGATTAGGGGACATAGAAAGACTTATATAGGTGCTATGCCTGGACGTATCGTTCAGAGCCTTAAAAAGGCCGGTTCGGGCAATCCTGTGTTTATCCTTGACGAGATTGACAAACTGGGCAAGAGCTTTCATGGTGATCCTGCTTCAGCATTACTGGAGGTATTGGATCCGGAACAAAACAATACCTTCCACGACAACTATCTTGACGTTGATTTTGACTTGTCCAAGGTGTTGTTTGTGGCAACAGCCAACTCGCTTAGCACTGTTTCCGATCCGCTGCTAGACCGTATGGAACTGATAGAGGTCAACGGCTACTCGGTGGACGAGAAGGTCGAGATTGCCCGTATGCACCTTGTTCCAAGACAGATGGAAGCCCATGGTATTCCAAAGGGTACGGTAACACTTTCAAAGGCAGTTCTTACCTACATTATTGAGAGTTACACCCGCGAGTCGGGTGTAAGGAAACTAGACAAGGCACTGGCAAAGCTGTTCAGGAAGATGGCTTTGAAGATCGCCTCAGGTGAGAGCTTTGCCAGGAGTATGAAGATTGCCGATGTAAGGCAGTTGCTGGGTGTTGAGCGGTACTACAAAGAAAAGTGGGAAAAGGAAGCTACAACTGGAGTTGTTACTGGTTTGGCCTGGACTGCGGTGGGAGGAGAGATTCTCTTTGTTGAAAGCAGTCTGAGCAAGGGTAAGGGCAACCTTACATTGACAGGTAACCTTGGCGACGTAATGAAGGAGTCGGCTATTTTGGCTCTTGAGTATCTTAAGTCGCAGGCTGGTGATCTGAACATTGACCCTACGGTCTTTGAGAATAGCAACGTACATGTTCACGTACCAGAGGGCGCAATCCCAAAGGACGGCCCATCAGCGGGTATTACAATGGTCTCCTCTATTGCATCCGTATTGCTTAATTGTAAGGTAAAACCGCGTCTGGCTATGACTGGGGAGATTACGCTAAGGGGTAAAGTGTTGCCTGTTGGAGGAATCAAGGAAAAGATACTTGCTGCAAAGCGAGCAGGCATCCAGGACATAATCCTGCCAAGAGACAACCGCAAGGATATAGAAGAGATAAAAGAGATTTATCTCGAAGGGCTTACTTTCCACTATGTAACCAATATAATGGAGGTGCTCAAACTGGCTCTGGAATAAATGTCAGGCAGGAGCCAAATACTCCTGTGAGTGTTACTTAATTGTAAAAGGTTGATTTTGGTGACTCAATATGCAGCGTAGCCCAGAGGCTACGCTGTCTTTCTATGCGGTGGCCTCTACGTGGATGTCGTATTTTGTTTCAAACTCATTCATTAGTGCCTCCATGTCCGGAGTAAGCCTGCCAAGGGCCCTTTTTATGAAGGCCTTGGGAATATGTTTGAAGTAAGCCTGTGCAAGCGCGCCTGCTATAGATGCGATAGTGTTTGACGGGCCACCAATAAAGATTGCAAGGCGAATTGCTTCTTCGAAGTCCGATGCTTCAAGGAAGGCTGCTATAGCCGGCGGTACCGGTGTCATCAGCGGTTCTCCGGAAGCTATTTTTTGTTTCCAGGCAGTTACTTTTATATCAATGTCATAGCCGAAATGCACTGATACGAAAGCTTTGATTTCCTTGCGGGTAGCACCATTCTTGGCCATATGGATGGCAACGGATGAGGCCTGTGCTGCTTCTATTCTATGGGGAACGTTATGGGTGATAATAGTTGTTGCTTTAGCTTCCCTCATGGCTTCCTCAATAGAGGTAGCAGCAAAACCAATGGGGGAGATACGTCTGGCGGCTCCGTCGCCGTCGCTAACGTAATCGCTCTCACCTCCCTTTTGCGCCCAGGCGAGGAAGTTGTTTCTGTATCCCTGGTCAGGATATTTGAGCGTCCAGTCTATCAGGGTTTGTTTATATGGCTTACCGAAGAGAACTGATTCCGCAGTAGCAAGAGTCAAAACTGTATCGTCTGTGAATTCTGATGCAGGTCTGAATAGCTGAAAGTCAACTGACGCTAAATCACTGTCGATAAACGCAGAACCGATAATATCTCCGATAATAGCTCCCTTCATAGATCAAAAGGTCTTTACTAAGACTAATTTGAACAACAACTTGGCGAATATCTAAAGTTTTGCCTTAATAACAAAGGTTTTTTATATATTCTTAAACAGGGTTTGGAGAGTTTTGAGACTGTCAGAACCCTGAAGCACCAAGATCAGCCTGCTCCGAATCATTAGTTGAATATGTCTGTCCTGTGGAGGCAGTGCTCTTTATTGCAAGAGCTTCCTGAACAGGTATACGTTTACCGTTTAGTGTGGCAATAATAAAAGAATCATTAAAACCAATCTGGAGCATGAGATCCTTGAAGCTTAAAGCCTTGTTGTAATCCTGAAATATTCCAACACTCAGTTGGTTAATATCCTGGTAGCTGTATTGCTTAACAGAAAGCAGGTTTAATTTATAAGTACTCATATCAACCCCGGTATAGGCCCCAATCTGCACGCTGAATAATATTCCGTCGGCTGGGACATAAAAGCTAAGCATATCTTCAGTTCCAATTTCCGGATGCAGTGGTGTGGCTTCAATACTATCTGTGTCATTCTCGATACTTTCTGCCTGTTCAGGTAATTTTACGGCTGTTGCCACAAGCTTGCTCTCCGTTTTGCCTGCTGGCCAGTGTATCATCCTGTATGAGAACATCATTACGAAAAGAAGGATGACAAAGATATTTGTAAAAAAGAAGATCTTCTTTAGGCGGTTGTATTTAGCGGACTGCTTGCGGTTAATGCTTTTAAGGCGCGCCAGCTCCTTTTCAAGGGCAGCGGCCCTCGCTGCTTCACCTAAGTTGCTTAGTTCTTCTCCCTTCATATTGGTTCCTGAGTTTATCCGCTTAAAAATAGTGAATCTTTTACTTTAAAAGAATTTATTCCAGATTTAATGTTACTCATTCACTAATAGTGACTTAAATCTGCAAGGTTGGAGTTGCCAGTGATATTCTTAATATTGGCATAGCATTTGCTTTCTAACTAATAAAGGAACCCAAACAGATGTTTAACTTAAAAACCGGGAACCATGAAAACAACAATAATACCTCGAAAGATTACAGTTGTAGCAGTTCTTGCAATGATTGCATTAACAGCATCAGCACAGGGAGGTCCCCGCAGCAGTGCCCGTAAGAACGGTTCTGAGGCCAATAAAGCAAGGAGTGAGCAAAATAGAAACTCTCAAACTCGTGTTGAAAGGACCAGCAAAGAACAAGACAAAAAGAATACATATCAGTACAGAGATGAACGCCGTCAACCTCATAATACTGCAAGATCTCGGACAGAGTCTGCACCTGATCGCTATAAAGCACCACAACCTACACAGGCTCATAAGCATGTGTATCATAAGCCGGCTGCAAAGCAAGCTTCTGTTCATCACAAACTTGCATATCACAAGCACCTTCCTGCAAAGCATATAGACAGGATTTATCATAACGGAAACCACTATTTCCATGCTGGAAAGCACTTTTATACTTACCATCCGGGACATGGATATGTTGTATTTGATCCTCCCTTCCCAAAAGTAAGGGTGTTGCCTCCCAGATGTGAGATAAGAATAATAAATGAAATGCCCTATGCCTATTTGAATGGGTATTTATTCCTCCCGATGGAAGTGGGCTATGTGATGGTGCCTGCTCCTCCGCATCCTCACCTCTCATTCAATGTCTCAATCGGATTTTGATAGGTTTGAAAAATAAGAAAGGGTGGTCCAGCTGGACCACCCTTCCTTATTTATTTCAGGTACTTCTCAACTATACTTAGATAGTGCTCAACACCCCAAAGGCCGGAATCTGCAGTTTCCATGGCTTGCTGATACCATGGTTCCCTTTCTTCGAGCTTCTCCCTGATATAGGTCAGGAGTTCATCGTCGCTCTTGCCTGCCAGCAGGGGCCTTTCCGTTTTCCCCATACGTACCCTTTGGAATAGTTCCTCAGGGGCTACTTTAAGGTAAATAGTAAGTCCACTGTCGTTCATTAGTTGCATATTATTTAGAAAACAGGGGGCTCCTCCACCGGTTGCAACCACGACATCCTCCATTGAGGCTATGTTTTGGAGAGCTTGATTTTCCAGCTGCCTAAAGAAGATCTCGCCTTCAGAGGCAAAAATATCAGCAATGGTACGTCCCTCTTTTTTCTCGATATAACTGTCCATATCAATAAAATGCCAATTCAGCGCTGGGGCCAGCATTCGTCCAACGGTGCTTTTGCCGCAGCCCATAAAGCCTGTAAGGTATATCCTGTTTACAGCCATGGCCTAGTTGTCAAATATTGACATTTGACCGTCCGGGGTTGCATCATCCCTATCATCCATATCCTCTGCATCTTCTGCCTCATCATCATGTTCAGCAGCGACCATGGGTTCCAGCTCATTGATTTTTTCTACCTGGTAGGTAGTGAGTCTTCTTCCCTTGGCTTTATAACTTTTTACACCTATGAAATCTGAAACTTCTACTATTTCGGATTCACGCTTCTGGTCATCTCCACCGAATTTTATCTCAAGACGTGGATAATCCACCTTGGTCAATCTTACAAGATAGGATGCCGGATGCTCACCTATAAAGCGCTGCATTTGTCTTGTGCTTTCTATTTGGAAGCGCTTGATGTAAAAGTAATTTTGCTCGGCATCAAAGTAAACTGCCGACCAGACTGTATCCGGATCATACTTTTCGATCTCCAGGATATTGTCTTCAAAATGAGTGTTAAGATCAAAGCCTGTCTGATAGAACTGCCCATCCCTTGTTATTACTAATATTTGATCTTCACCTTTAAACTCTCCTAGGTACTTACCTCTTCCATCATCATTCAGACGGAGGGTTTCAGGTTCATACCATATTTTCAGTCCGCCTAGCGTAGAAGCACCCTTCTGCTTGAGCACGATTTTGTGAACTTCGTGCTTGGAGACTATGTTACCCATGGCACTTCTACCCTTTATAATAAGTTCTCCCATATCATAATCAAAGATGAGGTTTCTGATACGGGCACGGGGTCTGAGAGTAACCTTGAGTATTTCTGCCTCTCCGTTGGGGTTGGCGCTGAAATACAGTATTTTGGATGCTTCTGTTCCCCTTGTGAGGTCGTATTCTTTGTCACGGGTAACACCGGTAACCGCAAAGCGCTTGGCATAGGTAGTACCATGCTTGCCGTCTCGGTATACTACGTTATATATGGTCCTTGTATCACCACGCTTGAATACTCCTGCGTAAATTACACCCTTTCCGACAAATGCCTTTTCCTGTACCTTGGTTACGATGTAACGGCCGTCGTCGTAAAACAGTATTACGTCGTCAATGTCGGAACACTCGCAAATATATTCATCCCTTTTAAGACCGGTGCCGATAAAGCCTTCTTCACGGTTGATGTAAAGTTTTTCGTTATTAACGATAACCTTGGTAGCTTCAATGTTTTCAAAGCTTCTAAGCTCTGTCTTGCGGGGGTACTTAGCAGCATAGTTCTTCTTGAGTCTCTTGAAATACTCAATTGAAAATGGGATAATGTTCCTAAGGTTGTACTCTACAGTCTCAAGTTCTTCCTCTATCGACAAAAGGTAATCATCAGCCCTTTTAGAATCGTAACGTGAGATACGTTTGATCTTGATTTCTGTCAGGCGAATAATATCCTCACGAACAACTTCCCTTTTCAGCTTATGCTTAAATGGTTCCAATCCGTGATCGATGGTTTGGATGATTGCTTCAAAGGTTTCGCAGTCTTCGATACGTTGATAAATCTTATTTTCAATAAATATCTTTTCAAGAGAGGTGTTGTGCCATTCCTGTTCCAGTTCTCCTTTCTGTATCTCAAGCTCTCTGGTAAGCAGGTAAACGGTATGATCTGTATTTGCCTTAAGTATTTCAGTTACCCCAAGGAATACTGGTTTGTTGTCCTTTATAACACATGAATTAGGTGAGATGGCCAGTTCACAGTCTGTAAATGCATAAAGGGCATCTATGGTCTTGTCAGGCGAAGCTCCGGGAGCAAGGTGAACAAGTATCTCAACGTTTTCGGCTGTGTTGTCATCTATCTTCCTGACTTTGATCTGGCCTTTGTCGACAGACTTAAGGATAGAGTCAATAAGAGTTGATGTATTCTTGCCAAATGGAATTTCTGTGATCACAAGGGTTTTGGAGTCCAGCTTACTGATCCGTGCGCGTACTTTGATCTGGCCTCCCCTCAATCCGTCATTATATCTTGATACGTCAAGCATCCCACCTGTTATGAAGTCGGGATACAGTTCGAAATTCCTTCCCTCCAGATATGCTACAGAAGCATCTATCAGTTCCCCAAAGTTGTGAGGGAGAATCTTGGATGCCAGACCCACAGCAATACCTTCCACGCCCTGCGCAAGCAGGAGTGGGAACTTAACCGGCAGGGTAATGGGCTCTTTGTTACGGCCGTCATAGGACTGCTTCCATTCAGTGACTTTGGGGTTAAAAACAACCTCGTTAGCCAGTTTTGTAAGCCTTGCCTCGATGTAACGAGGTGCTGCAGCCCTGTCGCCCGTATAAATATTGCCCCAGTTACCCTGAGTGTCTATAAGCAAGTCCTTTTGACCGAGCTGAACCAGGGCATCGCCAATTGATGCGTCTCCGTGGGGGTGGAACTGCATAGTATGACCGATGATGTTGGCCACCTTGTTGAAACGACCATCATCGAGGCGTTTCATTGAATGCAGAATACGTCTTTGTACTGGCTTAAGTCCGTCGTTAATGTGGGGTACTGCACGTTCCAGGATAACATAAGAGGCATAATCCAGGAACCAGTCGCGGTACATACCCTGCATAGGGGTTATGACGGGTATGCCTCCGGGATGTTCTGTAGCTCCGTCACCATTTACAGAGCCGTCAAAGCCCTCCTCTCCGTTGCTGCCGTCTTCCCTGTATTCAGACTCGTCGTTATCGTAATATGAATTGTCCTTGTCCATCGTCTTTATTTGTAACCTCTTTTTACCCTAAGGCCTGATTATAACATTTCCTCATCAACAATGAGATTTTCGATGATAAAGTTTTGTCTGCTCATAGTATTCTTACCCATGTAGAACTCAAGCAGATCCTTGGATGAGTCTTCCTTTTTCATGCGAACTCTGTCGAGGTGCATATCTTTTCCTATGAAATACTTGAATTCATCGGGTGAGATTTCACCAAGACCTTTGAATCGGGTGATCTCAGGATTGGGTCCCAGTTCCTTGATAGCTTTTTGCTTTTCTTCATCAGAATAGCAATATCTGGTCTCCTTCTTGTTTCTTACCCTGAATAGCGGGGTCTGAAGTATGTAGAGGTGGCCGTTCTTGATAAGCTCAGGGAAGAACTGCAGGAAGAAGGTAATAAGCAGCAAACGAATGTGCATACCGTCAACGTCGGCATCTGTAGCTATGATTACATAATTGTAACGTAGCGATTCCATGCCTTCTTCGATGTTAAGTGCAGCCTGCAAAAGGTTGAATTCTTCGTTTTCGTACACCACCTTCCTGCTCAGCCCGTAGGAGTTAAGGGGTTTTCCCTTGAGGGAAAACACCGCCTGTGTTACGACGTCGCGGGCCTTGGTGATTGATCCGCTTGCAGAGTCTCCCTCAGTAATAAAGATCGCTGATTCCAGTTTCCGCTCCGCATTTGAATTGTAGTGAATACGACAATCGCGCAGTTTTTTGTTGTGAAGGCTTACCTTCTTGGCACGTTCGCGAGCCAGCTTTTGAATACCTGATATTGCCTTTCTTTCCTTCTCTGAATCCTGAATTTTGCGTAGCATGATTTCTGCTACTTCAGGATGTTTATGCAGGTAGTTGTCAAGGTGTTTCTTGATGAAGTCATGCACAAAGTTGCGCACTGATACTCCATCAGGTGACATATCCTTTGATCCCAGTTTTGTCTTGGTCTGAGATTCGAAAACCGGCTCCTCTATCTTGATGCTTACTGCGGCAACCATACCCTGACGGATATCTGCCACGTCGAAGCTTTTGTTGTAAAACTCCCTGATGGTTTTGACAACAGCTTCCCTGAAAGCTATAAGATGGGTTCCTCCCTGGGTGGTGTGCTGACCATTGACGAAGGTATAGTACTCCTCGCCATACTGCTCGGCATGGGTCAATGCAATCTCAAGATCCTCTCCCTTAAGGTGGATAGGAGCATAGATGCCCGGTTCCGTCATCTTCTCTTCAAGAAGATCGAGCAATCCATTCTTTGAAACAATGGGAGTGCCATTATATACTATTGTCAGTCCCGAGTTTAGGAAGGTATAGTTCTTAAGCAGATTCTCTACAAACTCATCCTTAAATCCATAGTTACCGAAGATATTGCCATCAGGAATAAATTCCACATAGGTGCCGTTGGACTCATTAGTCTTCTCGACCGGAACGTCGTTAATAAGTTCTCCCCGCACGAAGTCTGCCTTTCT
>CAYNFX010000007.1:42288-43390 GCA_964396555.1 uncultured Alkaliflexus sp.
AAAAATTAAACTTGATAGTTATGTATAAAGATTTTGAGGTTTGGTTTGTGACAGGAGCTCAGCTGCTGTATGGCGGTGATGCTGTAATAGCTGTAGACGGTCACTCAAATGAAATGGTCAATGGGCTGAATGCTTCAGGCAAGTTGCCCGTAAAGGTGGTATATAAAGGCACTGTTAACTCTGCAAAAGAAGTAACAGCAACACTTAAGGCAGCCAATTATGATGACAAGTGTATAGGTGTTATTACATGGATGCACACCTTCTCACCATCTAAAATGTGGATTCATGGTCTGCAAGAGCTGCGCAAACCATTACTTCACTTTCATACCCAGTTTAACAAGGAGATACCTTGGGAAACAATGGATATGGACTTTATGAACCTGAACCAGAGTGCTCACGGTGACCGTGAGTTTGGTCATATCACAGCCCGTCTGCGCAAGCCACGTAAGGTTGTTGTTGGTCACTGGCAGGATCCCAAAGTACAGGAGAAACTATCAGTATGGATGAGAGTTTCTGCTGCCTGGGCCGATGCACAGGACATGCGTATCGTTCGCTTTGGCGATCAGATGAACAATGTAGCAGTAACTGACGGTGACAAAGTTGATGCTGAAATCAAGTTTGGTTACCATGTTGACTACTGTCCTATTGCAGAACTTGTTGCTGTTCAGAATGCTATTCCGGAAGCTGAAGTTGCAGAACTGCTTAAGACATACGAAAAGGAATATGAAGTATCAGCTGACTGCAAGGAAGGCGGAAAGAAGAGGGGACAAGTAGTACATGCAGCCCGTATTGAGCTGGCATTGCGCAAGTTCCTGAAAGAAAAGGGTGCCAAGGCCTTTACAACCAACTTTGATGACCTTGCAGGTGTTGACCAGATTCCAGGTATAGCTTCACAAAGGCTTATGGCTGAGGGCTATGGTTTCGGAGCTGAAGGTGACTGGAAGACAGCAGCCCTGTACCGCACTATGTATGTAATGAGCTATGGTATGCCTAAGGGCTGTTCATTCCTTGAAGACTATACGCTTAACTTTGACGGAGAAAACAGCGCAATTCTGCAGGCTCACATGCTTGAAGTATGTCCTATGATTGCAGCTCAAAAGCC
>CAYNFX010000008.1:0-40405 GCA_964396555.1 uncultured Alkaliflexus sp.
TTGAGAGCTTTCTCAGAGCCCGGACTCCCGAATACAAACAGTATATTGATGCCCGTCTGATTAGGCGAATGAGTGCCATACTCCGAATGGGTGTTGCCACAGCATCTGCCTGTCTGAAACGCGCCGGGGTTGAAAAACCCGATTCTATCGTGGTTGGTACCGGTCTGGGATGTATGGATGATACTGTCAGATTTTTAGACCTGCTCATCGAAAACGATGAGCAGATGCTAAATCCAACTCCTTTTATCCAATCTACACACAACACTATAGCCGGTCAGATTGCCCTTATGCTTGGTTGCAAGGGACACAATCTTACCTTTTCACAGAAGAACCTGTCTTTTGCGTCCTCCCTGCTTGAATCAGCTATGATTATTGAGGATGGAGAGGCCGGTCTTGTACTGACAGGAGCTGTTGATGAGCTTAATGACACAGCATTTGGCCTGATGCAGGAAGCGGGCTGTGCTGATAATGGGATATTCTATTCGGAAGGAGCATCTTTCTTTCTTTTAAGCAAAGATCCTAATGGTGCTTCAGCGAAGCTGGGAGATATAGAGGTGTTTAGCAAGTTGGATAGCAGGGATGAACTAATTGCCAGACTGGATGTCTTTTTAAATCGTAACGATCTTACAAAAGACAGTATTGATTTGCTTGTTACGGGTAGAACTGGCGATTCATCTCTAAATAGCTGGTATAACGTAAGTGAGGAGTATTTCGCAGACGCTTCTCTACTTGAATATAAAAAGCTTTGCGGGGAGTTTATGAGTGCTGCCGGATTGGCAATGTTTATGGCTCACAGGGCTATAGCCACCGGGCGAGTTCCGGCATCTGCCCTTGCGAGGAAAGTAGAGGGTAGGGAAATTAAGAACGTTCTTATTTTTAGCTATAACAGGGATGCCGAATTTTCACTTATCCTTCTCAGGAAGGTTTAACAGACTGTTGATCCTCACCATCTTTGTTGCCGGGATGCTGCTGCTTTTTGTTGCAGACCTGGGCGCTCAGACTATAGTGATCACTCTGATAGTCTGGATTGCCTTACTGTTATTCCTCCTGGTTAGGGCTTCTGCAAATATAGCTTCCGGAGTCTATGTAGAGGCTGTAACTTGTAACAGGGAGAAAAGTTCCATGATAGCGCTGACCTTCGATGATGGTCCATGCGAAACAAGTATAGAGATACTGGACCTGCTGGAAAGATTTAATGCCAAGGGGAGTTTTTTCCTTATAGGTAGCAGGATCGCAGGCCACGAGGCTATAGTGCGGAGGATGATAATTGAAGGACATCTTGTCGGTCATCATTCATGGTCACACAGCAGCAGCTTTCCGCTTATGGGGCCCAAAAAGATAAGGGAGGATATACTAACGGCAAAGTCTGTGATTGAGAATGTTTCAGGAATTAAACATCAGTGGTTTCGTTTGCCCTTTGGTGTTACCAATCCTATGATTGCCTCAGCCTTGAAGGGACTGAACCTAAAGATTGCCGGATGGAGTGTTAGATCCTTTGATACAAAGAATGAGGACACAGAGGTAGTGTTCAAAAGGATCGTAAAGAAGCTGAAGGGTGGAGATATAGTGTTATTGCATGATACTTCAGCAAACATAATACCACTTCTGGAGAGGTTATTGCTCTATCTAAAGGAAAAGGGCTACAGGTGCGTTGACCTGGAAACCCTTGTTTCATGACTAAATACAATATTATGAGATACTTGGGTTTATTATTGTTAGTGTTGGCTGCTACTACAGTTTATGGACAGGACAAGAGTTTTAGGCGTGTGGCTGATCCTGCTGTGGTTGAGAAAAAGATTATGGATAATTCCCTGAAGATAAATTCCATTACAAGCGACTTCGTGCAGGAAAAGAAAATGGAATATCTTGATGAGGTACTGGTTAGCAAGGGAACGTTCTGGTACAAACATGAAAGCAAGTTAAGGTGGCAGTATGACCAGCCTTATGAGTATATTATTGCCATACGCAACGGAAACTTCTATATAAAGGATGGTGGTAAGGTTAAGGTCTATGATGTGGCAGGAAATCCGGCTTTCAGGGAGATGAATGACCTGATACTGAAGATAGCCAGAGGTACACTGGCAGGTGACAAGCGATTCGAGATAGATATGTTTGAGAACGACCGTTCCTACCTGCTCAAGCTCCGACCTATAGATGCTGCTCTTAAAGGTTTCCTTCAAACCACCGAGATCTATCTTTCAAAGTCCGACCTTAGTGCTGAGAAGGTTGTAATGCATGAGACGGAAACTGACTATACCCAGATAACCTTTGTCAACAGGAAGCTGAATAATGAGATACCTGAAAGTATATTTGATATTAAGTAGTTTGCTACTTACAGCCTCTTTCGCATTTGCCGGAGGAATGGACAGTCCTGAGGGAACCAACAATTCTGAAGGGTTTGCTGTTGAGGATGCCGGGAATGACTACAGCATGGTCCTCGGACCTTTAAACAACTCGCTTCTATACAGGATTTTTATAAAATTCCGCGATTACGAGTTCAGTGGGCTTGTACTTATTAAGCAGATACGTACCGACAGTTCGGTCCATGTCGTTTTTCTCTCAGAGTTTGGTCCTACACTGATGGACCTTAAATACAGAAATGATCATTTTACTACGGTTTCGGCCAAGGAGTTTTTCAACAACAATAAACTTATCAAACTGATTGGAGCCAACTTCAGATTGTTGATTCAGGATCCCTCGTATGTAAGGAAAATCAAGGAACGAGATATAGAATGCCGACAGCTTAGGAAGCTGAGATTCCGTCATTTGTCGGATTCTTTTGTATATATTTACGGGGCTGACGGTCAGCTGCAAAGTGCCAAATACAGGGGAAATGCCCTTACTGTGATAAAGGCTGAGTTTGGATTCGGCCACGGGGCCGAACCTCAAAGTATTAAGTTTTCCTATCGCGGAGTTCCTCTGCAGGTTAGGATGGAACGTGTAAATGTTATGAACTGATGGATCAAAAGGATTTGTTTGAGCATAGGGTTATTAGTGCCGAAGATGGTAAGATACTTGCCTCTGCAAGGTTTAACAGGGAGCATCTTGTGTATCGCGGTCATTTTCCCGGTGCCCCGGTTACGCCCGGGGTTTGTCAGCTAAGGCTTGTCAGGGCAGTATTGTCTGAGGCACTTGGCAAACGGTTGATGCTAGGCAGTGCCCGTGAGATAAAGTTTCTCTCTATGCACAATCCCTTTGATGGCCAAGAGCTCATTGTAGATATCAGGTACAGGCATATTGGTGAATCGTTGGAAGTCAGTGCCACTCTGGCTGATGGTGAACGTAAAGTGTTGAAGCTAAATGGAGAGTTCTGTGCCGGATATGCTAACTAAGTCCTTGTTTAAGGCCAAGCAGTGCTGTGTTATTATTCCCACCTATAATAACGCCTCCTTCCTTAAAGGAGTGCTGGATGATGTACTCAATTACAGCGACGATGTTCTTGTAGTAAATGACGGCAGCACAGATTCTACTTTGGATATTCTTGGCAAGTATGATAATATTGACCTGATTAGTTATCCTGTCAACAAGGGTAAGGGGCATGCCCTTAAGACCGGATTCAGGGAAGCCTGGGCCAAAGGTTATAGACATGCCATTACAATTGATTCGGACGGTCAACATTTTGCAAAAGACCTGAAAGTATTCCTCGATTTGATTGACGAACATCCAAATTCTGTAATTATTGGTGCGCGGAATCTAAATCAGAAGAATATGAACAGCAAGAGCGGTTTTGCAAATAAGTTTTCAAACTTCTGGTTTAAAGTCACTACCGGACTTGAGATGCCCGACACACAGTCAGGCTATCGTTTGTATCCACTTGAACCTTTGCACGACATGCGCTTTTTCAGTGGTAGGTATGAGTTTGAGGTCGAAGTGCTTGTCAGAGCATCATGGAAGGGAGTAGATATTTCATCTGCCCCCATTGATGTCTATTATCCACCTAAGGAGGTGCGGGTTAGCCACTTCAGACCATTCAAAGACTTTGCACGTATTAGTGTGCTCAATACAGTACTGGTGCTCCTGGCATTGCTGTGGTATCATCCCCGCCGCCTGTACATAGAGTATAGCAAAAAATCACTTAAAGATATATACCGGGAGGCCAAAGCTACTGCAACCTCGTTGAGCAACTTTGAGATAGCTGCCGCTATTGCCTTTGGTGTGTTTATGGGTATTTTCCCGATATGGGGCTATCAGTTGCTTGTGGGCTTTATTGTTGCCCATATACTGTCACTCAACAAGACAATCTTTTTTATAGCAGCTAATATCAGTCTGCCACCTATGATTCCTTTTATTATTTACCTGAGTTATGTACTTGGTGGCTATATGATGGGAGAAGGGTCTTGGGCGGTCGATGTACAACTGTCAATTAGCGGAGTCAAGGAAAATCTGGTCCAGTACTTATTAGGAGCAGTAGGCTTGTCCTGTATTGCCGGGTTGTTAGCCGGAGCATTGTCATACCTGCTTTTGATCATTTTTAAGAGAAAATAGATGAACAATATATTTGTTAGGATATACAAACTTTTGTTGCATAATCTTGCGGTAACAAGCATTGTGGCGATACTGCTGGTGGCAGTTTCAGTTTTCTTTGTTACCCGAATATCCTTCACTGAAGATGTCAGCACACTTATTCCACGTGACGAGCGCATTAACGCGATTGCTGATGTTTTCAACAGTTCCGAACTGGCAGAACGTATTGTAATAACATTTTCACTAAAGGACACAGTAGAGGTCGATGAGGAAAAACTACTTGAAGGAGCTGAGATCTTCTATCAGTCAGTTAACCGTGACAGTAGCCTGCTAGAGGAGGTTGACTTTCTTGTGGATCAATCTACTATATTGGGGCTATTTGGCTTTGTACAGGAAAACCTGCCCTTCTATTTGGATGATGCGGATTACCTGAGGCTTGATAGTATTCTCAGTCCTGAAGCCATTCATGCTCAGGTAGAGTCTGGGTACCGCACTCTTATTTCCCCGGCAGGGATAGCAACTAGGAAGTTTTTCTTTTCAGACCCGCTCAATATAGCATCCACTGCGCTTAGCAAGCTATCGGCCTTTAACATTGATGAGAACTTCGAGGTTTACCGGGGGCACATCTTTACGTCCGATCATAAACACCTTATGATGTTTATCAATCCCATGTACCCGTCGTCTAATACAAGGGAAAATGGTCGTCTTGCCGATATTATCAGCGAAAGTGCCGATTCACTTGCTGTGGGTATGCCTGACCTAAAGGTCCAGGCCTATGGCGGTACCCTGGTAGCCGTAGAGAACTCACGTCAGGTAAAGCAGGATATACTTGTGACGGTCTCAATGTCTATCCTGTTTCTTAGTGTTTTGTTTCGTCTTTATTTCAGGCGCCTTAGGATGATCTTTATGCTTTTTATCCCTGCGGGGATAGGCGGAATGTTGGCCTTGTTGGCTGTAAGCATGATAATGGGTGAGGTGTCGATTATCGCATTGGGTGTAGGAGCTATACTGCTATGTATCACGATTGACTATTCACTTCACGTGTTTGCACATGCCAGAGAAACAAACTCTGTGCTGGAATCCCTCAGGAAGGTCTCGATGCCTGTATTCTTGAGTGCACTTACAACAGCAGCGGCTCTGCTTTGTATCTATGTGCTTCGCTCTGAAGCGCTAAAACAGCTTAGCTTGTTTTCCACCTTTGGGATAATAGTGTCCTGTCTTGTAGCTCTTACTGTGTTACCAGTAATAGCAAGGAACATTAAGTTTGACATAGGCAACAAGGGGGCAGAACTGTTCGATTCGCTTGTAAAACCCAATTTGCACAGTCGCAATATTCTAGTTGGAACAGTACTGGCGTTAACCGTAGTTTTTGCTATTTCAGTTAAACACCTTGGTTTTAACAGTGATATCTCGGCACTCAACTATCAGTCCGATGAGTTGACAGCAGCCCAGAAGGCTCTGATGAAGATAAGTGCCCAGGCCAACAGTGCAGTCTTTGTATTTAGCCATGGTGAAAGTCTTTCAGAGGCCATTGACAGGAGTGAGGAAAGCCTTGAATTTCTTAATGGTGTTGTTAATGATGGCTATGCACGAAGCCTTACATCAGCAGTCAAGCTGATACCTGGTAGCAAGAGTCAGCAATATAAGATTGAGAGGTGGAATAACTACTGGACACCTGAAAAAAAACAGATGGTTCGCTCTGCACTTTTAGATGCAGGACGGTCTTTTAAAATAAAGGAAGAAGCTTTCGGAAGCTTTTACGGCTTGCTCGACAGTGACTTTGAGGTAAAGGATGCCACTCACTTTGCTCCGGTAATTGATGCCTTCCTGAAGAACTTTATAAGTGAAAGCGGTGGTGAGTATTACGTAGCCTCAGTGCTGAAGGCTGAGCCTGAAATGAAGCCGCAACTAATTGATAAACTGACGGATAGGACGGAACTGGTAATCTTTGATCAACAGCTGATGATCAATAGGCTACTTGATATCCTTCGTGAGGATTTCAATAGACTATCATGGCTGTCTATGCTGATAGTATTTGTAATTCTGCTGCTGTTCTACGGTCGCATGGAACTTGCTGCCGTCACTTTTATTCCAATATTGACCGGCTGGATATGGACGCTTGGAATAATGGGCCTGACAGGGATAGAGTTCAATATTTTCAATATTATAATTTCAAGTCTGATATTCGGACTTGGACTTGACTACAGTATTTTGCTTGTTAGCGGAATGATTGACAACTTCAAGTATGGAGGTGATCATCTCCCTCGATACAAGGTGTCGGTATTAATGTCGGCTCTGACTACGATAGGAGGCTTTGGAGTGCTTGTTTTTGCAGGTCACCCTGCAATCAAATCAATCGCACTTGTTTCGATTATTGGGATTAGTTCAGTACTTATCATTTCATTTATTCTTACACCACGCCTGTTCAGGCATCTTGTTTACACCAAAGGTGTCAGACGCAGGCAGCCTTTGTGTCTGGCTGATGCAATCCTTTCTGGTGCTACCTTTATAGGATTCCTTATCCTGGCACTGATACTCACTATGCTTGTACCGCTGTTGGTTGTAATGCCAGTGCCAAGGGCCAATAAGAAAGCTGCAATGTCCTTCCTGATACATCAGACCTCAAGGCTGGTGGTTGCTATGGCCTTTCCAATAAAGAAACGTGTTATCGGAAAGGAGAAGGCAGATGTGTCAAAGCCTGCAGTGATTATTTCAAACCATCAGTCCCACCTTGATTTGGCAATATTGCTTGCTCATTATCCTAAGTTAATAGTCTTTACAAACAGGTGGGTCTATTACAATATTTTTTATGGAGCCTTTATCCGTTTTGCAGATTATTACCCTGCATTCAGGGGATTAGAACCGGGAGTAGACTTCCTTAAGGATAAGGTTGCCCATGGTTATTCCATCCTTATCTTTCCCGAAGGTAGCAGGAGCGAGGATGGCAGTATCGGCCGTTTTCATCAGGGAGCCTTTGCTGTTGCTGAGACTCTTGGATTGGACATACAACCGGTAATGATACATGGTGCTCACCATGTATTGCCCAAAGCGGAGTTCTTTCTCAGACGGGGACAGATAACCCTTAAGCTCTTTGACAGAATCAAGCCTGAAGGAGTGATGACCTCAGAAGGAATGAGCTATCTCAGCCAGGCTAGACAGATTAGAGCATTCTATCGCAGTGAGTTTATTCAGATATGCAGGGAACTGGAAACCGCTGACTATATGAGGGTACAATTGATTCACCGTTATATTTTCAAGGGTCCGGTCCTGGAATGGTATATGAAGGTGAAACTGAATCTGGAGAAAAATTACAAGTTCTTTGATGAGATCGTTCCCTGTGATGCACATGTTGTTGATGTAGGATGCGGCTATGGTTTCCTTTCGGGAATGCTTGCGCTGACTTCTCCCGGCAGAACGATTGTCGGGGTGGACTATGACGAGGAAAAGATAATGATGGCTCAGAATGCATTTTTTGACAGGCCATCGGTGAGCTTTATATTCATGGATATTGCAAAAGAAGAACTTCCCGAAGGGAATGTTTATATCTTCAGCGATGTGCTGCATTACCTGCCTGAAAGTATACAAAGGGCTATAGTTGAAGCCTGCCTGCGCAGGCTTCCTGCTGAGGGAATGATAATTATCCGTGATGCTGATACTGACCTCAAGAGAGGGACCTTCTTTACAAAACTAACGGAGTTCTTCTCTACCAAGCTACTTAATTTCAACAAGACTGATTATGGACTGACCTTCGTTTCAGGTTCACTTGTTAAGGAACTTGCACGCAATGAGGGTTTTGAATGCAAAGTGTACGATAATGCCTATCTGGGCACTTCAAATATAACCTATGTTATTACTAAACTTAAGTAAGTATGAGAAACAAGTATGACATAGTGATTATAGGAAGCGGATTTGGTGGGTTGATGTGCGGTGCCTTTCTGTCCAGGCACGGCTTCAAGGTTGTCTTGCTTGAAATGGGTAAGGTAGCAGGTGGAAATCTGCAGAGCTTTGTAAGGAACGGTGCTATCTTTAATACAGGATTGCACTACGTGGGTGCGATGGAGAAAGGACAGATCTTAAATAGAATATTCAGCTACCTTGGGGTGCTTGACAGGGTTGAGTTTGATAGGCTTGATCCCGATTGTTATGACAGAATAATTATAGGTGACAGGGAATACGGCTGCGCTTCGGGGTTTGAAAACTATGCAGCCAGACTGATTTCCTACTTCCCAGAAGAGGAGACGGCTATCAGAAAGTATGTAGACAAGATTCGTTCAGTATGGAACAGCAACCCCTTTCTTAATCTGAGGGATATCGACAAGGAAAAGGACAATGTAAGTCCTTTCTCAACAGAGGGGCTGGTGGATGTAATCAGTTCATTGACAGCTAACGAGGAGCTCTGTGCTGTGCTTTTGGCAAATAATGGACTATATGCAGGTATTCCCGAACGAACACCCTTTTATGTGCATGCACTTATCAACTGTGTATTTATTCAGAGCGCTTTTACAATTAAAGGTGGCAGTTCCCATCTCGCTGATGCACTTGTAAGCGTAATCAGGGAACAGGGCGGTGAAGTTCTGACAGGAAAGAAGGTTGTAAAGATTAAATGTGAGGAATTCAAGGCAGTGGCAGCTGTAACAGAGGATGGGGAGGAGTTTTTTGCAAACACTTTTTACTCCAGTATCCATCCTGCTTATTCTGTAAGAATGTTTGACGAGGGTGTGTTGAGGAAACCCTTTATCAAGCGACTCACTGAAATGCCCAATACAATAGGTTCGTTCATTCTCTATATAAAATTCAGAAAGAAGAGTTTTCGTCACTTTGCTTCAAGCATTTATTATTCGACAAGTAGGAATGTTTGGGGAGCTGAGTACAGTCTGGTGGAATGGCCAAAATCTGTAATGATGTACACCTCGCCGGATGAGGATCCGACATGGGCTGAGAGTGCCACTGTTATAACCTTTATGCACTATGATGAGGTGGCACGCTGGGAGGATAAGAAACGTCGCAATAGTGATCCTGCCTATGAGGCCTTTAAGGCTGACAGGGCAAGGCGTATGTATGAAATGCTTGAAAAGCGCTTCCCTGGCATAAGTGAGGCTACTGAGTCATGGTTTTCGTCAACGCCTTTGACCTACCGTGATTATACTGGTTCACCCGAAGGTTCAATGTACGGTATTGCAAAAGATTACAAAAGCGAAGTAGGACCCTATATGCCTGTCAGAACAAGGTTAAGCAACTTTATCATGACAGGGCAGAGTATTGGTGTGCATGGGATCATGGGCGTTGCCATGAATTCAATAATTGCAAGTTCCGTGCTTATTGATATCAACAAACTTATAAGAGAGATCAGGGAGGCTAACTGATTATTAATTCGGTTAATTACAGGAAATGCATAAGCTAATTAGAAGACTCTTAAGAGTAGTCATAATCCTGGTGCTGTTACTGGTAGTAGGGACGGTGCTGTTCCGGCAGGCGGTTAAAATAGTGGATCCCATCGTGGAGAATCCGTTTGAGGGCAGTCCTCATAAGGTTTATGTCGGTAACGAATTGTACCTGTTTGATGACAGTTGGCTAAGGAAGAATAGGGAAGGCTTATGGGAGATGTACGTGTCGGGTTCGCCCTTCGAGTTGGGTTACAAAAACGGTGTGCTTACAGATAGTCTAAATGCCCTGCAGGAACAATACTTTGTTGAAGGTATAAGGCAACTAATACCATCGGATGCTTATCTTAAGTTTTTGAAGAGCCTTTTGGCTTGGTACAACAGAAACCTGGATGAATACATACCGGCCGAATACCGTGAAGAAATATACGGGGTAAGCCGTTTTGCATCTGATGAATATGATTTTATAGGAGACGCTTATCCACGTATGCTCAACTATCACGCTGCGCACGATATAGGGCATGCTCTTCAGAATATGAACCTGGTAGCATGTACTGCCTTTATGGTCAAGGGAGAGAGGACTGAGGACGGTAGTATGTTGATTGGACGTAATATGGACTTTTCAATGGGTGATGATTTTGCATCAAATAAGATAATTGCCTTCTACAGGCCTGAGAGCGGGCATAATTTTGCCTTTATCACCTGGGCTGGAATGATTGGTGTGGTGTCCGGGATGAATGACAAGGGCCTTACAATCTCACTTAATGCTGCCAATTCAGCAATCCCGACCTCCGCAAGAACACCTGTTTCTATACTTGCCCGCAAGGTGCTACAATATGCTTCAAATATTCAGGAGGCCTTTGAGATTATTAACGAGGCAGAGGTCTTTGTTGCAGAATGCTTTCTCGTGGCTTCGGCAGAAGATGGTACGGCAGTAGTAATAGAGAAGTCGGTAGATCAGTGTGCAATCTATGATTCGGAATCAAATGTACTCGTACTAACAAATCATTACCAAAGTGACAGACTGGCTTCAACAAAGCTGAATCTGGAGGCACTTGAGGATGGTTCCTCACCTTATCGCCTAATGCGTACCCGTCAGCTTATCGACAGCATCCCGGTACACACACCACAGACCGTAGCTGCAGTGCTGCGTGACCAAAGTGGTATGGACGGGGCTGATATAGGGATGTGTAATGAAAAAGCTGTAAATCAGCTTATAGCACATCACTCGGTTGTTTTTCGTCCCGAAAGACTTGAGATATGGGTGTCAGCAAATCCTTATCAGCTTGGAGCATACATGTGTTACAACCTGAATGATATATTCACAGGCACTCCTGTGCCGGGTGATGCTATCGATGATACTACGGCTCTTATTGAAGCTGATCCGTTCTTGTATTCCAATAGGTATAAAGATTTTGTTAGATATAAAGAGTTGATTTTCAAGCTTAAGGAACAACTAAAGAGTGGTGATGCTGAAGGTATTAGTGTTGATGAGATCCAAGAACTTGTAGATAGTAATCCTGAGTATTTCCATACATGGTTTATTGCGGGAGAATGCTGGCAGTTGAAGGGAGAGATTGAAAAAGCAGGGCAATGTTATCGCAAAGCACTTGAAAAGGAGGTTGCAAGGAAATCGGAGAAGGAGCAGCTGGAAAGTAGACTTAGTGAGTTGAGGGACCATGGTGTTAAGTGAAAAGAATGTGTAAGATTGGTGAGCTTTTATTAAAAGGCTGTGATGGTAGGATTTTTATGATTGTCTAATAAAACTGTTTGAATAATTGTGCCATATAGGCTTTAAGACTCTTAATTATGTTTAGACAGCTACTGGTTCTTGGTTTTGCATTGACTATCAACTTATTTGCAAAGGCCGAAGGACGAAACGAACAATCGATACTGCCCAAACCCAGTGGGCCTTATGCCATAGGCACAATGAAGGTTTTTGTGACTGATAGTACGCGAATGGAGACCTTTATTGCAAAGAAGAAACACAGAGAAATCTATGTAAAGATATGGTTTCCTGCTCAGGTTGAAGGACAGCCTGAATACGAAATCTTACTTGCAGATTATCCAGATGAGGTAGTGGCAGATATCTTTAAGGCTGTAGGACTTGACAAGGAGCTGGTGGGAAAAATAAAGGAAAGTACCACAAATACTGTTAAAGGCAAGGTAGCCCCAATTAAAGGTCAGAAGTTTCCTGTGGTTTTGTTCAATCCCGGTTTCTACTTTGGTATGGCGGATTTCTATACAGGTATAGCAGAGAACCTTGCAAGTAATGGGTTTATTGTTTGCAGTGTCAATCACCCATATGAGCAGCCTTATGTAGAACAGAGTGGCAAGGGTGTGCTGATGAAGAAGAAAAAGGCTCAGCTTGCATACCTTCAACTCGTGTTGGTCGAGAAGTTTCGCAAATTTGAACTTGATACTGATAAGCAGATAGAGGATGCTACCAGAATTTATCTAAAGAAACTGAAAAGATTTGACAGGGTGCTTAGAAGATGGACGACAGACAATAAGGCATTTATTGATTATCTGTACTATGTTTGCAAAAATGACTCAGGCGGTGGTGTCTTCGAAGTTATGGATGTTGATAGGATAGGTGTAATGGGGCAGTCGCTTGGTGGTGCTGTTGCCGGGCAACTATGCATTGATGACAATGAGCGGATCACGGCAGGGGTTAATCTTGACGGATTTCAATTTGGTGACATTATAGACAGGCCGGTTGAAATGCCTTTTATGCTTATGGAAAGTGAGCACTATGAGCTGTGGCGTATAGGCAATGAAATGGTATTCCGTAATTCCGGACCGGATTTCCATAGTTTTACTGCTAAGAGGGCGAAGCACTTTCTGTTTAGTGATGCAGTTTCATTGCATTTTATAGATGAGGCTGATTTGAAAAAGATGATTGGGGATGTCAACTCAAATGAGATCGATGCAACGGTTAATGAGTATATCCGGGCATTTTTCTCAAAATACTTAAAAGGCGTTGACGAGCCATTACTAGAAAATAATATTGATAACGATCAGTACAGGCATATAAAATTAAGGTGATGTACAAAGAGCTATCCAGGTGCACAAGGGAAGATATTAAGGCATTTCAGGACTCAAAAGTTCCTGAGATCCTAGCCTATGTAATGAAGCATTCTGCATTTTACAAGGACAAGTATAGTGGAATAGATATTTCAGGTATCAGGACTGTCGAGGACTTACAAAAATTGCCGGTTACTACCAAGGAGGATCTTCAGCTTCGCAATAAGGACTTTATTTGCGTAGGACGTGGAATGATTATAGATTACCTCACCACATCAGGCACATTAGGTGCTCCTGTGACGTTCGTGGAAACAGAGAATGATCTTCAGCGTCTTGCACTCAACGAACATATGTCATTCAGATGTGCTAATGCCACACAGGATGATGTTTTCCAGCTTATGGTCACGCTCGACAGGAGGTTTATGGCAGGTTTGGCCTATTTCCTGGGTTTACGAAAGCTGGGGGCAGGGATTGTAAGGGTTGGACCCGGTAATCCGGAGCTGCAGTTTGATACAATCAGACGTACAGGGGCAAACAAACTTGTAACAATACCGTCATTTCTATTGAAACTGATTTCCTATGCTGAGGAGAATGGTATAGATTATAAAAGCTTTGGAATAGAAGCCGCAGTTTGTATAGGTGAGCCTATCCGTGACAAGGATCTCAACTTAAACAAGCTGGGGGAGAGGATAAAAAGTAAGTGGGATATAAAGCTTTATAATACTTATGCTTCAACTGAAATGGGAGCCTCGTTTACTGAGTGTGATGAAGGTGTTGGAGGACACCTTGTGCCCGAGATATTGATAATAGAGTTTCTTGATGAGAATGACAAACCTGTCAAGGAAGGCGAACTAGGCGAGGTAACAATTACAAATATTGGAGTGGAAGGTATGCCTTTGGTACGATTTAAGACAGGCGATATGTGTTATCATTATACAGAACCCTGCCGCTGTGGACGCAACTCTCTCAGAGTGGGTCCAATTATAGGCCGTAAGAACCAGATGCTTAAGTATAAGGGAACCACACTGTTTCCACAGTCGTTGTATGATAATCTAGTGGAGATTCCTGGTGTGAGAAACTACCTTATAGAGGTATCTACCAACAGTATAGATACAGACGAAATATTAGTTCGGATAGGAACTGAAGACAAAAGACCTGAATTTGTAAAATACATAAAGGACCACTTTAGGGCAAAGTTGAGAGTAGCCCCGGAAGTTGAGTTGATGGATCCATCAGATGTTGAGAAACTTCAATTTGGTCCCATGTCGCGTAAAGCAGTCACATTTATTGATAAACGTAAAGGCCATGGAACAAGTCAGTGAGCGCTTTGATCTGATACGTCCGTATTTTGACTTCGAGATAAGGGAAGCGGTTGATCGTGTCGTTAGCCATCCCTGGTTTGGGGAGATGGTAGCCTTTCTGTTTGGAAGGGATAAGATTGAATATGTGATAGGTGAACTGAAAAATGTCAGTTCCGTGGAAGAGTTTCAGTATAGATTCTCACAACGTGCTGTAAGAAGTATAGTGGATAAAACTGCCGAAAGCTTCACTTTCGGCGGACTTGGTAATCTGGATCGATCAACTCCCTACCTTTTTGTCTCAAATCACAGAGATATTGTTCTTGACTCTGCTATTATGCAGTGGATTCTGCTGGAGAATGGTCACAGGACAACCCAAATTACTTTTGGAAGCAATTTGATGTCGGGTCAGTTTGTTATTGATCTTGGCAGAATCAACAAGATGTTCACTCTTTTCAGGGGAGGTACCCGTATAGAGCAATATCAGAACGCTCAGCTTCACTCAGCCTATATAAGCGATGCCATTCTGGAACAAAGGGAATCGGTATGGATAGCTCAAAGGGATGGTCGTACCAAGAATGGCGATGACCGCACTCAGGCTGCCTTGATAAAGATGTTTTCGATTAGTGACAGGGACGTTTGTCCCACCCTTGAAAAGCTTAATATAGTCCCGGTAAGCGTATCGTATGAGTATGAACCATGTGCTGATTCCAAGATATTTGAATGCTATGTTAAGTCTCAGGGTAAGCAGTATATCAAGGCACTTGGAGAGGATTTCAAGAGTGTACTTAGGGGTATTTCCGGTTGGAAAGGCAAAGTCCACATGGAGTTTGGTACTCCACTGAATGATTTTATCAGGAATCTGGCAAATGAAGATTTGGATTTCAATGGAAGGACTATGAAAATTGCCGAGGAGATCGACAGGCAGATCCATCGCAGCTATGGTCTTTGTCCTTTCAACTATGTTGCATTCGACAGACTTAATGGCAGTAAACAGTATTGTGGTGTTTCCTATTCAGATGAAGATGTCAGAAGATTTGATACCTATGCTGCAGAGGTGATTGGTAATCTTGATGGTGATAAGGCGGGGCTTCAGGCCTTATTTGTTCAAATGTATGCTTACCCACTAATCAACAAACTGGAGTACGTATAAAAGAGTAAAAATCCGGTGCAGACCATGGTTTAGGACTTTGGCTGACCGGATTTTCAGGATTTAGGAGAATTTCAGGTATTAGGAAATTTTACTAAGCTTTTTATTCCCCGCTCTTGCCATAGTTTGGCAGAACCCGGGCACTTGGGTCACTTACGTTACAGTTTTCCCACTCTTTGTTAGGCATCCAGAAATCTTTTATTAATTCTGCGCGTCCTGGGTAATATGATTCAAAGATGTCGCGGTACAAAAGCGATTCTTTTGAGATTGGAGTAGCAAAATTGTACTTAAGCGCCGCATTTTTTAAATAGCTGTCTGTGTATTGTTCTTCGGCAAAGGCTTTTATATAATCGACGACACTGTGTCCGACAGCGTCGGAGAAGGCTGCCTTTTCCCTGTATAGTATTTCGTGAGGCAGGTATTCTCCTTCAAAGGCCTTACGCAGAAGGTATTTGCCAATGCCAGTAAAATTCATTTTCTTTTCTGGCCTGATAGCCATTACATATTTGACAAAGTCGATGTCGCCGAAAGGAACTCTGGCTTCCAGACCATGGCATGAAATACACCTGTCAGCTCTTAGCACGTCATACATGTAAAGCTCTCTAATCCTTTTCTCGGACTCTTTCTGGAATTCTTCCGGACCTGGAGCAAAGTCTGTGTATTTGTAACCGAATAGCTCATCACTGATTTCACCGGTGAGTAATACTTTTACATCAGTATTCTCTCTTACATACTTGCAAATAAGGTACATGCCGAGAGAGGCTCTGATAGTTGTAATATCCCAAGTCTCAGTTGTATAAATCAGATCGTGAAGTGTGTCGAAAATATCCTGCCTGGTAAACAAGTACTCATGATGTTCGCTTTTCAAATGGTCTGCTACTATACGGGCATACTTAGTATCGATAGGTCCATCAACAATACCTACTGCAAAAGTCTTGATTGGTCTAGGACTCAACCTTGCTGCAATTGCACAAACCAGACTTGAATCCAGACCTCCACTGCAAAGGAATCCAACAGGAGCATCAGCATTCATTCTCTTTTCTACTGCCTTGATCAAAAGCTTGTTGATATTTTCAAATATTGCGTCCTGCTCATCATTGTTGTAAGTCTCTACCTTGGCAATATCTGTATATTGGATAAAGTTTTGACCGTCGTGACAATAGCCGGGAGGGAAGGGTACCACAGTTGTACATATGCTGTGTAGGCTTTTTGCCTCACTTGCAAAGTATAGGTCACCTTCTGCATCATATCCATAAAAAAGTGGTCTGATACCGATGGGATCACGTGCTGCATAAAAGCGTCTCTTTGCTTCGTCATAGATAACACATGCGAATTCTGCATCAAGACTTTGAGCCATCCCGACTATTCCCCTGTCAATAAACAAGGGAAGAAGAGCTTCGCAGTCACTATGTGAATGGAATTGATAAGAGTGTTGATATATATTGGTTAGTTCCTTGTAATTATATATCTCTCCATTACATACTACATGCACATTATTGAAAGAAAGAGGCTGATTGCCAGCATCTGACAAATCCATAATCTTAAGGCGGTGAAAGCCCATCCATCCGTTAGGGCCAAAATCCTTCACCACGGTGTTATCAGGACCTCTGTAACTAATACTCCTGAATTCTTGAGCAAGCTTTTGTTTTTTCTGCTCGCTGCTTCCACAATAAACTGCAATACCACACATGGAATGAAATTTTGATTGTCAAATATGATAAATAGAAAGTAATGACACAGCAAAAGTAATAAACCGAAATTAAAAAGCAAGAAAATAATTCAAAATGATTCAAAAAAGTTGAATTTAGTTTCTTTTTGGCATAAGTGAGGCGTTTGGGAAAACAAGATTTTCAGGCTTTTGCGTGAAGTTTTGCAGGTTAAATTTTGAGGTGAAAGAATTACTTTTTGGGGGGAGGTGGTATTTATACTTTTATATTTATCCTATGTTAAAATATACAAAACCATAGAAAAAACACATAAAAAGTTTCAAACTGTAAATTTAATCTCTATTTTTGTGTAGTTTTGCATTTAGATAACTAGGTAGGGGGCGATTTTTGAAAGTTGATTTTTGCAATGTGTGATATCAGCAGAATAACAATAAGAGTCTCCGGGCCTGATAATAATCATGGATTATGAAGATTCGACAGGGATTACCAAAAGTGCAGGGCTTATACGACCCGGCAAATGAACATGACAGTTGCGGAATCGGCTTTGTGGCGCACATCAAAGGGCATAAGTCGAATGAGATTGTTCGAAGGGGCTTGGAGGTGTTGGTTAATATGACACACCGTGGTGCCGAGAGTGCGGATAATAAGACCGGTGACGGAGCAGGTATTTTAATGCAAATGCCTGACAGTTTTTTAAGAGAATTTGGTTTCAACCTCCCTGCTCCGGGGAGATATGGTAGCGGATTGGTCTTTCTTCCCAAAGTTGAGAAAGAAGCTCAGTACTGCATCGATGTCCTTAACGAACAGCTTAAGAGTGAAGGCCTGGAACTTATAGGTTATAGGGAGGTCCCGGTTAATAGCAGGGTTATTGGTGAGATTGCCCGAAGCAACGAACCGTATATTAAACAGGTTTTCGTTAAGGGTGACTACGAACAGGATGTGCTTGAACGTAAGCTTTTCATGGCACGAAAAATTAGCGAAACCCTTGTTCGTTCTTCCTCGCTTAAACAAAAGTCGAGTTTTTATATTGTTAGTCTTTCTAGTAAGATTTTTTTATATAAGGGTATGTTGACCCCGGGCCAGCTTGGGGAATACTTTCTGGATCTTAAGGATCCAAGGCTCACAAGTGCGATAGCACTTGTGCACTCCAGGTTTAGTACAAATACCTTTCCAACATGGGATTTGGCTCAGCCTTTCCGTATGATTGCTCATAACGGGGAGATCAATACAATTAAGGGTAACAGATTGTGGATGGAGGCTCGTGAAGGACTGCTTCAGTCGGATCTCTTTGGTGATGACCTCAAGAAGCTTTTTCCGGTTATTGAGCCGGGCAAGAGTGACTCAGCCTCACTTGACAATGTGCTTGAGTTTCTTGTGATGACAGGTCGCAGTTTGCCTCACGCTCTTACAATGCTTATTCCAGAGTCATGGAATGACAAGAACCCCATTCCGCCAAGTCTAAAGGCTTATTACGAGTATCATAGTACTATTATGGAGCCATGGGACGGACCGGCATCTCTTGTGTTTTCAGACGGAAGATACATTGGTGGTACACTTGACAGAAATGGTTTGCGTCCATCACGATATGTGATAACCAAGAATGACATGATAGTTATGGGTTCTGAGGTGGGTGTACAGGTATTCCCGCCTGAAGATATTGTAAGCAAGGGTCGTTTGCGTCCGGGTAAGCTTCTGCTTGTTGATACTATGCTTGGCATCATCATTCCAGATGAGGAAATCAAGTCTCAGCTTTCACGCCTGCATCCATATGAAAACTGGCTTAAGGAAAACAGGATCAGGCTTGATGACATAGAAGTAAAAAACAGGGTGTCCTCTTCTATGGGTGAAAAACTGAGCCTCTATCACAGGGAGTTTGGTTACAACAAGGAAGATGTTGAGCAGATAATATTTCCAATGGTCACTACAGCCAACGAGCCTGTAGGCTCGATGGGTAATGACACTCCAATTGCGGCAGTTTCTGAGAAACCACAGCGTTTGTTCAACTATTTCAGGCAGTTATTTGCTCAGGTTACAAATCCTCCGATAGACCCAATCAGGGAAGGCCTGGTAATGGCTCTTACAAGTTATATCGGTTCGGTATCCAAGAATCTACTTATTGAGACTCCGGCTCAGTGTCGCTCTATCAAGTTTACTTCACCTGTAGTTACCAATACCGACCTTGGAAAGATCAAGGATTTCAGACGTGAAGAGTTTACCCATGTTACAATTCCAATTGTATTTAAGATAAGTGAAGGTGGCAAGGGTCTTAAAAAAGCTGTTGAGTCGATTTGTGAGCAGGCTGTAAAGGCTGTAGACTCAGGGAGTAACTATATAATTTTAAGTGATAGGGATATAGCTCCTGATTATGCTGCAATCCCTTCGCTATTGGCAACTGCTGCAGTGCACCATTACCTTGTCAAGAACAAGAAGCGGATGCAGATTGGCCTTATAGTTGAAACCGGTGAGGCCAGAGAAGTAATGCACTTTGCCCTGCTACTTGGTTATGGAGCCAGCGTTATTAATCCTTATCTGTGCTTTGCCACTATTGATGAGCTGGTACAAACGGGTAAGATCAAGCTTTCTTATGAAGAAGCTCGTGAGAACTATACTAAGGCAGTCAACAAAGGCTTGCTTAAGATACTCTCCAAAATGGGTATTTCCACATTAAGGAGTTATCATGGTGCGCAGATGTTCGAAGCGGTAGGGTTGGCTTCAGAAGTAACTGAACATTACTTTACCGGTACGGCTTCACGCATTGGTGGTGTTGGATTTGAGGAGCTAGCAAAAGAAGCTGAGATGTTCCACAAGGCTGCCTTTGAAGGAGAGGATGAAGGCCTGTTCGAAAGTTTTGGTTCTTACGCTTTTCGTAAATACGGTGAGAAGCATGCGTGGAATCCTGAAACTATAGGTCTTTTGCAATGGGCTACTGCTGAGAATGACTATCAGAAATTTAAAGAATACTCCAAGAGGGTTGACGAGGACAACCGCACTCCTTTATTCCTTCGGGGTTTTTTAAAAGTGAAACCCGGTACTCCTATTGATATCAGCGAGGTGGAACCTGTTGAGTCTATTTTGAAACGCTTTGTTACCGGTGCTATGTCCTATGGTTCTATATCAAAGGAGGCACATGAGGCGCTTGCAATAGCTATGAACAAGATAGGAGGTAGAAGCAATACCGGAGAGGGAGGTGAGGATGCTGTAAGATTCAAATCAAATGCACGCAGCTCTATCAAGCAGGTTGCAAGCGGTCGCTTTGGTGTTACTGCAAATTATCTTGTAAATGCGGATGAGTTGCAGATAAAAATTGCCCAGGGTGCAAAGCCCGGTGAGGGAGGTCAGCTTCCAGGATATAAGGTCGACAAGGTGATTGCCAAACTGAGAAATTCAACACCTGGCATTACCTTAATTTCACCCCCACCTCACCATGATATATATTCAATTGAGGATCTTGCACAACTTATATTCGATCTGAAGTGTACAAATCCAAGGGCCCGTATTAGCGTTAAACTTGTTTCAGAAAACGGAGTAGGTACGGTAGCTGCTGGTGTAGCTAAAGCTCATGCCGATCTTATTGTAATAAGTGGTACCGAAGGGGGGACAGGCGCCAGCCCTATTAGTTCAATCAAGCACGCCGGTCTTCCTCTGGAACTAGGACTCGCTGAGGTTCAGCAGACCCTTGTTCTCAATAATCTAAGAGGCAGGGTTAAGGTTCAGTGTGATGGACAGCTTAAGACCGGTTTGGATGTTGTTAAGATGGCAATGCTTGGTGCCGAGGAATATGGATTTGCTACTTCATCTCTTGTGGTGCTTGGCTGTATCATGATGCGTAAGTGCCACCTTAATACCTGTCCTGCAGGTATCGCAACTCAGGATGAAGAGTTAAGGAGGAGATTTGTTGGAAAATATCAAAACCTGATCAACTTCTTCACATTTATCGCGATGGAGGTGAGGGAGCACCTGGCTACTCTGGGATTTAAATCTCTTGATGAGGTTATTGGTCGTAGCGACCTTCTGGAGCAAAACTTTGAGGTTGGAAACTGGAAAACTAAGGGGCTTGACCTATCATCTCTTATTTATTTTCCGAAAGAGGGGCTCAAAAACCCGCTTCGTCAGACAATTATGCAAAAGCATAAGCTGGAGCATGTGCTGGATCATGAACTGATAAGACAGGCAAGGCCGTCGATGCAGAACAAGAGCAAGGTATGGATGGCTCACCCGATTGCCAATACTGACCGTGCAACCGGATCAATGCTTTCAGGGGAAGTCGCTAATACTTATGGTGAGGATGGCTTGCCGGAAGGAACTATCAATTGCACCTTTACAGGTTCCGCAGGTCAGAGCTTTGGCGCCTTTCTGGTAAAAGGAATAAGCTTCAGGCTTGAGGGGGATGCAAACGATTACCTGGGTAAAGGTTTGTCAGGAGGAGAAATAGTAGTAGTTCCACCATCGGGATCGACATTTAAGCCAGATGAAAACATAATAATTGGTAATACCGTCCTTTACGGTGCAACATCTGGTAGCGTGTTTGTTCATGGTGTAACCGGTGAACGTTTTGCTGTACGTAATTCAGGAGCAATAGCCGTTGTTGAAGGAGTCGGAGACCACTGTTGTGAGTATATGACCGGAGGACGTGTGGTTGTAATTGGACCAACAGGAAGGAACTTTGCAGCAGGTATGAGCGGTGGTATAGCCTATGTCCTTGATGAAACAGGTAACTTCGACTATTTCTGTAATAAGGGACTTGTTGAACTGCTACCAGTACACGATCATGAAGACATCCTTGAACTACAGCAACTGCTTAACAAGCACCTGCTTTATACTAACAGCCGGAAGGCACGTGAAATACTTGTCAACTGGGACTTTTACATCCCAAAGTTTATAAAGGTAATACCTTTCGAATACAAGAAAGTTTTGCAACAGCAGAAGCTTATGGAGCTTGAGCGCAAGCTTGCAGAGACCGAAGATGCTCCGTATATCAGGGAGTAGAAAGGAAATTGCCGTTAGAAATCTTAAAAAACTGAAGTTATGGGAAATCCAAGAGGTTTTATAGAGGTGCCGCGGAAGGAGAGCGGTAGCCGTCCTGTTATAGAAAGAGTTGATGACTATGGTGAAGTTGAGCAGGTGCTTAACGATGAGGACAGGAAATTACAGGCTTCCAGATGTATGGATTGTGGTATTCCGTTTTGTCACTGGGCTTGCCCGGTAGGAAGCAAGATACCTGAATGGCAGGATGCGGTATATAAAGGTGATTACCAACTGGCATATAAGATTCTCCATTCCACAAACAGCTTTCCGGAGTTTACCGGTCGCGTTTGTCCTGCGCCCTGCGAGAAATCCTGCGTACTGGGCATTCATGAAGAGTCAGTTACAATTCGTGAGAATGAAGCTGCTACTGTTGAGAAGGCATTTGAACTTGGTTATGTGGTTCCTCGCATTCCAAAGAAAAGAACAGGGAAAAAGGTTGCTGTAATAGGATCAGGACCTGCAGGTCTTTCTGCAGCTGATATGCTCAACCAGGCCGGACATTCGGTAACCGTTTTTGAGCGTGACGATGCTGTAGGCGGACTGTTACGTTATGGCATACCCGATTTTAAGCTTAACAAGAAGGTTATCGACAGGCGCATTCAGGTTTTTGTGGCTGAAGGCATCGAATTCAGGACCAATGTGTCGGTGGGTGAAACAATCAGAGGAAAAGAATTACTTGATAAGTTTGATGCTGTCGTTCTTGCAATTGGTGCCATGAAGCCACGTGATCTTTCTGTAGAGGGTCGGGATCTTGCAGGTGTCTATTTTGCAATGGAATACCTGAAACAGCAAAACAAAGTCAACCGTGGAGTGATACTAAATGGAGAGCGGATTGATGCAAAAAACAAGAAAGTACTTGTGATAGGTGGTGGAGACACAGGTAGTGACTGTGTTGGTACTGCCAACAGGCAGAAGGCTCAATGGGTAGGACAGATTGAAATTCTGCCAAAGCCGCCGAAAAAGCGTCAGGCTGGTAACCCATGGCCATTCTGGCCACATGTACTCAAGACCTCTACTTCACATGAGGAGGGCTGCGAGAGAATGTGGAGCCTTGCAACCCGTAGCTTTATCGGAGAGAAAGGTCATGTTACAGGAGTAGAAGTTGTAGAGGTTGAGTGGGTAAAAGAAGAGGGTAAGATGACCATGAAAGAAAAGGAAGGTTCCGCAAGGGTTATTCCTGCAGACCTTGTACTACTCTCTATGGGATTTGTACATCCGGTTCACGAAGGATTGATTTCGGAACTGGGACTGGATTTAGATCAAAGAGGTAATATCAAGATTGAAAAGAACTATTCTACGAGCGTTAAGGGGGTATTTGCAGCGGGGGATGCTGCTCAAGGAGCCTCTTTGGTAGTCACTGCCATAGCAAAAGGTAGGGAGGCAGCCGAAAATGTCAATAAATTTCTCCTCGATAGTTAGAAAAACGAATATTTAAGTCATTGCCCCCCTATTTTATAGGGGTATAGTATTAAAAAATGGCTGATTTTGGTTTTTTAACACGAAATATGAAGGTGGAATTAAAAAATATTGCATATTTGTCTTATATAACTCTCAAAACGAAAATGCTCTATGGCAACTTTAAGATTTTACGCGTTAAAAGAGCTTCTGGGAAGACAACCACTGTATATAGATGACCCCGGTAAGCTTGTCTCCGATTATTTCGGTAAGCTGGTTTTTGACAAACCAAAAATGCAAAAGTACCTGTCAAAGGAAGCTTATAACCATTTGATGGATGCCATTGAAAAGGGTGGTCGTATCGATCGCAAAATGGCTGACAGCATTGCTTTGGGTATGAAGTCATGGGCATTGGATAACGGTGCCACTCACTATACTCACTGGTTTCACCCCTTGACAGATGCTACTGCTGAAAAACATGACGCTTTTGTAACAACTACCTCCGGTGGTGGGGTTATTGAGGCTTTCAGCGGTTCATTGCTGGCTCAACAAGAGCCAGATGCATCCAGCTTTCCTTCAGGAGGTATCCGTAATACTTTTGAAGCTCGGGGCTATACGGCTTGGGATGTTTCTTCTGCTGCTTTTATAGTTGGTACCACACTTTGTATACCTACAATATTTATATCATATACTGGCGAAGCTCTTGACTACAAGACTCCATTGCTTAAAGCACTGGCCGCTCTTGACAAAGCTGCAATAGATGTATGTCATTATTTTGATAAGAACGTTTCTAAGGTTGTATGTACCCTTGGTTGGGAACAGGAATACTTCCTTATTGACGAAGCATTATATCTGGCTCGTCCTGACCTTGTGCTGACACAACGTACACTTATGGGACACCAGGCCAGTAAGGATCAACAGTTGGAAGACCACTACTTTAGCTCAATTCCTGAAAGGGTAATAGCTTTTATGGAAGAGTTTGAAAGGGAAGCCTATCTGCTTGGTATACCTCTTAAGACTCGTCACAACGAGGTGGCTCCCAATCAGTTTGAAGTGGCTCCTATCTTTGAAGAGGCTAACCTTGCCAACGATCACAACCAGCTTGTGATGGACATAATGAAGAGGATTGCACGCAAACACCGCTTTGCAATACTTTTCCATGAAAAACCATTCAAGGGAATAAACGGTTCTGGTAAGCACAATAACTGGTCTCTGTTGACTGATACCGGCACTAATTTGCTTTCTCCGGGTAAGAATCCACGTACCAACATGCAGTTCCTGACCTTCCTTCTGAATGTTATGAAGGCAGTGTACGAACATCAGGATCTTTTGCTGGCAAGTATCTTGTCCGCAAGCAATATGCACCGTTTGGGAGCCAACGAAGCACCACCATCCATCATTTCAATCTTCCTTGGATATGAGCTGAGCAAGGTGCTAGATGAACTTGAAGAATCAGTTCCCGACAAGAAGATGACTCCTGATCAGAAGACATCTATCAAGCTGAATATTGGTAAAATACCAGAAATTCTTCTTGATAATACAGACCGTAACCGTACTTCACCGTTCGCCTTTACAGGTAACCGTTTCGAGTACCGTGCCGTAGGTTCTTCGGCAAACTGTGCTTCTGCAATGATAGTTCTCAACACTATCGTAGCCAACCAGCTGAAGTTATTCAAGAAAGAAGTAGATGCTCTGATTGAAAAAGGAGTTAAGAAGGATGAAGCTATCCTGCAAACTCTTAAGAGATATATCAAGGAAACCAAGAATATCCGTTTCGACGGTAACGGTTACAGCGCTGAGTGGGTAGAAGAAGCTGCACGTCGAGGTCTGCACAATATCAAGAGTGTTCCCGAAGCCGTACATGCTTACATGAAGGAGAAGGCAGTTAAGGTCTTCGCTGCTAGTGACGTGTTGAGCGAAAAGGAACTTGAAGCTCGCGTTGAGGTCGAACTTGAAAAGTTCACTAAGAAGATCCAGATCGAAGCTCGCGTACTTGGAGACCTGACTATCAACCATATTATCCCAACAGCCGTCAGCTATATGAATAAGCTGATAGAAAACGTACAAGGTTTGAAGGATGTATTCGGCGAAGGCGAAGACTTCAAGGAATTGGTTGGTGACCGTCTTGAACTGATAAGGAAAATCTCTTCACATATCCACAGTATCAAAGAAAAGACCACCTCAATGGTCAATGAGAGAAAAGTGGCTAATAAGGAAGAGGATGCACATAAGAAAGCTGAACTGTATAATACTAAGGTAAGACCTTATCTTGATGATATCCGTTATCACATCGACAAACTTGAGCTTATCGTTGACAATGAGATGTGGCCGCTGCCAAAGTATCGAGAACTTTTGTTTGCCCGATAATAGTTTACTAATGTGGGATTACGAAGGAAAGGGGGCCAACGGGCCCCCTTTCTGATTTTTATAACTCCCGAAAGTGCTTTAATATTTAGCTTTTTCTCACTTACTGAATCAGATAAGGGATTTTACCACAGCAAGTGCTTTTTCGTAGTCGGGCTCCTGAGCAATTTCAGGAACATATTCTACATATTTAATTTTGTCGTCCTTACCGATTATTACTGTACCACGGGCAAGCAGGCGCAGTTCCTGAATCACAAATCCATACTTGCTTCCGAAATCCAGATCCTTGTGGTCTGACAGTGTGACTATATTGTTAAGACCTTCGGCAGCGCAGAAGCGACTTTGTGCAAAAGGTAGGTCAACGGATACTGACAGAACCACGACATCTTTAAGTTGGTCGGCTTCCTTGTTGAAGCGGCGGTTTTGTGCCTGGCAGACACCTGTATCAATAGAGGGATATACTGCAATCACCTTTACTTTACCTCCATAATCCGAGAGTTTTACAGGTTGAAGGGATGAACTCAGGACAGTAAACTCGGGGGCGGTATCGCCTATTTTTGCAACCTTGCCAAGCAGGGTGACGGGCTGACCCTTAAAGGTGACCTTGATATTATTCTTTTCCATTGTTAGAGTTTTTATTTGGTTGATACCATTCAATTAAGAAACAGCACTGTGCGGAAAATGTTCTTTCCGCTTGCCTAAAAATCAGTCTCTGTGCCTAGCCAGACAATCCTCTATCACCCCTGTAAAGACTTCTTTGATGTCCATTCCTGCTGCCCTTATCTGTTGCGGAATAAAGCTGGTGACCGTCATTCCAGGAGTTGTGTTGACTTCAAGAAGGAAGGGCCTGTTGTCACTGATTATATAATCTATTCTGACAATCCCTTTGCATCCTATCAGGTCGTAAATAACTGATGACTGTGCTCTGATGGCCATGGTTAGCTCATCGCTTATCCTGGCTGGAGTTATCTCGTGAGCCTTGCCAGGTGTGTATTTGGCTTCAAAGTCGAAAAATTCGTTTGTACTTACAACCTCAGTGATTGGGAGTATCACTGTTTTTTCTGAAGTCTTATAAAGGCCGCAGGTTACTTCCGTACCGTCCAGAAACTGCTCAATAATCACCTCGTTACTTTCTTTAAAAGCTTTTTCTATTGCTGGTTCAAGTTCTGATATCTCCCTTACCTTAGTAACGCCAAAGCTGGATCCCCCAGCATTGGGTTTTACAAAGCATGGAAAGCCAGTTTTGAGTGCAATATCCTTCACTTCGAATGGGTGGCTGCGTCTCACTAGTACTGAATTGGCTATGTTGACCCCAAAGCTTTTCAGGTAATGGTTGCAGACGAACTTATTGAAGGTTATCGATGCAGCCAGGACATCGCATGTTGAGTGCGGAATATTGAGCATCTTTAGATATCCCTGCAATATTCCATCTTCGGCAGGCGTGCCGTGTATGGTTATATAGGCAAAGTCAAACCTGACCTTCTGTCCGTTGACTTCAACAGAGAATTCAGAGCGGTCGACAGGCCAGGAACTGCCATCGAGCTCTACACTCCATTTATCTTTGGTTATCACTAGGGGATAGAGGTTATATCTATCCTGATCAATAAAGGATAGCACACCTTCGGCACTCTTGCGGCTTACAACCTCTTCGGACGAGTAACCGCCGTATATTACTGCAATATTCTTCTTGTCCATAGTAAAGGTATATTATTCGGTTTCCCAGCCGGGATTATAATTGCGCCATTTCTCTATACACTGTTTCATGTCATCCGGGATTTCGGAGTCAAATTCCATATACTTGCCTGTCGACGGATGTTTAAATCCTAAGGTCTTTGCATGCAGGGCCTGACGCGGGAGTATTTTGAAGCAGTTTTCGACATACTGTTTGTACTTTGTGAAGGTCGTTCCTTTCAGAATCTGGTTGCCTCCATAACGCTCATCATTAAACAGAGTATGCCCAATGTACTTGAAGTGGGCCCTTATCTGATGTGTCCTCCCAGTTTCCAGCCTGCATTCGACAAGGGATACATAGGAAAATGACTCCAGTACTTTGTAGTGCGTGATTGCAGGCTTCCCCTGTTCTCCGTTTACAAATATTGCCATCTGCCTTCTGTCTTTCTGGCTCCGGCCAATATTACCTATTATAGTTCCGGTCTCCGGTTTAGGAGTCCCCCATACCAGAGCTTGATAAGTTCTGGTCGATGTTTTTTCAAAGAACTGCAGTGCCAGCTTCATTTTGGCCTGATCATTCTTTGCAACAACAAGGAGTCCTGATGTGTCTTTATCAATCCTGTGTACCAGTCCTGGACGGGGATCTTTATCTCCAAACCATGGACGGTCTTTGAAATGCCATGCAAGGGCATTGACAAGAGTTCCTGTGTAATTGCCGTGTCCGGGATGGACGACCATGCCAGGGTTCTTGTTTATAACTATAAGGTCCTCATCCTCATATACAATGTTCAGTGGTATTTCCTGTGGGATTATCTCTATCTCCCTTGGAGGATAAGAGAATACCACCGAGATCACATCGTTGGGCTTGACCTTGTAGTTTGACTTAACAGGTTTGTCGTTGACATGAATACAACCAGCCTGGGCTGCTTCCTGTATCTTATTTCTTGAAGCGTTCTCTATTCGGTTGGTGAGAAAAACATCAACCCTCAGCAGTCGCTGACCGGGGTCAGCGACAAAACGGTAATGCTCAAAATTCTGACCCTCTTCGCCGTTATCTTCGTTTTCGGCGAAATCATCCAACTCATCTATATCCTCAATCATAGGGCAAATTCGCAATTATTGCGCAAGTTATGACCTCTCAACTATTAATAAAACTCATTGTCAAAATCATCATCCCCCTCAATATCCTCTCCGGGGAAGGAATCATAAAGAATAAGCGAGTCTGGATGCATTGAAGTGTCATCTGTCATCCAGACATCTATTGATGCACCCAGATTGAGCACCTGTCCGCTTCCTGATGACGGGATTTGGCGATATATAAAGGCTGAGGAACTATCTATGCCTTCCTCCATTATAATGGCACCAATGTTTAGGTAAAGACTCTGAGCCTGCTTCTGGGCCTCGCGGATTGATAAGCCCAGGAGGTCGGGAACGGGAGTTGTCTCATTACTAAGTCCCCTTCCTACCAGCAAGTCAATTATGGATCCCCTTGGAAGTTGAGTTCCCGGGTCTACTGGTTTCCCATTATAGTGCTGTCCCAGCACCATATTCTTGTATTCGGATGGTATGTAAATAAGCTTGCCCAGTCTGAAGCCCAAAGATTCGAGATAAGCCTGAGCGCTCCTTAGGCTATTGTCTATCAGGTTGGGTACCACCATCTGCTCAGTTCCCCAGGCATTGATTGTGAAGAAAATGCGTCTGTTTTTCTTAACAGGTTCGCCAGCCCTTGGAGTCTGGTCAATTACGACACCCCTTGGTTGATCGTCAATATATACGCTGTCAACCACTGTATAACGCAACTTGTTTTCCTTGATCAGATGCTGAAGCTGGGTTTCAGTAAGTCCCCTGAAATCAGGTATGGGGTTGGCTTCACCATGTCGTGTATAGACTCTGATAAAGAAAAATACGATAATAATAAGCCCCACGGCCGCAGCGAATAAGATGCCTATGTTCTTTACCAGGTAATTATTGTAAATCTTTTTCCAGTCCAGCATTTTGAATTTATATTACTGATATGATTCAAAAGTAGTATAAAAACTTCAAATGCGCTTTACCTCACAGCACAAAAAAGGGAGCTGACCCGCGCAGGCGGGTCAACTCCCTTTAATATCCTATTTAAGAGCCTAATTATTAGGCCTTGCCCTTCTTCTCGCAGGAAACAGTCAGCCTTTTCCTTCCTTTAGCGCGCCTGGATGATAATACCCTACGTCCGTTAGCTGTTGCCATGCGACTACGGAAGCCATGCTTGTTAATTCTTTTCCGGTTTGATGGTTGGAATGTACGTTTCATCTCTTTTGGTTTTTATTTTCGGCTATTGAGGCAGCCCTTATTTTTCTAAGGAAGGCTTCAATGATGCTTATTTTGTTAACAACTATCTTTCTAAATTGGACTGCAAAAATAGCTGTTTTTTATTTCAATCCAAATGAATCTTATATCTTTTATTCTTTTCTTTAATTTACTGCATCAAAGTCCCTAAGGAAGGTTATCTGCCAGGTAATGTTCTGTTTGAAGAGCCTGGACTTAAGAGTTTATGGCTTTCCAATATCTTGTCAGAGCGGAATATGTATCAGGCATTTGGTCTGAAAGAATTCCTCACTGAAATATTCTGATAGCCTAATCTCAGTAGCAGCATTCCTGAATGTTTTCATTTCTTCTTCGAGGTCGCCTCCCTTAAGGCAAATGACTCCATTACTTACGGCATTTCTTTGCTCTTTAGAAACAAGATGCCTGGTCTGGCTTATAAAGACAGGCATGGCTGCAACTGCACGACTTACAACGAAGTCATATTGTTCCTTGTGTTGCTCCGACCTCAAATTGGCAGTTTGTATATTTTTAAGTTCCAGAGCATCAGCTACGGCTTCTACAACCTTTATCTTCTTTCCAATGCTGTCCAGGAGTGTAAACTCAACTTCAGGGAACATAATAGCAAGTGGTATGCCTGGGAAGCCACCTCCAGTCCCCACATCAACTATTTTTGTTAGAGGTGTAAAATTGATAAAGCGACTGATAGCCATGGAATGGAGGATATGCCTTTCGTAAAAGTTGTCCATATCTTTGCGGGAAATAACATTGATCATGCTATTCCACTTCAGATATAGATCCTTAAGACTTTCAATCCTTCCTTTCTGCTGTGGATCAAGTCCGTTGAAATATTTGAATATTATATCCATGTTCTGCGATAGCGGCGTTTCTGGGCAAAGATACAAATACAGTGCGTATTATTTAAAGTGGGAGGCATTTGTTATAAGGCGGCACTGCCAACATACACTGAAACATTGCAATTGCAGTTTGCAGGTTAGATAGTAGTTTTGAACTGGTTCAAACACCGCCCGGATCTTTTGAGGAAAAATCTTTATGAATTGCAGAGAATACAGTCAGAACACAAATAGCTTCTTGTGCTTTGATAAAAATGTATTGCCCCATATTATTAACAGATATGGACCAGATTTTAGTGCTTGACCTCTGAGTTTTTTAATGTGTTGAACAGGAGTTCTCTTGCCCTGAAAAGTTGTGCCTTAACGGTACCAAGCGGCAAACCCAGTTCTTCAGAAATCTCTTCATAGGAATACTCTTTGAAATATCTGAGTTCGATGAGTGTCCTGTAGCGAGGTTTCAGTTTTTGAACAATGGTGCGCATCAGAACGGCCTTTTGGGAACGAATCAGGTTTTCTTCCGGGTCCGGAGTTTCGTCCCTAAGTTGAACCTGAGGCTCGGTATCCTTTTCATCTACAAAATTGCGATCTATTGAAATGACATTTGAGCGTCTTTTTCTAAGGAAGTCGATACAGTTGTTGGATGCGATCTTAAAAAGCCAGGTGCTAAAAGCATAGTGCGGAGAATACTGGGAAAGATTCTTGAATGCTTTACCAAAGGCCTCAATTGTCAAATCCTCAGCATCAGTTTTATTGTTAATCATCTTGAGGAGCATAAAGTAAATGGCATCCTTATAACGGGTCATCAGTTCGGCATAAGCCTTCTGATCGCCATTATTGGCTCTGGCCACTAGCTCCAGGTCATATTTTGCTTTCTCCGATAGATTTGGATTCACTTCCATTGTGTTCTCTTTCTTCTGTTAAATGTACCGACCTTAGCCCACAGTAGTAACCAGGGGTGTATGATATCAAAAAGCAAAACAGACCAGAAAAGTCTTCCCTGATTTAGTACTGACGCTGCCTTTGCCCACAACACCAACTGAAGCATCAACCTAAACAATAACAGGCAGGCGACTGCTACGGCAAATGTATTAAAAAATACTAAAATAATAGAAGATAGCAAAAAAAGTTGTCTGCTTACTGGTTCAATGGCCAGTTCGGTTTTCACTCCAGTCTTGTAGTAACTTGAAGTGCTTAGGTGTCGTCCCTTTTGATTTCTCCAATCCCTCAGTGTTTTAGGGGGGATTGATAATGTTTGTGCTTCCTGATCCAGGGACACAGCATAGTTGTCTTTTCTTATTACCTGTTGCACGAAGAGATCATCATCCCCCGAAAGGATATGGGCATGGTTCTTAACCCCATTGTTGTTAACAAACAGCTGCTTAGTATAGGCAAGGTTGCGTCCAACACCCATATAAGGTTTGGAGCTAAGGGCAAATCCCAGATATTGAATTGCAGTGAAAAATGTGTCGTATCGTACAAGTAAGTTGCAGAATCCCTTTTCCTTGCTGTATCCTCCGTATCCTAGAATCATCTCAGTTTTCGGTCCTGCAAATGGGGCAACCATCCTGCGAATCCAGTTCGTGCCTGCCGGCCTACAATCTGCATCTGTAAGAAGGAGGTAATCGTATTTGGCAGCCTTAACACCAATAGTAAGAGCAAGTTTTTTCCCGTGACTAAATATTCTGTCTTTAGGAATAGTTGTGTAATACAGGTGTGGATATTTTGCCTTAAGTCTTGCAAGGACCATATCTGAATCATCTTCAGATGAATCGTTGACTACTACCACTTCGAGTTCAGGATAGTCTTGTTCAAGTAAAGTCGGCAGAAACCTTTCAAGGTTTTCTGCCTCATTCTTTGCGCAGACTATTACAGATACAGGCTTGTTGAATTCTGTGTTGTTGTTCTTGTTTTTATAGAATGCCAGAGGTCTTACTCTTCGCAAGAGAAACCACAACTGAAAGAGAAATGATAGGGCTACAAGGATAAGCAAGATAGCTTCTGTCAGCGTAGGAAGCGGGAAATGCATAAGGTATTATTTTGGCCAAAAATGCAACTTTTTTCCTTCGTCTGCAAGTATTATAAGACCCTCAGATTAGCAGTTAACTTATAATTCAGTTTCAAGTACTATCTTTGCCACGCATTTTAACAACAATATATCCTGATGGATTTCGTACTTCAGAAGACTGATGCTTTATCCAGCGCCCGTGTAGGTCTTATTACTACCGATCATGGGCAGATAGAGACACCCATTTTTATGCCAGTGGGAACAGTCGGTTCGGTAAAAGGCATACACGTTAGGGATCTCAAAGACGTGGTAAAAGCTCAGATAATTCTCGGCAATACTTATCACCTATATTTAAGGCCTGGTCTGGATGTACTCAAAGAAGCCGGCGGCCTTCACCGCTTTAATGCCTGGGATAGACCGATACTTACAGACAGCGGAGGGTTTCAGGTATTTTCATTGAGCCACAGGCGCAAGCTTAGGGAAGAGGGGGCGGAGTTTCAGTCTCACATAGACGGCTCCAGGCACTTTTTTTCACCCGAAGGGGTCATGGATATTCAGCGAGTTATAGGTGCTGATATTATCATGGCCTTTGATGAATGTCCTCCCGGTGACTCCGACTATAGGTACGCGAAGACTTCCATGGAGCTTACTCACAGGTGGCTCAAGAGATGTGTAGATCGCTTTGATTCTACTGAACCGCTGTATGGTTATAAGCAAACCCTCTTTCCAATAGTGCAGGGCAGTGGTTATAGAGATCTTCGTATCCAGTCAGCCGAATATGTTGCGTCGTTTGAGCGTGACGGAAATGCAATTGGCGGACTGGCTGTAGGAGAACCAGAGGAGGTAATGTATGAGATGATAGAGGTGGTCAATAATATTCTCCCAAAGGATAAGCCAAGATACCTGATGGGAGTGGGAACTCCCATCAATATTCTGGAGGCTATTTCCCTTGGAGTGGATATGTTTGACTGTGTGATGCCTACACGCAATGGGCGCAACGGCATGCTTTTTACTTCACAGGGTATTATAAATGTTAAGAATGAAAAGTGGAAGAAGGACTTCACTCCGATAGATCCTGAGGGACATAGTGCTTATGATCTGATGTACAGCAAGGCTTACCTTAGACATCTTTTCGTAGCCGGAGAGATGTTGGGTCCTCAGATAGCATCTCAGCATAATTTGGCATTTTACTTGTGGTTGGTTGGAGAAGCAAGACGTCAGATCGTGGCAGGAACCTTTGTAGAGTGGAAGGGTAAAATGATTAAACAGCTGGGACGACGGTTATAATTATCGCTGATATATCTATTTTTGTAAGGGCATAACCTGTAAAACTTAAGTCGGTTGAAAAAGCTCGACATTTATATTATAAAGAAGTTTCTGGGAACCTTCTTCTTTGCCATACTGCTGATAATTAGCATATCGGTCGTTTTTGACCTGGCCGAAAAGATAGATGATTTTCTTGAGGGTGATGCTCCGCTACAGGCTATTATCTTTGATTACTATGCCAACTTTATCCCATATTTTGCAAATCTCTTCACTCCGCTGTTCGTTTTTATAGCTGTAATCTTTTTTACATCCAAGATGGCCTACCAGACGGAGATTATTGCAATCCTGTCAAGTGGAGTCAGTTTCAGACGATTGTTAGTTCCTTATCTTATTGGAGCCGCTATAATAAGTGCCTTTTCTTTTGTGCTCGGGGCCTATGTGATACCGCCGGCCAACAAGACCAGGCTGGAGTTTGAAGCAACATATGTAAAGAAGCGTAAAGAGACCGGTAGAACCAATATTCATATGCAGATAGAACCGGGAGTCTTCGTTTATGTGCGCCGCTATTCTTCACTTAGGGAAGTTGGAGATGACTTCAGTCTTGAGGTCTTTGATGGCAAAAACCTAAAAACAAAACTGACTGCAACATCTGCAGTTTATGACACCCTGAGTTCAGGCTGGATCCTCCAGAAGTATGTAAAACGCGAGTTTCTTGAAGGAGGTAAGCAGATAATTACCGAAGGTGATCGCCTGGATACTATGCTCAATATGAAGCCTATCGACTTCAAAGAAGAAAGAAAGTTTTATGAAACGATGAATAACAGGGAGCTGACTGTGTACATCGATGAGCAGCTTGCCAGAGGGGTTGGTAACGTTGAAGAGTTTGTGATAGAGAGATATAAGCGAACAGCATCCGCCTTTTCTGCCTTTATCCTCTCTGTTATGGGCCTTTCCCTTGCTTCGCGTAAGGTCAGGGGTGGAATGGGTCTACATATAGGTGTAGGAATAGCTCTTAGTTTTGCATATATCCTGTTTCTTACTATTTCCACAACCTTTGCCATCAATGGCAATATGAGTCCTTTGCTTGCTGTTTGGTTACCCAACATCGTATTTGCTTTTATTACAGCCTTCCTTTATTATAAGGCTCCCAAATAGTCTTCCTACTTGCTTGTTTTATAAAAATGCCGGAACTTGCCAGTTCGCGGTTATCTATCTATTTGATATGGTTGAAATTAGCCGCAGAGGGAGAAAATTAAAAGTTAAAAATGCGGGTGATTGAATCTAAAATTTGTAATTATGTAACGCATTTGCTTTGGGAAAAGCTGATGTAACTTTCTGACAAACAACTAATTAACCAAAACTAATTAAGTATGTCATTAAAAAAACACATCCTTGAACTCCGTAAAAGGAGAGAAAAGGTTCAGTCGGGAGGCGGTGAAAAAGCCATTGAAAAGCAACAGGCTATGGGTAAAATGACTGCCCGTGAACGCATCCAAACCATTCTCGACGCAGACTCATTTACTGAATATGATCTTTTTGTTGAGCATGAAGGTCGTGACTTCGGTATGGATAAGAAGGAGTTGCACGGTGACGGTGTAATAATTGGTACCGGTACTATTTATGGTGCTCCGGTATGTATTTATGCACAGGACTTTACCGTAGCCGGTGGTTCCTTGGGATTAATGCACGCTCGCAAGATCACCAAGATTATGGACCATGCCCTAAAGATGAGGATGCCTCTGATCGGTATCAATGATTCAGGTGGAGCTCGTATTCAGGAGGGTGTTAACTCGCTTGCAGGATATGGAGAAATATTCTATCGAAATACATTGGCATCAGGTGTAATACCCCAGATTTCGGTAATCCTCGGTCCTTGTGCCGGTGGTGCAGTTTATTCTCCGGCTCTGACAGACTTTGTATTTATGGTAGACAACATCTCCAAGATGTTTATCACAGGTCCGAGTGTTATCAAGACTGTTCTTGGAGAGGAAATCTCAATGGAAGAACTTGGTGGTGCAAGGGTACATGCTGAAATTACCGGTAATGCACACTTCTTTGCCAAGAGCGAACCTGAGTGTTTCGATCAGCTGAAGAAGCTTATCTCTTTCATCCCCTGGAACAACAGTACTAAGGCTAAGGTATTCCCGCCAAAGGAGCCAAAGTTCAAGGGTAAGATTGAAGATATTGTTCCTTCTGATCCTAAACAACCCTATGATGTCAGGGATGTTGTACGTGCAATTGTTGATGATTCCGACTTCTTTGAAATTCAGGAATTGTTTGCTCCCAACATTATTATCGGTTTTGGCCGCATGAATGGCCAGACTGTCGGTTTTGTAGCCAACCAGCCCCTGGTTCTTGCAGGTGTACTTGACTGTGACAGCTCCGATAAGGCAGCCCGTTTTATTCGTTTCTGCGATGCCTTCAATATTCCAATTATTACTCTTGAAGACATGCCTGGTTATTTGCCTGGTGTCGATCAGGAACATGCAGGTGTGATCCGTCATGGAGCCAAGGTGCTTTATGCATATTCAGAGGCTTCTGTTCCCAAGGTTACTGTTATCCTGCGTAAGGCTTATGGAGGTGGTTATATCGCAATGAACAGTCGTCACCTGGGTGCTGACTTTATGTTTGCATGGCCAACTGCTGAAATCGCAGTTATGGGGCCCGAAGGTGCTGCCAACATTATTTTCAAGAAGGAAATTGATGAAGCCGAAGATCCTGATAAGATGCGTCAGCTAAAGGTTCAGGAGTATATTGAACGCTTTGCCAATCCTTATGTGGCTGCAGCTAAGGGTTATATCGACTCTGTGATTGAACCTTCAGAAACACGTGCATTGCTGCTGCATGCAATAGAGGTTTCTACAAACAAGGTTGATCCTCGCCCAAGCAAGAAACATGGTATTCCACCATTTTAAACCATCGCAACATGGAAGAGAAAAAGGAACTTGTAGAATTTGCGGTCACTGCGCGTAAGTATAAGACGACGCTGACAACAAAATATCTGAACAGGAAGTTCTACGTTCAACCCAATCCATTTGAGGTTGAATCACATATACCTGGAACAATTATCTCCATTAGCGTCAAGGAGGGTGATGTAGTAAAAGAGGGGCAGGAATTGCTAACTCTTGAAGCTATGAAGATGCTTAACAAAGTAGCGATGCCCTTTGACGGAAAAATCAAAAAGGTCAGTGTCGCTGAAGGAGAGCGAATACCCAAAGGTCATATAATGATAGAACTGGAAGACTGATAAGACGCCCCGCAAGGGGCGTCTTTTTTACTGAATATTCCGTCTGATAACTGTCTGTTTCCGTTTTTTTCCAGCCTGCCTGACTTCATATTATAAACAATTCCTTATTTTTACCCTCAGTTTAGGGAGTTGTTTGTAGGCTCCTTAGGTTTCATATTTATAAATTATCAGTATGCGACGCACAAAGATTAGTAAGATTTTGAAGGATGGTATTGTAGGAGAGGAGTACCTCATAAAAGGTTGGGTCAGGACTCGCCGAGGTTCAAAGAATGTAAACTTTATAGCTCTCAATGATGGATCTGCAATTCATAATCTTCAAATAGTAGCTGATGTTGACAAGTTTGGAGACTCTTTGTTACGTCGTGTAACCACTGGGGCATCACTTTCAATAAGTGGAAGGCTTATAGCTTCTCAGGGAAGCGGCCAGGCTTTAGAACTTGTAGCAGAGAGCATGGAAGTTATCGGGGATTGTAACGCAGATACTTTCCCATTGCAGCCCAAGAAACACTCTCTTGAGTTTTTAAGGGAGAATGCTCACTTAAGATTCAGAACCAACACCTTTGGAGCAATCACAAGAGTGCGCCATGCAATGATATTTGCAGTGCATCAGTTTTTTACATCCAAGGGTTTTGTAAATATTCATACACCTATTATTACAGCATCCGACGCTGAAGGTGCTGGTGAGATGTTTCAGGTTACAACTCTTGATCTTGATAACATGCCGCGTACTGAGGAGGGTAAGATTGATTTTGATCAGGACTTCTTTGGTAAGGCTACCAACCTGACGGTGTCGGGTCAGCTTGAAGGTGAGCTTGCCGCAATGGGTATGGGTGAGATCTATACATTCGGACCCACGTTCAGGGCTGAAAATTCAAATACTACACGTCACCTTGCAGAGTTCTGGATGATAGAGCCTGAAATGGCTTTCTATGACCTGATCGATAATATGGACCTTGCTGAGGAGTTCCTCAAGTATTTGATCAACTATGCTCTCAATAACTGTATGGATGATCTTGAATTCCTGAGTAAGAGACTGCAGGAAGAGGAGAAGGACAAGAAGGCAGATGATCGTAGCATGGAGCTTATTGAAAAGCTACGCTTCGTACTTGCAAATGATTTTGTGAGGATCACTTACAGTGAGGCAATTGATATTCTTAAAGAATCTAAGCCTAACAAAAAGGGTCAATTTAAGTATCCTGTTGAAGGTTTCGGCTCAGATCTTCAAAGTGAACATGAACGCTATCTGGTTGAGAGACACTTCAAACGTCCGGTAATACTAACTGACTATCCGAAGGAAATCAAGGCCTTCTACATGAAGCTCAATTCTGACGGTAGGACTGTAAGGGCTATGGATGTACTTTTCCCGCAAATTGGTGAGATCATCGGCGGATCACAGCGAGAGGAAGACTATGACAAGTTGGTAGGCCGTATGGATGAGATGCATATTCCCGTTGAAGAGATGTGGTGGTACCTTGACACAAGGAGATTCGGTTCGGTACCTCATAGCGGTTTCGGTCTGGGTTTTGAACGTCTCATGCTTTTTGTTACTGGCATGACGAATATTCGTGATGTAATTCCTTTCCCGCGTACACCTAGAAATGCTGAATTTTAGTACTGCATTACTCGGCCGAAAGGGTTGACCTTTCAGTTGTTACTTTGTTGAATGTTTCGGTTTAAAGTAATCGCTTAGCGGTATTATTGCTCAAGATCATAATGTCGAATCTTGCATTCCACTTTGTTTTTTCTGAAATATACATTGTAGGTCGGGAAAGAGTGGAACCTTTTTAGTTTCAACGATGTATAAGTGTTACGTTGTTTTAATATTCAGTAAAGAGGTGCAGTTGTGAGATGGGTAAGATTCGGCCTTGTGCTAATAGTTTTGAGTTTTTGGATCAATACAGATGCACAGGTTCCAGAGTTAAGTTTTAATAGACTGCCTGGTGGTAAAGGGCTTACTAGTCAGTACGTTACTTCTGTAACTCAGGATCATTATGGCTATATTTGGATAGGTACACGCGACGGAGTTAATCGTTATGACGGGTATGAGGTGAGAACCTATCGTTCCCTTAGCCACAACTACCCTGACGAAGGTGTTATAGGAAATATAATAGACCACTTGGTGGTCGATGGCAATAACAGAATATGGGCTTCAACAACTCATGGACTTGCCAGATTTAACTGGGTGCTAGATCGCTTTGAAGTTGTCGTCAGCGATAAGAACCTTCGTGGTTTGCCAGGCCCTTATCTGGAGTCCCTTTATACCTCCCCGGACGGAAGGCTTGTGGTTGTATGCGACAACTCTGTTTACAGCTATGAAGAGGATTCCGATAATTTTAAGTTAATATACAGTTCCCCTCTTGGCTTAATATCAGTTATTTTTGTCGATAGTAACGGTGACTGGTGGGTAGGTCATCAGCATGGTAGGGGTATTCTTAATATTCCTGACATTAATTATCCTCTAAATTATAAATGGTTTAAGAACGAATTATTTGGTGCTAAAACCGAGTACTCGGTTCTTGCCATTTCAGAGTCAGACGGAAGTATTTGGGTTGCCCTTGAAAGTTCAGGTCTTGCCAGGATTCAATTAAGTGATAGGTCTGTAAGGAGATACTATGAGACAGGAGAGGATAAGTTCTTCTTTTATCTATTCACTGATAAAGCTGGACGTTTGTGGGCATGCGAATACAATGGACTTAAGGTGCGCTTGCCCGGAAGTGAAAGTTTTTTGTCATATTCCAATCAGCTAGTTGAACCTGGTAGTCTGTCAGGTGGACTAATGGGAGTGTATGTAGATAACCTGAAAAATGTTTTTACTTTCCATAAGGGAGGTGGTGTAAATGTGTCATATTGGAACAGAGGTTTCTATACCATTAGAGCTTCTGAAGACTATTTGTGGCATACTACACGTCCCAATATAACTGCACTTTGTTATGACAGAAATGGAAACCTCTGGCTTGGTAATAATGATGGAGGGATTGATATTTTTGCAATAAGTGAAGGAAAGACTCTAAGAATAGATTATCGTAACGGAAGCAGGAGAGGACTTGGCAGAGGCAGTGTCCAGGCTTTGTTCAGGGATTGCAATGGACGAATGTGGGTTGGAACAGGTGGCGGAGGACTACACAGATATAATGAGAATACAAAGGACTTTGACGTATGGCGTCAGGGGATGACGGCTGCGGCTCCAACTGTTAATGATATAAGGAGCATTGTCGAAGATAGAGCAGGGAACCTCTGGATAGGTATGTATGGAGGTGGAATTGATTTGTTTAATCCCCAAACTGGGAGCT
>CAYNFX010000009.1:0-18774 GCA_964396555.1 uncultured Alkaliflexus sp.
ACACAGGTAAATGCATTATAGCACCATGGTCAAACTCTACATATTTCAAGCTATTGCGCATCGTCTTTCTGCGATGCTGAAAGGCAGCCTTCACCACCTTAATGAAAAGCCTCTCATCACATGGCAGATGCTCCACCTCATTGCGTTGAAGTCTGAGTACCCCGGACTTAACCTTTGGTGGGGGACTGAATACATGTTCATCCACAGTCATAAGATATTCAATGGTATAAAACGACTGCAGCAAGACACTCAATATTCCATATTCCTTGGAACCGGGACCGGATGCTATCCTGCGTCCAACCTCACGTTGTACCATGCCGACAACCTTGTCGACATGATTACGGTTATCAAATACTTTGAAAAAGATCTGACTAGAAATATTGTAAGGGAAGTTACCTATAATGGAAAATTTTTCAGGGAAGATCTTGTTGAAGTCAAACTTCAAAAAGTCCCCTTCTATAATCCTGTTACTTAATTGTGGGTAATGCTGGTGGAGATATTCGACTGATTCACTGTCTATCTCGACAAGATAGAGGTCGAGATCTTCGCGTTGCACCAAAAATTGTGTAAGAACTCCCATTCCCGGCCCCACCTCAACTACATGAGACGGAGGGGTTGACAAACTTTCAGTTATCCGACGGGCAATGCCCAAATCTTCCAGAAAGTGCTGGCCCAGGAACTTCTTTGCCCTTACACGCCTCATCATCCATGGTTACGCAGTTTATATTAAATGCTCACAAAGTCTCTGCAAAGGTAAAACTATTTTCACAACAGTTGCCTTTCAACCTTTTCAATTCATTTAATATACTTAAAAAAATATACATTTAGAATGATTATAACAGCAACTTTGCAGTATGAATCCGGGAAGGCACAAAAGCACTGCATTTACAATAAACCTCATAATATCCCTGGCAGCAGGTATTTATATTTTGTACCGCCTTCTCCAGTTTGAAGACTGGAGCGGCTTCTTTGGCCTGCTTGACGGCAGACTGGGGTCTTTCCTGTGCCTAATACTTGTACAACTTTCCCTTCTCGCAATCAATCTGGGACTTGAAACTGCCAAATGGAAACTGTTGTCTGGAATGATAGTTGTTCAGTCTTGTAAGAACATCTTTTACCAGGTACTTAAAGGGATACAGAGCGGGATGATCACGCCTGCCCGTACAGGCGAGACCATAGCAAAGGGAGGACTCCTACCTCAGGGGCTACGTACCGGTGGTGTTGTGCTTTCTGCTGCAGGCAGTATGATACAAAACCTTGTGTTGATTTGCGGGGGAATAACCGGCATAGCTTTAACCCGAACCGGCAAATATGCTGACAACCTCTCAGGCCTTAATGAAGCAATACAGAGATACTCCCTGCTGGGAATCGGAGCCATTGCAATATTGGTACCTGCTGTCATCTTTCTTGCACATAAATACAGACATCACCCACGTGTCAGCCTTATGTACACTTATCTCAATACGTTGAGAAGTATTGAGAAACAAAGACTTTTTGCAATACTCCTCTTCACCTCCACCAGATACATTGTTTTCAATATTCAGTTGTGGCTATTGCTATGCTTTTTTGGAGTAACAGGAGGCATTGCTGATATCGGACTTGTAATGCTTTACTTTGCAGCAATCAGCCTGCTACCGACAATGGCAATTGCCGACCTTGGCATACGGAGTTCGCTTGCTTTGTTTATCTTCGGACTGCTCTCATCCAACAGCCCTGCCATAGTATGTCCTGTTTTCCTTCTTTGGATTATTAATTTAGCTATTCCTGCATTGATGGCATTGATTTTTAAGACTCCAGTGGCTACAGACAGATTATCAGAAAGCAGCCAGAAGCAGGGCTAATCGCATGTTACATAGAATATTTACCTGTCACCGGGCAAAACCTAAATATTGCTATGTACCTTTTAAAACAAATTCCTATCTTTGTGTATTATACTTCTTAAGCTGGAGTTATTGATTTTTTCATGGACAAGAAAAAGGTAAAGCTAAATATACTTGGCTTATCCTACTCTCAGACACAGTCGGGGGCTTATGCTCTTGTGCTTGCCGAAGAGGAGGGTGATCGTCGTATCCCAATAATTATAGGAGGAGTAGAAGCACAATCCATAGCTATCAAGCTGGAAGGACTTGAACCTCCCAGGCCTCTTACCCATGACCTCTTTCTTAATTTTGCCCGTGCTTTTGATGTTGAACTGACCGAGGTTCTAATTTACAAGCTTGAAGAAGGCATTTTCTACTCCGAACTGGTTTGTACAAAAGGCAGCGAAGTTATAAGGATTGATTCCCGTACTTCGGATGCCGTAGCCTTGGCACTTCGCTTTACCTGCCCCATTTACACATACGAGGAAATACTTGCCAAAGCCGGCATCGTCCTCGACTTTGGAGATACAAAGGAGACATCTTCTAGTACCCCTACACCAACCACCACTCCCACCCCCAGATCGAGGTCTTCTTCCCAGTCAGACAACAATCCACTTGCATCCAAGACTCTTGCTGAGTTGCAAGCAATGCTCGACCAGGCTGTGGAAGCCGAGAATTATGAACGAGCCTCGGAAATACGGGATGAAATCAAACGTCGCTCAAAGTAATATATGAAACGAATTTTTATGCTTCTTGCCTTCATGACCCTATGTGGGATCCTGTCGGCACAGAATGACACTATTGTTGCATCAACAGGACTAACTTTTATTGGTGTGCTTCGAGGAATGCTTGGCATGCTTGTTATCATCGGTATATCATGGATTTTTAGCAGCAACCGCAAAGCAATCAAATGGAGCATGGTGGCCAAGGGACTTGGATTACAACTGGTTCTTGCCCTAAGTATCCTTCACATTCCATTTATCCAGACAATTTTTGAATATGTAGGAAAGGCATTTGTCAAAGTGCTCAGTTTTACTGAGGCTGGTACCGAATTCCTCTTCAGCAGTATGGATACAGGAGTGATTGAATCACCGCTTGTCAATTTTGCAGTAACGATTCTGCCAACTATCATTTTCTTTTCTGCCCTTACCAGTGTGCTCTTCTATTTTGGTGTTATTCAGAAAGTAGTGTCGGTTATGGCCAAGGGGATGACTAAGCTAATGGGCCTGTCGGGAGCTGAGAGCCTGGCTGTTGCAGGAAATATTTTTGTTGGTCAGACTGAATCACCTCTTATGATCAAGGCCTACCTCGACAAGATGAACCGCTCGGAAATAATGCTTGTAATGGCAGCAGGTATGGCTACGCTGGCCGGAGGAGTCCTTGCAGTTTACATTAAAGTGCTTGGAGGGGGTGATCCGGTTCAGGAACTGCTTTATGCAAAGCACCTTCTTGCAGCATCTCTTATGGCTGCTCCAGGTGTTGTTGTAGTAGCCAAAATTATTATGCCACAGACCGAACCTGTTGAACAGGCAGCTGAAGTTGGCCGTGAAAGGATAGGTAAGAATGCCCTCGATGCTATTGCAAACGGAACCTCCGAAGGTGTCAGGCTTGCTGTAAACGTTGCTGGTATGCTTCTGGTTTTCATCGCCTTTATTGCAATGTTTAACTTCCTTTGCACTAAGGTAGGCGCATGGACCGGTCTAAATGAAATTATTGCCAACTCAACCAATGGTAATTACACGGAACTCTCGCTGCAGTACATGTTGGGCTATCTATTTGCACCACTTGTCTGGCTACTTGGTGTCGCTGGTCCGGATATTGACCTTGTTGGTCGTGTTATCGGAGAAAAACTTATTATGACTGAGTTTATCGGTTATGTAAGTCTCGGTGACCTGAAAGAAGCCGGAGCCTTTGTAAACGAGAAATCAATCATCATGGCAACATACGCTCTTAGCGGCTTCGCCAATGTTGCCTCAATAGGTATCCAGATTGGAGGCATTGGATCCCTTGCCCCGGGAAAAAGAGTCTTGCTGTCCCAACTTGGATTCAAGGCCTTGTTGGCAGGAGCACTAGCTTCACTACTCTCAGCAACTATCATAGGAATGATACTCGGATAAAGATTAATATACAACTGAGTGCTCTACTGAGTGCTCATATAATAAAAAAGACCGGTCAGTACATCCTGACCGGTCTCTTTTGTGTTAAGCTTGATCATCCTTAAAGGATCGCATCCAGTTTTGATGCCAGTACAGACTTGGGTACAGCACCAACTTGCTTGTCAACAATCTGTCCGTCCTTGAAGAACAACAAGGTTGGGATGTTACGGATTCCAAACTTTACAGATGTATCAGGGTTGCTGTCAACATCCATCTTGACAACTACAGCCTTATCTTTATATTCCTCTGAAAGTTCTGCAACAATAGGGGCAACCATACGGCACGGTCCACACCACTCAGCCCAAAAATCTACCAATACTGGTTTGTCTGATTTCAATACCAGTTCTTCAAAACTAGCATCTGTTACTTCTTTAGCCATGATTCTTTATGATTAATAATTTATAAACTCTATAATTCAATGTTATTGGCAATACCTAAACGTTTTCAGATTGCTTATGTTCAAATATAAACAATTCCACTATGTTAAGCTAGTTTACTGCTATAGATATTTCCTTCCATTCATCGAAGAAATCTATAAGTTCCTTAGTAATATTGACCATTACGGTACGTGAAAAAAGCTGAACTGATTGTCTCTCGTTAGTCTCGTCATAGATCTGGAAACGAAGTGTGATCTTGCCTCTATTTTCCAAAGTTATAAATGCCAGCTCATTTACTATTTCATCGTTAAGACTCTGTAAAGGGATACGTAGCGTGATGCTGTGAACCATACTCTCAAGAACATCAGACAGCAGAGATATCTTTGTTACTTTCGGCTCCCACTCTTCCTGATTAAACCTCTTTGGTACTACCTTGCCACGGATTAAAACAAACTTGGCATTACTAATTATACCGATGAAGTTGACAAAGTCCTGTCCGAAGAAGGCAAACTCATGTGAGCCATTGTAATCTTCAACGGTGGCTATAGCAAACTCATTCCCTTTTTTGGTCAGGCCTTTCCTAACACCTGTAATCATACCTCCCACTATAAACTCCCTGTTCTTGATATTCTCAGGAACACTCAGGGCTGCAACACTGAGGTTGCAAAAATGCTTTAGTTCCAAACGGTAATCATCAAGTGGGTGCGCAGAAAGATAAATTCCTAACAGTTCTTTCTCCTTTTCGAGTTTTTCAAGTGTCGAATACTCCCTGCATTTTGCAATCTCAGGCTTCTTGATTGAAATTAATGCACCTTCGGCTCCAAATAGGGAACTTGCCATATTAGCCTTATCAGCCTGGAAGCGGTTGCCATACCTTAGCAGGCGTTCGATCAGTGTTCCTTCTTCACCCTGGATGGGAGCGAAGAACTGAGCTCTGTGAATATTACCGAAACTGTCAAAGGCTCCTGCGTTAGCAAGGGCTTCAACAGCCTTCTTGTTAATCACCTGAAGATTGACCCTCTCTACAAACTCATTAATATCCTTGAAGGAGCCACCCTTTTCACGTTCTTTGATGATCTCTTCAACTACGCTTTCACCAACACCCTTGATGGCTGCCATACCGAAACGCAAAGCTCCATCCTTATTTACAGTAAACTTTTTAAAGCTTTCATTTATATCCGGACCAAGCAGTTTGATGCCCATGCGACGGCACTCGTCCATAAAGGTCGAGATCTTGCCAATGTCACTCAGGTTACGACTTAGCACACCTGCCATAAACTCTGCCGGATAGTTTGCCTTCAGATAGCCTGTCTGGTATGCAAGTTTTGCATAACAGACTGAGTGTGACTTATTAAATGCATAGCTGGCAAAAGCCTCCCAGTCCTTCCAAATTTTGTCAATGATTTCCTGGGGCTTCTTGTCCATCTCCTGACAGCCCTTAATAAACTCGGGATTGTTCTTACAGCCCTCATCAAACTTGGCCTTAAGCTTGGCCATCACCTCGGCCAGCTTCTTACCCATAGCTTTACGCAGGGTATCAGACTCACCGCGGGTAAAACCGCCAAGCTTACGTGACAATAGCATCACCTGTTCCTGGAACACCGTAATACCATACGTATCCTTAAGATATTCCTCCATCAAAGGATGGTCGTAGTGTACCTGATCACGTCCAAGCTTACGGGCAATATAATCAGGGATATACTCCATCGGACCAGGACGGTACAAGGCGTTCATCGCGACAAGGTCCTCAAAGCGGTTGGGCTCAAGTTCACGCAGATACTTCTTCATACCAGCCGATTCAAACTGGAAGATTGCAGTAGTCAAACCCTTTCCGAAAAGCTCAAAGGTCTTGGCATCATCAGACGGCAGGCCCTCAATATCAATGTCTATTCCCTTGGATTGCTTGATAGCTTCTAGTGCCTCCTTTATTATTGAAAGAGTTTTAAGACCCAAAAAGTCCATTTTAAGAAGGCCGATAGACTCTACCAGGGTCCCTTCATACTGGGTAACAAGCAGGTTGGCTTCCTTGGCCTGCATTAGAGGTATATTCTCTACTAGGGGATCACGGCCAATTAGCACGCCACAAGCATGTACACCTGTCTGACGTATGGATCCTTCAAGATCACATGCCAGTTCAAGAGTCTTAAGCAAGGCCTGACTATTCTCCAATCGCCCACGCTCAATCTCCTGGGCAAATATCTTCTGCACTTCATACTTAAGTATATCTTTCTCCTTGTCTTCCTTTCGAGCATTCTGTAATCTGCGGTCTATCTCATCAGCTGCAGCTTCAAGAGAGCCCTTTTCCTTCTCAAGCTTCAGCACCTCTTTGTATGCTCCGCTAAGCTTAGTATTGGGCTTTTCAGGTATCAGCTTGGCTATCCTGTCAGTCTCGGCCAACGGGAGCCTTAGTACCCTGCCCACATCCTTGATTGCCGACCTCGCCGCCATAGTTCCCAGGGTACAGATATGGGCAACTTTATCCCGTCCGTATTTGTTGGCAACCCAGTCAAGAACCAGGGCCCGTCCGTCATCATCAAAGTCAATATCAACGTCAGGCATTGAAATACGGTCAGGGTTTAAGAAACGCTCAAACAGAAGATCATGCTTGATAGGGTCAACTGTTGTAATACCCACGCAGTATGCTACCGCGGATCCGGCTGCGGATCCGCGACCCGGACCTACAAGCACTCCCATCTTGCGGGCAGCATTTATAAAGTCCTGTACTATCAGGAAGTATCCTGGGAAACCCATCATCTTAATAGTCAAAAGCTCGAAGTCAATACGTTCCTTTACATCATCAGGTATAGGATCCCCGTACAGACGCTTTGCTCCGTTGTAACACAGATATTCAAGGTAGTCGGCTTCAAACTTTACTCTGAGAATGTGCTCATAATCACCACTAAGATTCTCATACCTTTCGGCCCCGAATTCATTTTTAAGATCATCTACAGTGTATTTCTCCCTGTATTGTTCAATAGTACTGTAATCCTCCGGGATTGGGAATACAGGCATAATAGGGGGAGAGTCAAGTGCGTAGTCTACAACCTTTTCAGCGATCTCCTGAGTGTTGAGCAAGGCCTCAGGTACATCTTCAAAAAGCTTATTCATCTCCTCAGTAGTCTTGAACCACTCATGTCTTGTATAGCGCATCCGGTTGGGATCATCAAGATCCTTACCCGTATTAAGACAGATCATTATATCATGAGCCTCAGCCATTTCAGCATCAGAGAAGTGGACGTCATTGGCGGCAATCACTTTTACTCCAAGTTCCTTGGAAAACTTAAGTAGTTGCTCATTAACCATCATCTGAACATCATAGACATTGCTCCTTAGCACAGGATCTTCTGCAGGATGGCGTTGTAACTCCAGATAATAATCGTCTCCAAAGACTCCTTTAAACCAAAGTATTGCCTCACGAGCTTCATCCAGCCTACCGTTGATAATCTTCTGTGGCACTTCCCCACCAAGACAGGCAGAAGTAACCATAAGACCTTCGTGGTGCTTAACCAGCAGGTCCTTGTCAATGCGAGGCCGATAGAACATCCCATCAATTGAAGCCTTGGATATCAGCTTTATAAGATTCTTGTAGCCTTGCTTGTTCTTAGCCAGAAGTATAAGATGTCGTCCCGATCTGTCCACCTTTTCTAACTTGATCTCATGGCTTCTCTCGGCAACATAGGCCTCAACCCCAATAATGGGTTTGACCCCCTTCTTCTTACAAGTGTCATAAAACTCCTTAATACCCAACATTGTTCCATGATCAGTCAATGCTACAGCTTTCATTCCGTCGGCTGCAGCCTTGGAAACTATAGCGGAAACACTGGCCTGACCATCCAGAACTGAATACTGTGAGTGAACGTGTAAGTGCGTAAAAGGAATTAATGACATGATATATAAGACTTTATATTTTGTGATACATTCTAACAAAAATAGGAAATTGACCTGAGGCTTAACAGCTATTTCCTAAAAAAGGTTTGACAAAATCCCGGACGCCTGAGCGCCCGGGATTTACATTTTTAAATAATTTTTGATTGTTATATGTTAATGTTTGTTTATCTTTGTTTGCGAAAGGCAGATACAAGTAGTAAATGTATTAGTCCCTTTCCCTTAAAATCAGCACAAATCTGTAAAGCGGCTAACTCAAATGTGAGGTGGCCGTTTTTTTATGCTTAAAAATCTGGAAGCGCCCCCTGACAGAAGGAAAATCCATTTGTTTCTGAACAAAATCCAAAAGTTATTTGCTCTAATAGCTAAAGCCTTAAACACAAAATCCTGTGCTATGAAGATCGAACTAAATCCCGGGGTGGACAAATACCTTATAAAGGGTTGCATGCGCTGCAAATACGGTGGGACACCTCAATGCAAGGTTAATTCATGGAGAGAAGAGCTTGAGAATCTTAGGCAGATCGCTCTTGAATCAGGACTAAAAGAGGAGGTGAAGTGGGGCATCCCCGTTTATACCCACAAAGGCAAAAACATTTTGTCTGTAAGCGCTCTCAAGAATTACGCCCTTATGGGCTTTTTCAAAGGGGTCCTGATGTCTGACCCTGAAAATATATTGGAAAAGCAATCCAATATTCAGGAAGCAAGGGTATTGAAGTTCACCAACGTAAGTGAAATTGAAGCAATAAGTAATGTAATTGCTGCCTATATCAGGGAAGCTGTTCAAATAGAGGAAAGTGGCAGGAAAGTAGAGGTTATCCGCGAAGTATTACCGCTACCCGAGGAACTTGAAGAGGCTTTTGCTGAGGATACTGAATTCAGGAAGGCCTTTTATCTACTCACCCCAGGCCGTCAGCGTGCATATCTGATCCACTTTGGGCAAAGCAAGGTAAAAAAGACCCGACTTGCAAGAATTGAGAAATACAAGCAGCAGATCTTTGACGGTATAGGGCTTTACGACCACTATAGCAAGAGATAAGACATCACTTACAGTAAACTCAAATGTGCCGGGCCCGCTTCAATGACCGTTGAGCCAAGGACAAAGTGCACATTTTTGTAAGCGTATTTCAGTATTATCAAAAATATTTTAACTTTGCAGCGCAAAAATCGGGTTGTTAGCTCAGTTGGTTTAGAGCATTACCTTGACAGGGTAGGGGTCACTGGTTCGAATCCAGTACAACCCACAAAAGGGAGGCTGTCGGTCACGACAGGCTCCCTTTTTTTCAAAATAATTCAATCAACCGCAATAAACATAAGTAGTATAACGTTAGACCCTAAAAACATCAACCCTAATATAATCGGCAATATGAGAGTTGTAACAATAGCGATACTAGCACTGATCTACTTTTCTTTTCCCATTTCGGCACAAAAAAATTATGATAACAACACCAGCATTGAGCAGCAATTTGAGTTTGTAGAGGAAGAAGGTTCCAAGTGGCAGAATTATGTAATGATAATTGACAGGTCCTTCAACCAACTCAAGGGCAATGTACTGAAGACAATTAATAATAAGGATGCTACTATTTCTAGGCTTGAGACCACTATAGTAAGCAAGGACTCCCTTATCACTGCTCTTGAAGTATCACTGGCCGAAACTGACAAGGAACTTCAAAAGACGCTGTCTGAGAAAAATTCATTTTCCCTTTTAGGCATTTCGATGTCCAAGAATCTCTTTCTCAGCATAGTGATATTTGTATTAATAGTACTTCTTGCAATAATGGGATTTACTACCTTGTTAATCAGGAAGAACTACAGTGCTATGACAAAAGTTAAGAAGGAGCTCGAAACAACAAGGACAGAATTTGATGAACACCGTCAACGTTCGCGCCAAAAATATGAATCTCTCGTCATTCAGCATCACAAGGAGATCCAAAGGCTCAAAGGACTGTAAGGCATCCCTGCGTACCATCATGTATGCATGGAGTATGCCCGGCTCAAGCAGCAGATAGCAATAGTATTAGCAGGTTAAGCTTAATATAAACAAAATAAGTTCCCTCACGGGAACTTATACATACTATCGAGGTTGAATGCCCCTCTTAAAACTCGAAGCCTGTCCAGTTAAACAACCCTGTGTCACAACCGGTGTTTCCTGATTCAATCACGACTCCTTCGGCCTCAGCCGGCTTTGTTTCTGATCCGTCAATAGCATTATCCAACATATTACTCAGACTAATCTGAGACCCGGAGTTTCCATTGCCCTTACCGTCAGTAAGGTCTATTAAGTCGCCAACTGCACCGCTACCCTTGACAAGGGCATTGACTATAACAGCGCTGGCTCCCCTGCGAACTTTGATCACGTCCAGCATTTGTCTTGCAGGGTCACCGTATGCATGATCCAACCTCAGGTCAAAGGTAATGTTCTCAATCCTGAAGTTGCTCTGATTCTCATGGGTTGGAAAATTACCATCCAGATTCCCGTCAGCCTCTATTCCACGAGGATCGGACTCACTGCTTGAGAAACCATTTTTCCACAATCCATAGGCGTTACTCAGGGTTCCTGAATAACCCTGAGTAAAGTCAAACATATCATCGTCAGAGTTGACTACCAAGATGTTACTTACATTTACTGACCCTCCAAAAAACTCTATTCCGTCGTCGGCTCCATCGTAGATAAAGATATTCTCGATCACAGTTCCACTGCCTACACCGTTTAGAGTCAACCCATTGTGTTCAACATCAGCACTTGAACGTGCTCCGGTATTTCCCAAAATCAGGTAAGTAAGTTCACCTGAATTGTCATCGCTATCATTTCCTCCATAAGTATAGGAAGAGTTGACCTCTGTACTACCGACCTCATCAGCACCTGCAAGCGGGGCACCACCGTTGATGATAAGTCCGCCCCAGTATCCCTGGCCGGCATCTTCGATATCTGCAGTTATTCTAACCGGAGCATCTGCTGTACCCCTTGCATTTATCTTACCACCCTGCAGAACCAGTATGTACTTACTGAAACCCTGGCGTGCTTTAATAACCGTTCCGGCCGGAATTTCCAGAACTCCCCCTTCTTCTATAATAAGCGGCCCAGTAAGGAAGTACTCAATTTCCGGATCAAGTTCAAGATAATCACTTACAGAGCCGGCAAGCTCGTTGTCTCTGACATTCAAATCATTTCCGTCGTCATTCTTGTCGCATGACACCATTGCAAATCCTGCAATCAATGCAGTAAACGCAACCTTTCTAATACTTTTTTTCATATTGGTTTAATTTAGATTGTTTTAGAACTCATAGCTTAATCCAAGGCTTATATCAATTCCTTTCTTAAACTCGTTGAGAAACACTGTTTCTGCTCCAGATGATCTTTCTCTAGATAACACATAACGCGGATTCAGCAGGTTGGAAGCTTTCAGCTTAACACCAAAGCCGGTATTCAACTTATATGAAGCAGTAAAATCAAGATCCGTCGTACTCTCCTCTACTATATCCCTGAAGCCCAACATGCCTATTGTATGTACTCTGTCGCTTATATGTCTGGCAATGACGGAAACGAGGAAGGTATAGTCATCATCAAGCACTTTATATGAAAGGTCAGCATTTACAATAAAGGGTGCTGCTCCTTCAAGCTGTGCTTCTCTGGCTGGAGTACCCACCATATCTATAAGGAGCCTGGAATAGATATACGAAGAGTTTAGACCCAGCGTAAGTCTTTGAAGGCTATATTCATCCCTATAGTGAGAATACAAATTCTTGCGAATCTCGATCTCAACACCCCCTACATCAGCATGACCGGCTATGTTGTCATATTTTAGCACTCCTGCTGAGTTGCCTGCTTCCACCCTGGCTATGGGATCACTTACATACTTGTAAAAGGCTGTAAGTGTAATAAGCTCTGAGCCCGACGGATAGTAATCCCAAGTGATATCTGCATTGTAGTTGACCGAAGGCTGAAGGTCTGCATTACCCTGACTTGAAAAGCCTGTGTTTACATACCTGTATGGTGAAATCTCTTTTGATTGGGGCAAAGTATAAGTCCTGCTTGCACCTATCCTAAAGGTTTGATTCTTATCAGAATCAATTCTGAGAGCGAGTGAAGGAAGAAGGTAAACCTTATTTAGGCTTACATTTCCGGATGCAGCATGATCCACTTCATAGTCAACATCAATACCCGCCATATCAGCTCTCAGTCCGGAACTAAGACGAAGATATTGACCAGACGAGAGACATAGTTCTGTATAAAAAGAATTTAGATACTTCCTAACATCGTAGGTATTGGGCGCGCCTTCCTGCAAGGTAAAATCACCCCTGAGGAAGGTTTCCTTATTATACAGCATGTCCAGATTCAAGTCCTTAATCCTAAATAATCCGGGATAGGGATCATAGTTGTATTCTTTTGAAAAAAACGAGTCACTCTGGAAACGTCCGATATATCCCACAACAAATGTTGAAGGCCTTTCTAAGCTATTATTTAGTGAGAAATCCAATGACGCCTTTACATTCAGATCCTCAGCATTTAGCTCTGAGAAAAACCGTTTCTGTCGGTTACTACCGGTAAAATTGAAAAGGTCGCCCGAATGCCTTGACAGGTTGTTCTCCCTTCTGTCAGGCTCCTTTCCGCTTACCTTATTCCATGCCATACCAACATTCAGATCCGTACTTTCAGAAAGTTTCCATTCTGTAAGGAGCTGATGGCTCAGAAGCAGATTTTCATTAATTTGCTGTCTAAGATAGTAACCTCCATAGCTTTCACTGTCCTGATATCTCTCAGCATGACGGCCTTCATAGCTTCCAAGGGTACTATTGGTCACATGCAGAACAAGCAGGTTGTAGGCCAGTGCATGTTTTCCTCCAAGGTTGTGATCAATTCCTGCAAGAAGCAGATTATTGGTCCTTAATCCATACTTTTTACCAAGTTGATCCTGATATGGGTCCTCATCTCCGGTTGTTATACTCCTGATTCTTTCCTTATAATAAAAAAACTCTGAGGAGTGGGTCCCGACAGCATAAAATTCGATTGGTGCAGTTACTTCGCCTATTTGAAAGCGCCTTCCAACGGAAGCATTAATGCTGCGGTTAATAGGCATTCCTGCTTTCATGGGTTTCAAACCATTGTGGTAGTCAAAGGATGAATGATGGGGATGACGATCTTCGGATATACCAAAACTATTGGCTCCTTCAGGCTTAAGAAACTTAGTACCTACAGACATAGTGTTGACACCCCCTGAAATGCCTAAAGCCAACTCCCTGTCACCACTTAGCCTTTTTGAGTTGATGTTTATATGGGCTCCACCTGCATCCCCTGAATTGGCGGCACTAAAAACCTTACTTACATCAATACTGCCGATCACATCTGATGAAAAGAAACCAAGGGCAATATTCTTATGCTCAGGGTCCTCCGATGGCAAGTGAAATCCATTAAGGCTAGTGGCATTATACCTGTCTCCAAGTCCCCTTACAAATACATTCCTGGAACCCTCCTGATGGGATACTCCCGGCACGTGGGTAACTGCATCCAGAGCATTGCCAATTCCTTTACGGGATAACTCACCTGAACCTATCGACTGTACTGCAACAAGTGCGTCTTTTCTACCTATCAGGTAGGCAAGATCACTGTTGTCTGAGCCATGTGCAACAACACTGACCTCATCGATTGTATAAGTTGTATCAAACAGTTCGATTTCAACTACTACTTCTTCTCCTTCCTCTATAACGACGTCGGGAATCTCGGCAGGTTCATAAGAAATGAAACTGCAATAAAGGGTATAAACACCAGGTTCAAGACCGTTTATATAGAACACTCCATCAATATTAGCAGCTGTACCTTTATGTGTACCTGCTATGGCAACAGTAGCCCCTGGAATCTCCTCTCCATTTTTTCCATCAATTACTCTTCCCTTTACAGATCCGCCAAAAAGCGACTCTACTCCCAGGGAAAAAACCAAATAAACTAATAAGGTAGTTCTCATTTCTATATCTCTATTTCTAACACTAGCAAAAATAGGAAGCTATCCTGCCATACATGCTAAGCAGAAATTAAGGATGGTTTAAATAAGTATTAAGTACTTAGGAGAGTAAATGCATTGCCGGGCTTAGTATTTAAGCCGGAATTAGAACGAAATAAATCAAGCTAGAGGCTTGATTTAAAGCAAATTGACAAGATTGATCTTAGTATTATAAGTCTCCACGAATCGAAAACCTACCAACAAAGGAGGGTTAAATTACTATTCAGTCTGCCTTAAGAGAAGGTTAATCAGTGTATTTGTAACCGACTCCCTTAATCGTCCTGATATTATCCTGACCGAATTTTTCGCGTAGTTTTCTGATATGGACGTCTATTGTCCTGTCACCCACGACTATGTTCTCACCCCATACAGCATTGTAAATCTCCTCGCGGGTAAAAACCTTGTCAGGCTTGGAAGCTAGTAGTAAAAGAAGTTCAAACTCCTTCCTTGGCAAAGAATATTCCTTATCTATGTACGTCACAAGGTACCTCTCCTTATCAATAACCAGGTTACCAATAGAAATGACCTTATCAGCAGTGCCTGTTTCGGATTCATTTGAACGATAGCGTTTCAGAAGTGCTTTGGCCCTTGATACCAATACCTTGGGCTTTATAGGTTTGGCAATATAATCGTCTGCTCCGGCTTCAAAGCCTGCTATCTGGGAATAATCTTCTGAGCGAGCAGTAAGGAAAGCTACCAGACACTCACGTAGCTCAGGTACCTTCCTGATCTCTTCGCAGGTCTCAATACCGTCCATACCAGGCATCATAACATCCAGAACTATCAGATGAGGTATGAACTCCCGTGCAATTCTGATGGCATCCTCGCCCCTGGTGGCAGTTCGCACATCAAAGCCTTCCTTAACCAGATTGTAACTTAAAAACTCCAGAATATCAGGCTCGTCATCCACTAACAGGATCTTCTTGCTTTCGGCTTCACTCATATTTGAATTTTTATCATTTGATGTATCGCTATCTTCTAATGCAAAATGCCTGTACACACCCGTGCTTCTTAATACAATTATTGCCACTCACCCTACCTGGCACTCAGCATTTAAGCAGGTAAATAATAAAAGTCCCTATTTAGAGGGCTTCTCAAGTGTAAAGGTAAATGACGATCCTTTACCCGGCGTACTTGTCACGTTGATAGTCTGACCGTGCGCCTCTATTATATGCTTAACTATTGCAAGTCCCAATCCGGTGCCACCCTGTTCCCTTGACCGGCTTTTGTCTATCCTGTAAAAACGCTCAAAAATCCTTGGTAAATCAGATCTTGGTATGCCTATACCATTGTCGCGCACCTGTACCAGTACCACCTTGTCCATATCATAATAGCTTACAGTAGTCTTGCCTCCATCAACCCCATAAATAATAGAGTTTATTACCAGGTTGCTAAGTACCTGAAAAAGACGCTTCCTGTCCCCATAGACAAAGGTTGCCTTATCAACATTTTTCCCGAATTTCAGAATAATACCCTTCTCCCTGGCCCTGATCTCATTCATCTCAAACACTTCCTCGATCAGATTGTAGATACTAAAGCGCTCTTTCTGCATCTCAAGTTCTCCCGACTCCAGCTTTGCAATAGCCTCAAGGTCACTTACTATGGAGATCATTCTGTCGATACTCTTCTCAGTACGCTTTAGGTACAACATGTTGATACCCGGATCATCTATCCCCCCCTCAAGCAATGTAAGAATATAGCCCTGAATATTAAAAATAGGTGTTTTAAGCTCATGCGACACATTCCCTAAAAACTCTCTGCGGTATTTCTCGAGCTCCTTCAGCTTCTCAACCTCCAACATCTTGTCCTTCATCCACTCATCCACCTCCTTGTTGACCTGCATGAACACATCATTGTTGATTGCATTAAAGTCCCTTGTTGAAAGCTTGAAGTTGTGAATAGTCTTGTAGATGGGCTTTATCTTTTCGTAAATAAAGACATTGAGGAAGTAGTGAACTAAAAAAAATACTATTGCTGTGAAGACAGGCACTGCTATCAAAAGGGCAATTATCCCCTTTTCAAACACACTGTATATGGCCAATAGAAGAATAGCCAGGACCAAAAAGCTCAGGGTAATAAAAGCTGCAATCCGGCTTGGTGCTACAGTTTTCATCTCTTATTATAGTAATATTGCAAAGTTATACAAATAGTTGTCTCTTAAGCCCTGAAACTGAAAAGCTAACGTAAACTTAACCTTCTGCTGTTCTAACCTATTGTTTCTAGTGCTACATTTGAAGCAAAATTTGGGCTGAATGTCAACGATCCTGTGGGTAATAGTAATATTGCTGCTTACATTGCCAGTGTTTCACCTTGTGACTGGCATCTCAAACGATGCCGTCAATTTCCTGCACCCGGCCATTGGCTCACGGGTTGCTTCCCGCAAGGTAATCCTGGCTGTAGCTGCTGCCGGACTAATAGTCGGATCCTTCTTTGCAAGCGGAATGATGGAGCTTGTAAGGCAGGATGTAATCAATCCTTCGGATTTCAGCCTTTACGAATTACTGATACTCTTTATTGTTGTTTCGATAACCAATGTAATCATTCTAGATGCCTTCAATACTACCGGCTTCCCGGTTTCCACAACCATAACACTGATATTCAGCCTTATCGGTGGGGCTTTGGCAATTGGGATCTCAAGAGCTTCCGGTGCTGGACTAGCTCAATACCCCGGATTAATCAATACCGATAGCCTCTTCCTGATACTTGCCGGGATACTTATTTCAATCTTTGCATCATTTATTATCGGTGCAATAGTGCAGTTTTTCGTCCGCCTGATTTTCAGCTTCCACTACCATGGCAAGTACAAAATTCTCTTTGCCCTTACTGGAGCTTTGGCCTTCACATGCATTTTCTACTTATCCATCAGGCAGGGAGATATTGCAGGAGAGGGCACTCAATGGATCCAGGATCAAAGTCTGGTGATCTCTCTGGCTATTTGCTTTGCAGTTACTTTGCTTCTGTTCATTTTATCTGCCTTTGTATTCAAGGCTGAAGTTCCAAACATCGTAGTTCTGGCCGGAACTTTCGTTCTGGCAATGTCCTTTACGTCCAACAACCTCGTAAACTACATAGGACTGCCAATGACGGGGCTGGAAAGCCTGAATAAATTCATGCAGGCACCAGGCGCATCTATGGACGAATTCGGTCTCTCCTTCCTTAACAGCGAATGGTCACAAACCCGCAACATCAGCGACTGGGTCTATGTTTTGTTGTTTCTGGCATCAGGAATAATTATGGCCTTTACTCTTTTTAATTCAAGGAAACTACAGTCTGTAACCAATATGGAGGTGTACCTTGGAAGGCAAAGTCCGGGTAGTGAACGCTTCAGACCGACTCCGCTTTCAATTACACTAGTTAGGGGTTTTCTACGTTTTTACAGCAGGATAGAAAGCTCCGCACCCCCAAGGGTGCGGAGCTATATTGCATCAAGATTCGAACTTCCAGAATCAGGAAGGGAAGGATATCCCGACCACATTATTTACTTCGACAGCCTCAGGGCTTCAGTCAACCTCATCGTTTCAAGCCTTATTGTTGCCCTTGGTACACATTTCCGTTTTCCACTATCCACAACCTTTGTCGTTTTTATGGTTGCCATGGGCAGTTCTTTTGCCGACAGGGCCTGGGGTAGGGATAGCGCAGTATATCGCCTCTCAGGTGTACTCTCAATCCTTGGTGCCTGGTTTATTACTGCTATTTCAGGTTTTCTGGGTGCATTTATCTTCACCCTGCTAATTATTAAAGGTGGCATTTGGGCAGCATTGGTTTTGTTTGCAGCCATGATTATCACTCTGTGGCAAACCACTAGTGCTCACCGCAGGAAATGGGCAGAGGAAGCTGCTGCAAGCGAATCGAATTTCATACGGACAAACGAAAGCCTGGAATGGATCATCGAGGCAGGCCGAGGCAAGGTTAGAGCCAGTATGCTTGAGATCTCAAAAATATATGTAATGGCTGTTGACGGGCTTATGCATGAGAATCTGAAACAGCTTAAGGAGGCTGTCAACAAGATTGAAGCTCTTCAAAAGAATATAAGAAACTTCAAAGCCGAGATATTTAGTACATACAGCAGTCTGCCTGAAGAGTCGCAGGACTCTGGACAATACTTCGTGCAGATTCTTGACTACCTTACAGCCCTTGCAAATGCCGTGGCTGCTATTGCAGCACCTGCATGCGAGCATATTGAGAATCAGCACAAAACCCTAACAGAAGCACAAAAAAGCGATCTCACAGTTATACTTGACGAGTTCACTGCCTTTGTAAATTTCATGATCTACCTCGAAAAGGAAAGACGAACCGAGGCTCTTGGGGATCTCAAGAAAAGGCAAAATGCTGCTATGAGCCTGCTGGAGGAGTATCGAGTCGAACAGATAAGGCGCATCAAGTCGGGCAAAGGCAGTACTAGGGTCAATGTAATCTACATGGAGATTATTGGCGAGACAAAAAACCTGCTTTTATACTCATACAGCCTTTACCAGGCAATCTGTGACTTCAACCGCAAGCTACC
>CAYNFX010000009.1:18874-39808 GCA_964396555.1 uncultured Alkaliflexus sp.
TTTTATACTCATACAGCCTTTACCAGGCAATCTGTGACTTCAACCGCAAGCTACCTCAGGGACGAAAATAGAACTTAAAAAGTAACCCCTTAATTATAACCTTTATAGCTATTGTGCGTATTTATTGGTATCTGAAAAACCAGTAACATGAAACACATCTACAAACTAACTCTCTTTTCTTTCGCACTTTTTGCAGCCCTTACTCTTTCTACCTTTGGATGTAGCAGCGACAGCGATGATGATAGCTCTGATACAACAATTGAAGGAATTTGGAAAATCACTGGCTACAGGTACGAACCCATTGTAGAAGTTACTTCTCCTGATACCGGGGAAAGTGAGCAACAGGATGAGGATGGAGGAGATGATGAGAACTCAGACATTGACAATGAGCCAATAAATATAACATTTCCTGATGAGGAAGGCCTACAACCATACTTCTACATCGTTGATGGCGCATTCAAAAAGGTGGTGATTGCAAACTCCGAGAAACAGAAAGAAGAAAAAGGCTACTACTCTATCAGCGGAAATGAGATTATTATAACCCTTAACGACAACTCCCAGATGGTTTTCGGGTACGTTATTAAGAACAATACTCTGACCCTGATAAGAAAAAGCAATAGTGGAGATGAGGTATATAATGCCGTCATGGTCTCTGCAGATCCCCTTGCCAGCGATGAACCAGGTAATGGAGGAGATCCGGGCAAGGGGCAGGCTACAGGATGCGCAGCTTCACACAATACATCTGTAGGTTCCGGCCTTAGTGCAAACCCCAAGACTGCGGAGCTCAACAAAGACATTACACTTGAGAAACTGATCCTCAATCAAAACAACAATGGTTTCGAAACAAGGTATTATCTAGCTGTTGAGCCCAGAAGCATTTACTCTATTAAGATAGTCAATATTGAAAGTGATTACGGAAACGTTCACGATTACTTCAAATACATCGAGGTAAGTGCCACAGATGCTTTCTCCACTGACAGACCTTTGATCTCGGGACAGGTAGAAGATGGAGATCCTTTACCAACCTATAATGTTATGCCTTCTAATTCATGCTTTTATATCAAATTCTTTAGCTATGAGGAGAATGTTAAGATTACATTTCGAATAGAGGGCACGAATCCGGGACAGGAAAATATCGAAGAATAAACCTACACACATAAAATCCATTAAGTAGCATAAAATGAGAAAAGGAATCCTTGCAACTGTAGTATCCCTGGCGATGGGATTTGTTGTAGCTCTAAGTTCATGCAGCAGCGATGATAATGATCCTGTATTCACATCTATCAACGGACTGTGGAGAGTCGTTGAGATCCAAACTATAAATCAAAAATCGGATTCTACTGATGAGGGAATTGGTGACGATCAAAACTCAGGCGAAGGCGAAAACGACCCGGGAGACGGTTCTGGTAATGAAGGGAAGGTTGGTGACGGTCAGGAAGGTGGTGACGAAGGAGATGGTGACGAAGGAGATGGTGATGGAAATGATCAAGGTGATACGGGTGACCCAGTTGACAGCCCATACGATCAGGAACCTGCATACGACGGTAAAACCTTTGTCAGATTCAAGGCAGATAATTCTTACATAGTCTTTAGGGCCGAAGGATCCTCCATCATTGAAGTAATAAGCGAAGGAAACTACACTTTCTCGGGATCAACAATAAGCTTGAAGGAAAATATCCAGGCAGCCCCAATCATTGGAACTGCAAAGCGAGAGAATAAAAAACTGACAATAGATTTCACATTCATGGAAGAGGCTCAGATTTGGATAGCTGAACTCCAATCCTCTGATCCTTTCATTACAGATAATCCTAAAGAAGAGGTCTGGGTAGACTTCGAAAAAACCTTCCACAAGGTTGATTCTATCCTGGGATCCATATACAACCCGCTAAAGATAGAAGGAGTTGGTCTAGCAATAGAAGACACTCTCAGGTATGCCTCATGGACAGAAAAACCTGAAATAGCCCAGGTATATTATTATTTCAAAGCCGATAGCAACAAATCTTACAAACTGACAGTAAACGTAATCGAACCGGAGTACAATCTGCCGGCAACATTTATGGAGTTCGTGCAGGTATGGGTCTCAGGCAAGCCTTATGCAAAGGACTATAAAACCATGCAGGACAGGATATTTGAAGGTGAAATGGTCTATGAAGACATAAGCGCAAAGTCCTCCTTTATCTATGTCATGTTGCTCAGTTACCAGGATAGTATCAAGTATTCAATGAAACTGGAAGAAGAATAAAAGTTAGAAGTATTGACATTAATATCATAAAATTAATACCTTAGGCCTGTTTTGCAGGTCCTACGGGACTTGCAGCTAATTTAAACAGGAATAAAATGAGAAGAGTAGTTTTTGTGGCAATAGTGATGCTGTTAGCCATGTCCGCATGTAAGGGCAAGCCCGCCAAAAAGGCTCCGGCCCCACAGCCTGCACCAGTTGCACTTGTTGAAAAGGTTGCCCCGGAACCTGTAATTGAAGAGGTTGCCCCGGAACCTGCAGAAGTAGCACCAAAGACGTCAGCCAGCGACAAGTATTTTCTGATCTCTGCAAGTTTTCAGGAATTAACTAATGCTGAGAAATACAAGCAAAGCCTGGTTGACAAAGGTCTTAATGCTCAGATAATTCAAAGGAACGACGGACCCAACAGCGAATATTACAAGGTCGCCTATATGTCTTTCAATAACTGGAAAGAGGCTATTAAAGCTCTTGACTCTGAAAGAGCCGCCCCCGGTAAGGAAGGCGTGTGGCTCCTAGTCAAAAAATAGGTTTTACCAATTCTTGAAAATATCTGTAATCTCCATATTCTGCTCAACATGCAGGGTATGGAGATTCATCTTTTTAGCTGCCTCAATATTGACCTCAAGATCATCAACAAACAAGGTCTCCTCAGGCTTCAACCTACTTCCCTCAAGCACTGCCCTAAATGCCTCCGGATCAGGCTTACGGCATCCTATCCTGTGCGAGTAATAAGCCTTCTCGAAAATATCACTCAGTCTGTCATGACCTGGAAGCATCCTTTCAAAGCATTCTTCATGAATGCTGTTTGTATTGCTCAAAATAAACAACCGGTACTTGCCCGACAACCTCTCAAGTGTAAAAGCCCTCTCCTTAGGTATTCCTTTCAACATTGCATTCCAGGCATCAACGATATCCTGACGGGTCACCCCCTCCAGTGCAAGAGCCACCAATCCATCCAAAAATGCTTCACTATCTATAGCCCCTGTCTCATAGTCAGTCTGCAACGTACTTCGCAAATACCCATGTTCCAGATTCATCACATCCTCGCCGAAAAGCCTTCTGAATCCGTCATAGGTGCGCTTTACATCAAGGTCAATAACGACGCCACCTAGGTCAAAAATGATGTTCAATATTCTCATTACACCGTTTGATAATTGAAAAAACTTTGTATTTTTGCAACGCGAAAGCAAAGATAGTTTTTTGCTTTCGATTGGGGCCTATAGCTCAGTTGGTTAGTAGCACCTGACTCATAATCAGGGGGTCGCTGGTTCAAGTCCAGCTGGGCCCACTTTAAAAAAAAGGGCTGCATTTCTGCAGCTCTTTTTTATTTTCCACCTTGTAACACAATTCTAACAGTCTCTGTTCAAGATATTTTCCAAAGGACTTTCACCATGTTCCCAAATTATTGCATCCAAACCTGTACCGTTTCCCTGATTTACAAAACAGAGGCTTTTTGTTGAAACGCAAATGTCTTTCGTTTAGCAGCTGCAGTTCAGGATTAAACATTTTTACCTACTTTTAACTGTCCAGTTTGTTGGAGAGCGCACAATCGACTAAGAATAAAGATATGGACTCAAGTGATTTTTTAAAAAAAGGCCTGCTAATCTTTACCTTACAATTAATAGGATGGGGGAGCGGGTACAGCCAAAGTATGTCATTGGAGGAAAATCATTCGCTTATCCACCACTATAAAGAATCACTCCAAGACACAATCAACAAGCACACTGAAATAGACCGGCCCTTTGTTTTGGGGCGGATGCAGGCTTTCCACGGTAATAGTGTCCATCATCCTTATTTCATCGATCACCGCCCTGTAGCCGGCTCGTTGGTTTTTAAAAATCAGGTGTATGAAGCTGATGCCCTTCTGTATGATATTCATAATGACAAACTTGTATATCGATACTATTCCGGCAATTTTGAAATAAACAATATAGCACTTGATGAAAATTTTGTGTCGGAGTTTACAATCTACAATTCAGTATTCCGTTATTTCCGGGACCTGAAAACAAAGTCGGGGATTAAACAAAAAGATGGTTATTATGAAGTGGTGTACGACGGCGATTCAAAATTCCTTGTTCGCTGGGAAAAAACCAAATCATTTGATTTTAATGCACCTGACAAATTTGAAGACATAAAAAGCATGTATTTGCTGAAAGATGGTATGGTTGTTCGCATAAAAAACAAGTTGCAATTAATGAAACAGTTCGCTGATAAAAAGCGCGAAGTGAAAAAACACATGAGAGAAACCCATTTAATACTGGAGCTTGGGGATGATTCGTCGATAGATACAGTGCTCGAGTATTACGAACGTCTGTTGAAATGAAGCAGTTCCTATTAACTCTTTGTCTATTTCCTCTCTTTGTTTCTGCCCAAATCGGAGAATTAAAAATTGAAGCAGACTATAATTCGGTACCTTTCACAAAATTTGTTCCCAGTCTTGAGCAAACAGAGGGGCTTCACTTTTTTTTCAAAGAGGCCTGGGTAGATACCTTAACTGTAAAGCAAAGCCATGCACCCATTACGCTCAAAGTGTTGTTGGACGACACCTTCTATGGCACAAACCTGAATTATTTTTTCGATGGACCAAACATCATTATAACAAATAATTACCCAATTCATGCCACTCTTCCAGAAAACTTCTTTTCAGTTAACAAGGAGGAACAACACGGTATTACAAATACTACCGAAGCCGACAAAGAAGTCAAATATGCTTTTGTGGATCAGGGCAGCAAGAACCAGAATCAAAATGTGATGAAATTTGGTGATCCCAACAGATCCAAAGGTGGGCAATTCACAATTTCGGGTGTGATTCGTGATGCCAATAATGGTGAAGCCATTATTGGCGGTCAGTTATTTGTACAAGTTTTAAATACAGGAACGGTAGCTGATATCAACGGTAATTACTCAATTACACTGCCCAAAGGCAAGTATGATTTACTTTTCAAGTATGTGGGAAAGAAAGATATCACTCAATGCGTTATGCTGTATGATAATGGAGTGCTAAATATCGACATGGAAGATAGCCCATATTCTCTCAAGGAGGTCGTAATTACAGCGGAATCGGAAAGCAATGTCCATAATCTTAAAACCGGTTCGCTGAAACTAAATATGGAAGAAATTAAACATCTTCCAGCATTTATGGGAGAAGTAGACATCATAAAATCAGTAACTATGCTCCCTGGTGTGCAGACAGTAGCCGAGGGCTCTTCCGGATTCAATGTACGGGGAGGTAGTGCCGATCAGAATCTGGTATTACTTGACGAAATGCCCATTTTTAACAGTTCTCACCTGTTTGGTTTCTTCTCTGTTTTTAATCCTGAAACAATACGGGATTTTGAACTATTTAAAAGTGGGATCCCGGCACGTTTTGGAGGCAGGATATCATCTATTCTTGATATAAGCGCTAAGCAGGGTAACTTAAAAAAACATGTGGTAAGTGGAGGGATCAGTCCCATTACAGGAAAACTAACAGTTGAAGGACCAATAATCAAAAACAAGCTCTCTTATATTGTAGGTGGTCGAGCTACATACTCCGACTGGGTACTTAGAGAGCTAGACCGCACGCAGTTTAAAAACAGTAAAGCCAACTTCCACGATTTAAGCACCAAAATCGCATTTGATATCAACCGCAATAACTCCTTGAGTTTTACATACTACCAATCGATGGATAACTTCCAGCTTGGATCTGACACAACCTATAGCTATGAGAACAGTGGCGCAAGATTATTCTATAAACGATTGTTTAGCCCAAAGTTTTACGGCAACATATCAGCAATCTACTCGAATTACCAGTATGGCATTTCAAGTAACGAAGATCCTTCAATGGGATTCAATCTTAATTATAACATTGACTATAGGTCAGTCAAAACTTCGCTCTTTTATCTTCCAAATGCAAAGCACATTATTAACACTGGTGTCGAAGTCATAAAATACAAAGTAGCTCCGGGCAGTTTCACACCCTTTGATAGGGAATCGGATATCATACCTGAAAAGCTGCCTAAGGAACATGGAATTGAAGCTGGAATTTTTATCAATGATGAATTTGAAATCAACGACAGGCTATCAGTCTCGGCTGGCTTACGGTATGCCTTGTTTTTTGCTGTAGGACCCGCAATGGTTTACAAATACCAGCCCAATGTTACACGCACTGTAGAAAGCAGGATTGATTCTACAATGTATCCGTCCAACAGAATAATAAAAACCTATGGTGGCCCTGAAGTTAGAATATCATCGCGCTATAGATTTGGCCAAAACAGTTCGGTAAAGTTTAGCTATAATCGGATACATCAGTTTTTGCACATGCTCACCAACTCAACCGTTATTTCTCCTACAGATATTTGGAAGATGAGCGGTGCCAATATAAAACCTATTATTGGTGATCAGGTTACCGCGGGTTATTACAACAGTCTTTTCGCTAATATGGTTGAGGCTTCGGTTGAGGTTTACTATAAAAAAACGCAAAACTCGCTAGACTATAAGGCTGGTGCCGAATTGCTTATGAACCGTGATCTGGAAGTAGATATTCTCTCGGGCGTTGGTAAAGCATATGGAATCGAAGTCCTCTTTAAGAAAAAAAGCGGCATCTTGAATGGGTGGATTTCTTATACTTATTCGCGATCAATGCTTAAGGTGGATGGTCCTTTTGCGAGCGAAAAGATCAATAAAGGAAAATATTATCCGGCCGATTACGATAAACCCCATGATTTAAATATAGTGGCAGACTATAAATTGTCAAGACGACTTAGCCTGGCCAATACGTTTAAGTACAGCACCGGCCGCCCCATCACTTATCCTGTGGCAAAATACAATTTTCAAGGAAAGGAGCTTATTCACTACTCCAATCGCAACGAATACCGGACTCCCTATTATATGCGCTGGGATATAGCATTAAATCTGGAGGGAAGCCTGAAAAAGGACAAAATCACCCACAGCTCATGGTCGCTGGGATTCTATAATGTTTTGGGTCGCAGTAATACCTATTCAGTATTTTTCAGAACAACTCACAGAGGTGTAAAAGGATATCAGATGTCAGTAATAAATCGCCCTATTTTCAATATCACCTATAGTTTTAAATTCTAAAAATGCAAAAATATATCATTATACTCATCATCCTGTGTAATTCCTGTATCCAAGAATACAATCCGGATATTTCCAAATACGAGAATATTCTTGTAGTTGATGGAAAGTTGACCAATCTACCCGGCCCATACATTGTAAGGTTGTCCAGAAGTTATAGGTTTGAAGAAAATGCCGGACAACCTGTTAGCGGTGCACAGCTAAAAATCATTAGCAATGATGGAATCGAGACTCAAATGGAAGAAACAGACAAAGGCATTTATGTTACAACAGACAACACGTTTATTGGCATCGCAGGAGCAAGCTACAAACTTCAGATAATTATAGACGAAGAGATATACGAATCGGAAATGGAGACCTTGATACCCCCAGTTCCTATAGACAGTATATTTTGGGAGCATACAAAAACAGGCAGACAAGGTGATGCAATTCAATTACTGGTCGCTACACATGACCCCCAAAATAAAACCAGATACTATGGATGGGATTATTTTGATACATGGAAATATACTGTGCCCATTGATGATCCCGAACACCTTGACCGTAGAGAAGGTTACGCAAACTCCACCAATTATAATTTTAATATAGCCAGCACAATCAACCGAAATGCAGATGTCATAGAGAAGCAACCCCTTCTGCTTATCGGGGAAGACATAAACAAACTACACTTGCGCTATTCCATTCTGGTTACTCAATATGCGTACTCTGAAAAAGCCTTTAAATATCTGAAGGATCTGGTTTCTCTTAATCAAAATCAGGGATCTCTTTTCGATCCTATACCTTATTCGCTTACCGGCAATATTAAATGCGTAAGTGATAGAAATTTGCCCATACTAGGATACTTTGTTATTGCCGGGGCATCTGAAAAAAGGATTTTTATCGATAGAAGTGAGCTACCGGAGGAATACCGACCAATTAGCGGTTTCGAGGACTGTGATCTGGAACTTGTTTTTGTAAGATGGGAATTAAGGGATAATGTAAGGTTGGATCATAAAGTAGATTCGCTCATGGGCAAGGGCTATGCCATATTTAAAGAGGAATTTGAAGGAGGGACCGGAGGTCCCAAAGTTCATGTTTACCTTGCAAAAAGGCGATGTTTCGATTCCAGAGCATCCGGAACTAATACAAAACCTGACTTTTGGATTGATTAATACTGGCTAACTTCTGCAACAATGAATGCTCTAAAATACATATTAGTTGTTTTCTTTCTTTCGGCACACTTTGCTGCCTTTAGCCAGGATGAGTCCGTGTTAAAAGAGTTATCGCGTGCAAAGGACTTTAAATTGCAGGAGCGTGTCTTGTTAATCTTCGATCAGGACTTCTACCTTGCTGGTGAAACGCTTAACTTTTTTGCAGTAACACTGGATGCTGCTCTTCAAATCCCCATTACGTTCAGCTCTATCCTGTATATTGAGCTATACAACCAGGACAACAAAGTGTTAACGACAAAGAAAGTACTTTTGAAGAATGGAGAGGCCACTAATACACTTGCCCTACCCCGCGAAATAAACACAGGTTATTACTACATCAGGGCCTACACCAATTTCATGAAGAATTTCGGACCATCAACATTCTTTATCAAACGTTTGAAGATTGTCAATCCCTTTGTTCCAAACGCTGTTTCTTTGATTGATACTCTCTCTGATAACAATAATATAGCAGCCAAAGCTGCTCAGGACCCTGAGCAGCTCTTCGGTTACAATAAACCGAGAGCCGGTTTGGTAATCAATGCTCATTTAAATAAAACCGAAGCCAATAGAGGTGATACTATAACACTGGACATAGATTCGAGCAACACTGACAGCATTCAATATGTGCTGGCACTACATTTGGGCAATAAACTTACCCTACCTTCCCTGCAGGAGAATATTGCAAGTACTTTAAAAAGCTTATCCTATTCCCACCTTACCTATCTGCCTGAATTCACCACTGATATTGTTACTGGGAGAGTAAATGCTGGCAATAGCAATGTTTCAACGGCAAACAAAATTCTGTACCTGTCGTTTGTCGACTCCGTCAGCTGGACAACACGTTGTAGGACCGATACTCTTGGGAGGTTTACGGCTACATTGCCCATTGAATATCAAGGAGACGATTTGGTAGTCAGCATGGTGGATACTACAAATAGCTTTTCAATTGTATTTGACGACGAGTTTTCTCCATATTTCTTAGAGGTTAACAAGGAAGACTACTCCCCCAATCCTTCCCTGAAACCCATTATTGAGGCTCGTATGTTAAATCTTCAGGTCAACGATGCATATGACGAACCGACTGAATCTTCTATTAGCGCAGAGCGCCCACTCTTAAGGTTTTACGGTTATCCTGATAATGAATACATAATAAACACTTATACCGACTTACCCAATCTGGAAGAGTTTATCAGAGAGGTTGTACTCGAGGCCTATGTGAGAAAAAGAAGAGCACAGACAAGTATAATGGTAAAGACTGAAAAGACTAACAATAAATCTCCCCTGATAATTCTTGATGGCATCCCGTTGTTTCAAGCCGATCATCTCTTGCCACTCATTTCAACAGAAAAGCTAAAATCGGTGCGTGTGGTTGCGTCTCGTTTCTTCTTTGGTTCTGAAATTTACGAAGGGATACTGGATATTACCTCCAACGATAAAGCATTATCCCTGGTGGAAAAAGATAAGAACTCAGTTCGCATCCGATTTAGTCCGGTTACAACTACTCCCGCTAATAATAAATTAATGAATCTCCGTACACCTCATTACACCTCAGACCTATATTTTGACAGTATTAATTCAGCCAAAGGAAAGGAATCGATTAGAATAGCACTACCTCAAAATGCTGGCTTATACTCACTTACCCTTTTCGGCTATACCAAGAATGGTGAATGGGACTACAGAGTATTGCCAGATATATTGAATGTAAAGTAATGCTCTTCCTTAACATGTACGGTATAAAAAAGGAGGCTGCCAGTGCAGCCTCCTTTTTTGTATTTTCTTTTCGCAAAGTGCATTAAAAATGTCACGGGGAGCAATTACTCAGTATATTTTTCCTTCAACATCTTAACAGCATCATCAAACAGAGAGAAGATATTTTCTTTACCTATAAGATCCACAATGCCGTATCTGGAAAGCTCTTCCTCCACAATAGGATTAACTCCGGTTAATACAATCTTCTTGTGCTTGTGAAGGAAGTGATGGAGCAACTCCTTGAAGTTGTACAATCCGGTTGCATCAATCATTGAAACCCTTCGCATACGAATGATAACGACCTCTGAGCGGTCAGGAATATCGTGGGTAAGCTCCTTGAATTTGTTTGCAACACCAAAGAACATGGGACCTGTAATCTCATACACTGCACATCCGATTGGCAACTGCAAGTTAACCATGCTTACATCATCATGCTCCTCTGTTGACAAATTGCCAACCAAGGTCTTGACTTCACTGACATCCGACATACGTTTCATAAACAACAGTGCAGCCAGTACCATACCCACCTGGATGGCCACAGTAAGATCTACAACAACTGTCAGGACAAAGGTGCTGAGCAATACAGCAGCATCATATCGTGACCCGCGCAAAATTGAAACAAAGGAACGCCACTCACTCATATTGTAAGCAACTACCATTAGTATACCGGCGAGCACAGACAAAGGGATCAATTTTGCCCACTTACCTGCAAATAGCATTATTATCAGAAGCACAACGGCATGAACCATCCCCGATACAGGAGTTCTACCGCCATTCTTGACATTGGTTGCTGTACGTGCAATTGCCCCGGTTGCGGGGATACCTCCAAAAAAACCGCTACCAATATTGGCTATACCCTGAGCTATCAACTCAGTGTTGCTACGGTGGCGTCCTCCTATCATACCATCGGCAACAATTGCAGAAAGCAGGGATTCGATTGAGCCAAGCATCGCTATGGTAAAAGCCGGTGCTATATGTTTTAAAATCAAGTCCCAGCTTAAAGTGGGAAATGCAGGAATGCTTATCTTATTTGGTATGTCGCCAAATTTGCTTCCAATAGTCTCAACATCAAGAAAACCAAATGTTACAATCAGGGCACCAATAATCAATGCTATCAACGAGCCCGGAATCCTTGCAGAAACCTTTTTCCAGTATATTGTAAGCAGCAGGCTTACAATTCCAAGTACTATAGCCTGCCAATTCGAGGTCCCGATAGAAGAAGTAAGGACAGACATCTTTGATACAAACTCTGCGGGCAATTCCCCAGTATCCATACCAAAGAAGTCCTTAATCTGCGAAACAAAGATCAACAGGGCTATACCGCTGGTAAATCCGACAGTAAGGGGGTAGGGTACAAACCTGATAATAACCCCCAGGCGAAGCAGACCAAAAGCTATCATTATAATACCTGCCATTATCGTTGAGATAATCAGACCATCGATACCATAGCTAGCTATGATACCTGCTACGATTACCACGAAAGCACCTGTTGGTCCACCGATCTGAACCCGGCTTCCTCCTAGCAGAGAGATAACAAAGCCGGCAATGATTGCTGTGATAAGACCTTTATCAGGGCTGACTCCTGAAGCTATCGCAAAGGCGATGGCCAGAGGAAGGGCTACTACTCCCACGATGGTTCCTGCCATCAGATCCCTGTAAAGCTGATCCCGGGAATAACCCTTTTTGAAAGTACTAATAAGTTTAGGGTAGAATACTGGTTCCATAAGGTTTCTATTAGAAAAAACATGCAAACATAAGGCAAATTGTGCCTTACTGTTTCAATTTCAAGAAATTTAACGATAAACAGTTCTTTTTTTTCGTAACCAGGCAATTAAGATCTGCGTGCATGCGTTATACATAATGACGAGTCTACCCAAGCCGTCTCTGAATGCCCCATCCTATTTTACTAACTGTCAATCTGAAAAACTATGAAGAGGATTGTGGGGTTTACTTTAATTGCCCTGCTTGTACTACCTGTACAGGTAGAGGCTCAGTTAGCCATATTCCGTAAGGCAAACTCGGCCGATCGTGCTACCAGAAATCTCGAAAAGAGACAGCGCGATGCAGGAGAACAAAATGCATTTAATGCCATGCAGCCTATGGGAAGAGGCTCTGATACGCGAAGGGATGATCATCTATGGTCTTCTGAGACAGCCTATACAGCACTCAGCCGTACTGGCAATATTTCACTGACTACTCCATCTCGATTAGGAATTCACCGCAAAACGGAGCTTCAGTCTATGCTTGGCGCTTTTTATTTTGCACCCAATCTACTAGTAAAACATAGATGGCACACAGGTAAACAACTTTGGTGGTCCACCAGACATGGAGTTTACCTTCCATCTAACGGTCTGCAATGGGCACAGGACAAAGGCTATAATTCGGTGATCGACATTAATTCATCTGTATCACAGGTGGTTGCAATCAGGAATGAATTAATTGTGAGTAAACCTGTAGGAAATAAGCTGAGCTGCGTCCCAGGCCAGCCATTCCTGATTATTACTGCCGGCCTGGCTCTGGATTATAGTACAACATTAAGTGGCCATGATGTTAAACCAATAGATGAGCACATCCTTGGTGCTCGTAGCACAGCTCTTATTGGCGATGGAATGCTTGTAATTGCAAGAATCAGAGCTGATGCCCAGCTGACTGAGGATATGATAGTGGAAGGTGGATTAAGATTCCTTACTGGTGAAAATAATATCTCTGACGTTATTGAGCATCATGCAGCTCTCAATTACAGGGTAACAAGCAATATTTCAGTTTCACCGGGATATATAGTATCATTCGGAAACCTTAACAACACAAATCCTCAGCTTTACCCCTTCTTTGACCTGACCTGGTATTTTGGGCAAAAGCCCAGAAGGCACTCAACTCTGTTCGGCCGCAATTAGCTTCCGCCCTTCAAAGCTTCTGCACCACCTGTGATTTCAACAATCTGGTTGGTAATAGAAGCCTGACGAGCTTTGTTGTAACTCAGCTCAAGATCACGGATCAGGTCAGTGGCATTATCCGTAGCCTTATGCATGGAGGTCATCCTTGCCCCGTGTTCTGATGCTATTGATTCAAGGACTACTTGAAAAAGCATGGCCTGAAGCATACGCGGGATCAGATTCTTGACAATTGTAGCAGTATCCGGTTCAAAGATATAGTCCTGAAGCCTTGACTTAGTTGTCGGCGCAGGCATTATCATTGGGAGAAACTGAGAGGTACGCACATTTTGCACTGCGGCGTTGACAAACTCGTTGAAAACAACCACTACTTGTTTGTATTGACCATTTCTATACCCTTCAACAACTCCTGAAGCAAATTCAGATATAGACTCATATGAAGGACTATTGACAAGATCATGCCTGCACTCATCAACATAAATTTTGCGTGAGTTAAACATCTTCTCAGCCTGCTTGCCCAGCACGCCAATGCTCACATTACCCTTTGCAAAATCTTCCTTCAAGGTTGTATTCAGAAGGTTATATACCTCTTTTGCTATGTTCTGGTTAAAAGCTCCACACAACCCCCTGTTGGATGCTATTGCCAGAACCAATACCTTGTCTCCCTTGCCCTGACTCATAAACCACCTGTCGAATTCATTAACCGACGGCATAAGGTCATGTATTATTGATGCAAGACGACTGGTGAAGGGACGGATGTGATAAATATCATCCTGAGCCTTTTTAAGCCTGGCGGCAGAAACCATCTTCATGGCACTGGTGACCTGCCGCGTAGTCTTAACGGACGAAATTCTGGTCTTTATATCTTTTAAACTTGGCATACTTTGTTTTCAATACCACCTATGCATTTGCAAATCTAAGGCAGATATCTCCTGCCACAGTCCTCAGCTTTTCTTCAATCTCTTCATTAAACAAACCTTTGGCAATATCAACCAGCACTTCCTTGTGTGCAAGCTTCAGGTGTTCAACAAATTCCTTCTCAAATTCCGCAATTTTCTCAACTGGAATATCCCTAAGCAATCCCTTGGTACCACAGTAAATAAGTGCAACTTGTTCTTCAACAGGCTGAGGTTTATACTGAGGTTGTTTAAGCAGCTCAACGTTTTTGCGACCCTTGTCCAAAACAGCCAGAGTTGCTGCATCCATGTCAGAACCAAACTTAGAGAATGCCTCTAGTTCGCGGTATTGAGCCTGATCTAGTTTCAAGGTGCCTGCGACCTTCTTCATTGACTTAATCTGTGCATTACCACCTACACGCGATACTGAAATACCAACGTTAATTGCAGGACGAATACCAGCATTGAACAAACCGGACTCTAGGAATATCTGGCCGTCAGTGATAGATATCACGTTTGTTGGGATATATGCTGAGACGTCACCTGCCTGAGTTTCAATAATAGGCAACGCTGTAAGTGACCCCCCTCCTTTTACCAAAGACTTGATGGATACTGGAAGATCATTCATCTTACGCGCAATCTCATCTGAGCTATTGATTTTGGCAGCACGTTCAAGTAACCTGGAGTGTAGATAAAAGATATCACCAGGGAAGGCTTCACGTCCCGGAGGACGACGAAGCAAAAGAGAAACTTCACGGTATGATACAGCCTGCTTTGACAAGTCATCATAAATTATTAGGGCATGTCTCCCTGTATCCCTAAAGAATTCGCCAATTGAACAACCGGCAAAGGGAGCGTAGAACTGCATAGCTGCAGGGTCAGATGCCGTAGCCATTACTACTGTAGTATAATCCATTGCCCCATGCTGTTCTAAGGTTTTTACAATATTGGCTACAGTACTACCTTTCTGTCCAACGGCAACATATATGCAAAAAACAGGTTCTCCTTTATCAAAAAAGGTACGTTGATTGATGATAGTGTCAATGGCAATCGCTGTCTTACCAGTCTGCCTGTCCCCAATAATAAGTTCACGCTGACCTCTTCCTATAGGAGTCATGGCATCTATTGCCTTAACACCGGTTTGTAGGGGCTCGTTTACAGGCTGACGGAAGATTACCTCAGGAGCTTTTCTCTCAAGAGGCATCTCATATAGATCTCCTGTAACCGGACCTTTGCCATCTATGGGCTCTCCAAGAGTATTGACCACACGACCGGCCAATCCTTCACCCACGCGAATGGACGCTATGCGACCTGTACGTTTTACAGTATCGCCCTCTCTTACAAGGTGGGAAGGACCGAATAATACAACACCAACATTATCTTGTTCAAGGTTGAGAACCACTCCCATACACTTGTCAAACTCAACAAGTTCGTTGGAACGGACATTGCTTAGTCCGTATACACGGGCAATACCATCTCCGACCTCTAATACGGTACCAACTTCCTCCAATTGAGTGGCAGTCTGAAATGACTCGATCTGCTGCCGTAAAAGTTCAGAAACTTCTGAAGGTCTTATTTGTTCCATTACACTACTTTCTAATTAATCATCAATTGCTTTTTCAGGGCTCTGAGCTGCCCACTAACACTACCATCAACCTGTTTTCCGTCAACAATAAGTATCATACCCCCAATAATATCAGGATCAACCTTGCATTCAAGCTCAACTTCACAGCTGTATTGCTTTTCAAGCAGTTTAAGCAGTTCACCTTTGAGCACATTATTAAGCTCTATGGCTGTAATCACCCTAACCTTCTTTACTCCCCTGAAACTACGAAACATATCCATAAAATCAATCAGGGAATACTTAAGTATGGATGTGCGGTTGTTGTTTATCAACAATTCCAGAAACTGCAAAGTATATTTATGCAATTTGCCACCAAAGACCTTGTTAAGAATATCTTTCTTGGCCTGGGGTTTCACCACCGGACTAAAAAGAAGCCTCTCCAGTTCAGCAGATTGCTTCAGACTGTCAAGCAAGAACCTGCAATCCCTGTCAAGAGTTTCAAGCAGTTTCTCGTCTTTCTCACCTGCCTTAAACAAAGCGCTGGCGTAACGCACAGATACCAGAGCGGCATTCATACAACGTTTCAGTTTAATTCAACATTCTGGATGTACTTCTCAAGGACTTGCTGCTGTTTTTCTGCAGTAGCCATCTCTTCCTTCAGTATTTTGCCTGCTATCTCAAGAGATAACAAACCTACCTGACTACGGATCTTAGCCAATGCTTCCTTCCGTTCCCTATCGATCTGCTCCCTGGCCTTAGACATGATCTTCTCAGCCTCTTTTTGTGCAGTCAGCCTGGCCTCATTGACAATCTCGTCCTTAATGGCTCTGGCTTCCTGGATCAGGCTGTCCCTATCAAGCCTGGCCTTCTCCATTATCTGTTTACGGGTTTCCTCCATCTTCTGAACTTCCTCCCTTGCTGCCTGGGCATCACGCAAGGCCATAGTGATTCGCTCCCCCCTCAACTTCAATGCATGAAGGATGGGCTTCCAGGCATAGCGACGCATAAGAAGCAACAAGGTTACAAAACTCAGGGTCGTCCAAAAGACCAAACCCGGATCAGGACTTAATATACCCATAGGAAAATTTTATTAACCTAGTAACCAGGCAAGTACAAGCGCAAACAAACCGGCACCTTCGATCAATGCAGCAATAATAATCATCGCTGTCTGAATCTTGGATGAAATCTCAGGCTGACGTGCCATGGCCTCCATCGCACTTTGTCCAATCTTACCAATACCGATACCGATACCTAAAACTATTAGACCCAAGCCAATTGCAGCTACACTAAAATGTTCCATAATCTTTTGTTTATTATTTATTAATGATGTTCGTTAACCGCAAGCCCTATATACAGAGCCGATAATAAAGTAAATATATATGCCTGTAAGAAGGCAACCAAAAGCTCTAGACAGTAAATAAATATTGAAAGCCCCACAGAAACAGGAGATACAAACAGGCTCTTCATAACAAAAATAATCGAAACCAAACTAAGCACTATTATGTGACCTGCTGTGATATTCGCAAAAAGTCGGAGCATAAGGGCAAATGGCTTCGTAAACATGCCAACTATTTCGATTGGGACAAGTAGTAACTTTATCGGAAGTGGAGTGCCTGGCACCACAAAGATATCCTTCCAATAATGTTTGTTACCAAACAGATTAGTTGCAAGGAAAGTGAATACTGCAAGTGTCAGGGTAAAGGCTATATTACCTGAAAGATTGGCTCCTCCTGGAAAGAATGGAATCAACCCAAGCAGGTTGTTCATCAATACGAAAACAAAAACTGTAAGCAAATATGGTGTGAACCTTTCTACCTTATGCTCATCTATCTGGGCTTTAACAATATCATCCATCAAGAATAGCACTAATGGCTCAACGATAGTCTGAGTACCGCTGGGAGCTACATAAGCCCCTTTTCTGGAATAACGCCTGGCTGCAGGAATAAAAATCATCAGGATAAGCCCACATGAAAGGAGCATGCTCGCTACATTCTTAGTTATCGAAAAATTCAATGGCGTTGCATTAGTCACCTCTTGATTCTCATTGTATTTAATCTCTCCCGAGGCATCAGTCAAATATATCTTTTCATGATACAGTTTTAGATACTCGTCTCCTATGCTAACAAGCTCCTTTCCTCCCTTAAATAAAACAGATGAGAATATTTTTAGATGTCCTTCGTGCCAAACAATCACCGGTAGAGGAAGTGAAACCTTTACCTTCTCTCCCCTTCCGTTGGTAAAAGACAAAATGCTGTACTCATAGCTGTCACCAATGTGATGCATAATCATCTCTGTAGCATCAAATTCACCCTCACCCGCATCATCTGAGGCAGAAAGTGAGAATGGAACTGCTATAAAGCACAAAAAAAGAAAGAGCTTTAACAGCACCCTCCCTCTAATTACTGTACGGCAACTATCAAAATAGATCATGTCTGTTAACATTCAAACGCTTTCGCTCTTTCGGAAGAAACACCCACTTAATTTTCCAATATAAGTCCCAAGCCAACATAGCAATGTACACCGGCAGACCAGTTTTCACGGTTATACGGTGCTTCAGGTCATCAGGTTCAAGAAAAACAAACAAAATAATTACCAAAAAGATCTGAAAAATAAAAATCAAACCTATAAGCAACAAACCAATAAGCGATGGCCTAAGCATCCGGGTCAAATCAATGAGCAGGGTTGCAAACATCATAAAGCCAGTAGTCAATAGAGAAAAAACTATCCACTTTTTAAAAATCCCTACCTCAAAATAACTGAATCCAAGAAGACCCATAATTAATACTGATATTCCTAAAATCAGTTCTTTGATCAAAACTTTTGACATGTCAAGTTACCTGTAATTAAATAATTATATGTTATCAGTTTATGTAAAATATTGCAGATGTTGAAATTCGTTCCCCAATAGCCAACAATCCATCCCGATATGTATTTTTGGGGCATACATGAGTATTACTCATATAAGCACATACATGTATAACGGGGTACTGCTGTAAAAAAGCCGGTATTACCCGGCTTTCCAACGAAGATATATTTCTTATTTCTTCACGTCCCCTGAAGGATGCGATGCACCTGAGGAGCTGCTCCCCATGCTACAGGTACCGCTGAATAATGCTCCAGGCTCAATGGACAACTTTCCTGATCTGATGTCTCCAGTAACTTTCGAGGAGACTTTGAGAGAGAGCAGCTCGCTTACGCTCATCTTGCCATTGACGCTGCCGGAAACCTCGGCATTGTTGCATACAATCTCTCCCTTCACAATACCATTGTTACCAATCACTACCTTGCCCTTGGAAATAATATTACCTTCAATATTACCGTCAATTCTAATGTCCCCGTTAGTTTCAATATTACCTACAATTTTGGTTCCCGGACCAATCATGTTTGGAAGTTTACTTTCAATTTCCAGGTTCTTCATCGTATTCCGAATTAAAGATTTGTAAATAATCAATTTTATACTTAAGACTTAGGCTTGGGGCCTTGCAAGTAGGTTTGGGGTACTCTCGTTTCAGGCTTATTTCAACAAATGTAATAAAATATCTCAAAATCTCCTTATCACTTTTCGGCAGCATCCCCAGACAAAAGCTTTAGCTTCTCAAGTTGTTTCTCCTTGTTGGTCTGACGCATTCTTCTTGCTGTTTCAGTATAGTATATGTGTGATGTCAAAAAGTCACATTGCTTCTTATTCCAATCTATTTCACTCATCTCCCCTTTCTGCTCAATCAACTCCCTATACAAACTATCAGAAAGTTGGATAAAGTCGGAACGTCCCAGGTAATCCAAATCAGCATCCTTAAGTATCTCCTGCAACTTATTAACCGGTCTTGCGTTGGGTCGGGTCACTCCTATCAATTCTGCAATCTTCTCAATCTGTTCAGATGAATAATCAAAATGAGGCAAAATCTCGCGCGCGAGCTCTATTGAATGCGTCTCATGATCCTCATATGAAAGAATGAAACCGATATCATGCAACAGTGCAGCAGTCTTAAGAAATAGTTGATCTTCCTCGCTCACTTCCTCGCCTCGTGCTATTATCTCAGTCTGGGTTACTACGTCTATTGTGTGCTTGAAATTGTGATAGTAAATCTGCTTGGGAAGTTCCTTCTCAAACCTGTCCAAAACAGCCTCTTCAAGGTCACCAAACCTTATATGCTGCATCTTGAATAGAAAACGCTCATTGGGTGTCTTCATATCAGCGTTTTCAGACATCTCAGGAACAATACCCCTCACAAAATACATATCAATCTCTCCCTTATACTTTATGGGCATCTTGCCCCGGTACTCACAAACAAAGAAATCCTTAACAAGGAGATATGTCGCACCTGTAATATTGATCTCACCCGGAACCCCAGAAGATTCCATTCTCGAAGCAATATTGACAGTATCTCCCCATATATCAAGGGATGTTTTGTTTCGTCCAACCCTTCCCGCAATTACAGGACCGGTGTGAATACCAATCCTGAGCTCCCAGTAATCCTGATGTTTGTCCTCCTTTGAAGTCCTCAACTCAAACATATACCTGTGAATCTCCATTGCCACAAGTATCATCTTAATGGGGTGTACCCTACTCATTTCAGGTATACCTCCTGCTGCCATATAAGCATCTCCGATGGTCTTAATCTTCTCTATGCCGTAATCTTCTACGATAGAGTCAAACTTGAAAAAGAACTGGTCAAGCTCATCAATAAGTATCTCAGGATTCAGATGTTCAACGATCTTTGTGAAGCCCTGAATATCAGCAAATAACACAGTGACACTTTTGTACTTGATCGATTTGACTTTTCTTTCCCCACTATCACTCTCAACAGGCACAGGATCCATTCCTGCAAGAATCTTATTTGCCTTCTCTTTAACTCTAAGTGCCCTTTCAACCCTAATATTAACTAATGCCTCAACCTTCTTGTAAAAAAGGTATCTAAAATAAACAACCAGACACAGCAATACCAGAACTGCAAGAATCACTACACCCCCTCCCGGAAGCTGGATACCTCCCGGTATCCAGACGGAAACTAAGACAGCAGCTAAATATGTAGTCACAATTCCGGTCAAATCTTATCAATATAAAGAGTAAACGTATAACCAACAGGAAATAGTGTGTTATAAAAATAAACTTAATACCAATTACTTACTCTTAATCCCATACTATTTCCTAATTTCTTATTAGAAATTAGCAATATTTTACAAAACTATATTAGTTTTGCTTAAGCTTTAATATTTTAGATATTTAATAGTGTGTTTGTTTGCTCAAAAAATTATATTTGATAATAGAAACCTGAATCACTGATTTATTATGGACTCCCTAAAAAATAGCATCTTAGTTGCATACGAT
>CAYNFX010000010.1:0-30528 GCA_964396555.1 uncultured Alkaliflexus sp.
CTATCCTGAATCATAACGGCATTAAGGTTTCACATATTGCTGAAATGTCTGATGACGAGATACGCAGCCGCGTGCTGGATATCTCTCTAGACAGCCGCCTGACAAATGTGCAGGTGGAAAACATGATGGTATCGGTTCTCGAACTTGATGAACTTAAGTTTTCCAATGCCTTGCGTACAGCAATACTCAAGTACGGCTTTGAATCGACCGTGGAAACGGTCCTGCTGCCCTTTCTCGAAAGAGTCACAATCCTATGGCAGGCAGGTACAGTCAGAACAGTTCAAGGCTACTTTATCAACAGCCTGATTAGGCAAAAGCTCTTTGTTGCAATCGACAACGAGATGCAAAACAGTGTAAGACAAGGGCCACGCCTGTGTATTTTCCTTCCTGAATTTGAGATGATGGAAATTGAGCCGTTGATGTACAACCTGATAGCCCGAAAGGAGGGTCTTGAAGTGATCTACCTGGGTCAGCCGATTACAAGTGATGATCTGTGTGCTCTCAACAGATTGAAAACCTGCGATATGTATATGACATCATTCTTCTCACCTGTATCCAAAGAGAAGCTTGAGAAATGCATGAAGGAATTTCACGGACTATTTCCGGACACTCCTTTTCTGGTGACAGGCGCAAAGGTCAGGGAGCTGAATCCATCGCTGCCAGCAGGTTTTACGCATATCCCTTCGGTCAAGGCCTTCAAGGAACACCTTCGCCTGCTGAAATACTCAGAGTTTAACTTCTAGTGCCTTACAACACCCTTGCCCTTCCACTTACCGCTCTTATAGTATAGCCAGGTTCCCACCAGACCAATAAACCATCCGCAGGGTATACTCCACCAGATGCCCGATTCGCCGATTCGTTCGGACAGAAACCATGCGATGGGTATCCTTACTATCCAGAGCGAGATTAGGGTTATAAACATCGGGATCAGAGTATCGCCAGCACCCCTTAGCATTCCATGCATTACAAACATTGACGAGAATACTATATAGAAAGAACTTACAATAATTAGGTAGTTGTAACCTTCGCTGATAACTGCTTGGTCGTCGGAAAACATCCTCATCATGGGCTCGCCCCAGATAATGATGATGGCCATTACGGTTAGGCTGATTATCCAGGACAGCCTCTGGGCTGCCCTGACCCCACGCTTGATCCTTTCAAACTCATTAGCACCCAGGTTTTGCCCCACAAAGGCAGAGAGAGCCGAGCCTATATTCATCGCGGGTATCGTTGCAATTGCATCTACGCGGTTTGCTGCCACATAGGCTGCCAGGGTTGTCGTATCGAAGTTGTTTATTATCCTTATCAAGGCCAGCATTCCCATTGCCACAAAGGTTTGCTGGAAGCCTGTGGGAAGTCCGATTCTGACACTTTGTCTAAAGGTAAGGGCATCGAATTTAAACAGCTTGGGGCTGAAGCGGATGAGGTGATTGCTGCGGTTGAGGTGAATGGCTGTGCCTACAAGTGCTATAGTCTGCGCGATAACAGTTGCCCACGCTGCTCCTGCAACACCCCATTTGAAGACCAGGATAAAGAGCAGGTCCAGAGCTATATTGAGTCCCGTGGCCAGAGCAAGGAATTTGAGCGGTGTGCGGCTGTCGCCAAGGCCCCTGAGGATTGAAGCAGTGCCATTGAATCCAAAGAAGCTGATCATTCCCACCATGTAAATACTAAAGTAGGTCGTTGCCTGGGGCATCACATCCTCGCCTATGCCCAGCAGCTCGAAGATCTGCCTGCAAAATGCTATTCCAAGTACTGTAAGTATCAAGCCTGCAACAAGCAGGACGAGGTAGATGGTTCCAATAGCTTTCTTTACCTGTTCATAGTCTTTTGCTCCGAAATACTGGCTGATAACTACGGTTGCCCCGCTACCAATTCCGATTACAAATGAGATAAGCGTGTAGAAGATAGGGAAGGATGATCCTACTGCTGCCAGCGCCTCCGTACCAAGGTATTTCCCGACGATGATGCTATCAACGATGTTGTAGAACTGTTGGAGTATGTTACCGGCAATCAAAGGAAGGGCAAATCTGACGATCAACCTGCCCTCATTTCCAGACGTGAAATCCTTCATAAAAGGAGCGATAAGTAAAACTCAACAAATATATAACTTTCATGTAAAACGTCCGTTATTAACTGTGAGACTTAGCCGAGGGACTATGTCCAGATAATTGTTATTTTTACTCCCATGAATCTAACAAAACCTAGTGTGAGAAAGTACAGATTTTTTTTTGTAGCGTTGATGGCTTTGATGGTTCTACCTGTGTATGCAACGGATTATGCGGTTGACAGGTATTTCCCCCAATACAAGCTTCCTTATTGGTGGTTTCAGCTTACAGGAACGGAGAGGGCTTACGAGAAGGAGATTGCAAATGCCGAATGGTATGCCAATCGCAGATATATTGACGGATCCCTGATTCCTATCTACTACAGGCCATATGTTTCCATGCAAAACAGTCTTTCAACAAATGTCGCACTCGCCCTTAGGGCAAACAAGGTACGTAAGGGTGGGCTTAACGAGAACAGTCTCTACTACACTTTCAATAAGCAGATTTCCTATTTTGGACATGCCTTGCCTGTTATATTTAAATATCCGGAATTACCTGACCTTTCATCGTCGCTTAGCGGCAAGGCTGTCAGGGGGTTTGAGGATTACAAACGTTTTATGTCAGATCCCGGCGGGGCCGATACTCTTGGTGCACAGATTGTCAGGGAAGGGTTTGCCTATGATGCATTCCGCAGGGAGTTTTTTATAAATAATCCCCGGTTGGTGCAGTATGACTGGTATGCCCTGCCTGATCTACCCGAAAGTTTTGGAAAGAACAGAAGGAAGAATGAAGATGCTGAAAAGGTGGCAAGGGAACTGCTCAAAGAGCAGAGACATATAATTGAAACGACGGGACAACTTTCTAAGGTGGAAGCAGCCAAACAGATATGGACATTTTCGGGAACTGAAAACGTACAGTTGTCGCAGTCTTACCTGAAAAACTGGGTACGCGGTGGTCAGCAGTCGGTTGCATTGCTGAGCGACCTTCGTTTTGCGGCTATTTACAAGAAAGATAATGTGCAGTGGGACAATAATGTAACTCATAAAATCGGGATTATCGACAGCGATGACAGCAAGTCAAGGATCAATGACGACCTTATTGAGGTGTCCAGCAAGTATGGAATAAACGCAAGCAAGAAGTGGTATTACAGTTTGCTGTTTAACGTCAAGACCCAGTTCTTTGACGGCTATGCCTCCAATGATAAGGACAAGGTGAAGCCTATTTCTTCGGCTTTATCGCCCGGGTACTTTTCACTGGCTGCCGGTATGGATTATAAAACCAAGAATTTCACCTTGCTGTTGTCACCAATTACAAGCAGGCTGACTGTAGTGATGGATACTGCCAGGATAGATCAGACTCGCTACAGTATTGAAGCTGACAAAAAGTCGCTGTTTCTCACGGGTGCTTCGTTCCAGAATAACCTCACCTGGAAGGTCTCCAAGGATATTGAACTTAAATCGGCAATGAACGTGTTTTACGACTATTTCGAGAAGGAAAACAAGGTGCAGGCTGACTGGGATATCATTTTGGATATGAAAATCAATGTGTTTTTGACGACTAGAATAGCGACAAACATGAGATATTACGAGAGTGAGTCGTCAAAATTGCAGGTCCGGGAGAACATGAGCATAGCATTCAGGTATAAGTTTTGACAATTGAGGAGCTGGTTTCACCGTTTTAAATTTTTATAACAAATAAAGCTGGTCATCTCTTTTTTAGCAGCTTATATTTGCAAAGGAGAATCTAAGCTATTTTTCATGGGTTTAGGTTAGGTTAATTAGGTTTAGGAAGAAAAGAGACTTAAGGCGGAGGCGTCCGGTTTTAGGTCTCTTTTTTTGCGCAGTCAATTCAACACTAAAAGTAGTCGCTTCAATCTCTCAGGTTACTATCTACTTTCAAGTCATTATCGCATATAAAAGACCCGTTCCGGCAGAGGCCGAAACGGGTCTTTCTATTTATTGGATATCCTTTCGGATTATCTGGTTCTTGCTCTGCGACCGCTATAGACCGGTGTTTGTTCCATGGGAACCACGGTAACTGTCATGCCGTTGAAGCGGGCCTTTTTAAAACCCTTTATAAGGTTATTCTCATGTGAGCTGTCAGCTTCAAAGACCGACACCTTACTTTGAATATCTATCTTACCGATACTGATCTTCTGGTTTGGTGTCTGTTTGTTGATAAGGCTGATGATCTGCTCGGGACGGATATTGTTGCGTGCGCCGAGGTTGATGATGTAACGACCAAACTTGGTACGTCTTCCACCGTTTCTTTCGCCGGATCTCTCACCACCTCTTTCGCCATTTCTTTCAGTCCTTGAACGTCTTTCTTCACCCTTGTTGAGATCCTGAGCACCTGAGTACACTACGTGCAGAGAGTTGAACTGCTTTGCAATAAGTTTCTCAACAAGCTCTTCTCGTGACATACCGTTAAGGGTTTCGTGAACCACTTCAGAATATTTTTCAAGGTCGAATTGAGTTTTTCCGGTTGAGGCAAGCTCGCTCAGATAGTTTTTAAGTCTCAGTTCGAATACCTGGTCACCTGAAGGAATATCTCTCTTGACAATCTTCCTGCCTGTTTGCTTTTCAAGCATACTAAGCCTTCTGGTTTCAGAAGGAGCAAGAATTGCAATTGAAACACCCTTGCGACCGGCACGGCCCGTACGTCCACTACGGTGAATGTAGTTTTCCGAGTCATCAGGAAGGTGATAGTGGATCACGTGTGTCAGGTTGTCAACGTCCAGTCCACGGGCAGCTACGTCAGTAGCAACGAGAATCTGAAGTGACCTGTTCCTGAAGCGTCCCATCACATAGTCACGTTGTGACTGAGAAAGGTCTCCGTGCAGAGCGTCGGCGTTGTAGCCATCGCTCATTAGCTTGTCGGCTATATCCTTAGTTTCCTGTCTGGTTCTGCAAAATACTATTCCGTAAATATCGGGGGTGATATCGGCAATCCTACGGAGAGCTTCATAGCTGTTTTGCGGAGCAGTAACCACAAATTCGTGGTCAATATCTTTGTTTGAAATATCCTGACGGCTTACAGAGATAGTCTTGGGACTATGCATATGCTTGCCAGCCATACGGGCGATGTCCGGGGGCATTGTTGCGGAAAACAAAAGTGTTTGTTTTTCCTCAGGAGTTTCAGCCATAATAGCGTCCATATCTTCCTTGAAACCCATCTTGAGCATTTCGTCTGCTTCGTCAAGTACGAGGAAGCGGATTGAAGAAAGGTCTAATTTGTTTCTGCGGATCATATCGTTAACACGACCTGGAGTACCGACTACTATATCGCACCTTCTTTGAATGGCAGCGATCTGCGTGTAAATCGGAGCCCCACCGTAAACAGGTACTATTGAGTATGGTAGTCCGGTGGAAAAAGTCTTAAGGTCAGAGGTGATCTGAAGGCAAAGTTCCCTTGTAGGACACAGAATAATTGCCTGAATACCTCTTGTGCTGGAATCCATCTTATGTAGAACCGGCAGACCGAAGGCGGCAGTTTTTCCTGTACCTGTCTGTGCCATGGCTACCAGATCATTTTCGGAATTAAGAATAAATGGAATTGTTTGAGCTTGAATCGGTGTGGGCGTAACAAAGCCAATCTTTTCGATCGATTCGAGCAGTTCAGGCCTAAGCCCGCTTTCAATAAAAGTTTGCATGTAAAAAGTAAAATAATTAAGGAGTGTGATGATGTCTTGCATCATCCACGGGTCCCCGCGTTACTATTATCAGGCAACAAATTTTCTGCCTGTTAAAAACCCGGTCCCGCCAAATGTTCAGATTCCGGTTTTTCAGAAGTCCATGACCGGGAGTGTGGTCTGTTCCGGAAAATCTGGTGCAAAACTACGTATTATAATTCTTACAAGCACTATGGGTCTGTGCTTCTTTTGGTGTGGTTATGCTTTTTTATGATTTCTGCGTTTTTTATGACGTCTTGGGATATGTACTCTGAATATGAGTGTTATTCATAGTTACGAAATGTAATTCTGACCTCAGCCCTTCGTCGTGAAACACTGATAAGAAGTTTGCCTCTGTACTTTGGCCTGAGATCCAAATAGAAATCTATCGGCATACTTTAGGTTGATAATTAAAGTGATGTAAAAAAAAAAGGACTTAGTCCTTGTATTTTTAATTAAATGATTTAACTTGCCAATTAAATTGAGTAATTAATTATGGAAATTGAGAATATAAAGTCAGACGAGAGGAGTATGGAGCAAACCATACTCGGTGCGGCGGAGACCTTGTTTATTGAACAGGGATTTGACAAGACCTCAACCGGTCAGATTGCAAAGCTTGCAGGATGCAATCAGGCGCTGGTGCATTATTACTACCGCACGAAGGATAAGCTGTTCGACCTCGTGTTTGAAAAGAAGATGCGGATGGCTCTCAACAACTTCCTGCAGGTGGAGTCTGAAGGTCTGGATTTTGAGAAGAGAATTCCCCTTATGGTAGGACTTCACTTCGATTTCCTGAAGAACAATCCTAGGATAGCGTCATTCCTGCTGCATGAACTCTCCCGAAATCCGGCCCGCATCAGGAATATGATAGATAAGATAAGGCAGTATGCACAACCTTTGCTTGAAAGGCTTAACCGGGATCTTGAGGAAGCTGTGAAACAGGGCAGAATACGCCCCATCACAGGGATTGACCTGTTGCTGACCATTGTGTCACTAAATGTGGCTCCCTTTCTGATTAGGCCGGTATTTCAGACCGCGTTAAGTCTGAGCGATAAGGAGATTGAAGATATTCTTGAAAACCGGAAGAGAGAGATTGTTGAAACCGTATTATCACGTCTGAGACCTGTTGCCGGAAATTGAGTACATATTCCGAAGACTGCTCCCAGTTGCTGACCACTAAAACATGAAAATGAGGAAAGGTACCTATTACCAGGAATCATAAACCACATCCGGAGAGTTCATAAATACTATAAAGAATGTAGTTATATGAAAAGGACACTGATAATATTGTTCCTTATGATGCTTGCCTGGCAGGGCTCTGCTCAGGTGACAATTGAGGAATGCTATAATGCTGCAAGGACCAACTATCCGATAATTAAGCAACTAGACCTGATAGAAAGGGCAAAGGAGTTCAACCTGCAAAATGCAGGCAAGGGCTATCTCCCTCAGGTTAACATCGTTGCCCAGGCATCCTGGCAGTCGGATGTCCCTCACATTCCACTAGACTCATCTAACCCCATGATTGGTGCAATAATGCCCGATCCGGTCAGCAAGGACCAGTACAAGGCTGTTGTTGAGGTCAGTCAGGTGCTATGGGACGGTGGTCGCATTAAGTCGCGCCGTGAGATGATCAAGTCATCGGCCGGGGTCAGCGGACAGAATGTTGAAGTCAACCTATACCGCCTCAACGAGCGCATAGACCAGTTGTACTTCGGCATATTACTTATTGACGCACAAATTAAGCAAAACAGGGTACTACAGGCTGAGTTGGAACGAAACGGCAAGCTGATTCAGAGTTATGTGGATAACGGTATAGCAAACCAGTCAGACCTGAACGCGGTAAGGGTTGACCAATTGAAAGCCCTTCAAACTGAAGCAGGACTACTCAAGACCAGAGAGGCTTATACAGAGATGCTTGGTCTGTTGACGGGTATGGAACTGAGCATGGATGCCCAACTGATAAAGCCTGAACAAGTCCTTCCCGAAAACCGTGAGATACAACGTCCTGAACTAAAACTTTTTGATCTTAGGATAGAGGATCTTAACTCAGGGTACGGTGAACTTCGTTCAGATCTCAGGCCGAGGCTTGGACTATTCCTGAATCTTGGCTATGGTCGTCCGGGACTTAATATGCTCGATGATAGTTTTAACACTTACTACATCGGAGGGGTACAGCTTGCATGGAATCTTGGTTCCCTATACCGCCTCCGCGACAAAAAGAACCTGATAAGCACCAATATCGAGAGTGTCAAAGTTGAAAAGGAGAGTTTTATGCTAAACACAATGATAGATTTGGTACAAAAGGATAAAACCGTGAAAAGCCTGTATGAGCAGCTAAGTTACGATGATGAGATAATATCTCTTCTGACGGAGGTCAGAAGAGCTTCGGAGTCAAAGATTGCCAATGGTACAATTTCGGGCAGCGAACTGATGAGAGATTTAAATGCTGAACAGATGGCTATTCAAAACAAGATTGTGCATGAGACCCAGTTGCTGATGGCAACCTATAATCTCAGATTTATTACAAATGACTATCAAGTAAGTGGAACGAAATAAACTCAGATATATGAGAGGGATTAGCGCAATTACATCCGCCTTTTGCATGCTTGCAATGCTTGCTTCATGCGATGGAGACAGGCCGAGATACGATGCTTCGGGGATCTTCGAGGCAACTGAGATCATTGTTTCTGCTCAGGCCTCAGGTCAGATCGTGCAACTGAACCTGGAGGAGGGACAGGTGCTCATGTCCGGACAAAGCGTGGGACTTATCGATACTACCCGACTTAGTCTGCAGAAGAGACAGCTGCTTGCAAGTATTACGGCCTTGCAAAACAGGAAGGTCAATATAGCCCTTCAGACGGCTCCAATGATAAAGGAGATTGAAAAACAGACGGCCGAGAGGCAGCGCTTTCAAAACCTGCTGGATTCTGATGCAGGAAACAGGAAAACGCTTGAGGATATAGAAGCTCAGCTTGACATCCTTAAAAAGCGCCTGCAGGCTCAGACCGAGAGCTTTGAGAAAAGCAACAGGTCCCTGGCTGCAGAGATCGGGAGTATGGAGGCCCAACTGGCACAAATAGATGACCAGGTGGCCAAGTGCCATATCGTGAGTCCGGCTCAGGGCACAGTCCTCGCCCTATATGCAAGGGAAGGTGAACTTGCAACACAGGGCAGAAGTGTCTTTAAACTTGCAGATGTTGAGTCAATGTTTCTCCGGGTTTATATTACCGCCGATCAGCTTAGCGAACTCCGCCTGGGACAGGAGGTGAGGGTTTTTGCTGACTCAGGTAAGAAGGACAGAAGGGAGTACAGCGGGATTATTACTTGGATCTCTGATATGGCGGAGTTTACTCCAAAGACCATCCATACACGGAACGAAAGAGCCAACCTGGTTTATGCTATGAAGGTGGCTGTCAAAAATGATGGTCTGATTAAGATAGGTATGTACGGTGAGATAAGCGCTGAATAAGATGACTACACTTGTAGCAAGAAATATAAGGAAGTCCTATGGCCGGGTGAGAGCTCTGAACGGTGTAAGCTTTGAAACCGAAAAAGGCGAGATGTTTGGCATAATAGGTCCCGATGGAGCCGGCAAGACTACCCTGTTTCGCATTTTGACAAGCCTAATGTTGCCCGACGAAGGAGATGTGAAAGTGGGGGGCTTCGATACAGCAGGTCAATATCAACAGGTTCGCAACCTGATTGGCTATATGCCGGGCAGGTTTTCCCTATATCAGGATCTGAGCGTCGAGGAAAATCTGGCCTTCTTTGCAACAGTATACAATACAACTATTGAAGAAAACTACCATCTGATAGAGGATATCTACAGACAGATAGAGCCCTTTAAGGATCGCAGGGCCGGTAGGCTATCCGGTGGAATGAAGCAAAAACTTGCGCTTTGCTGCTCACTGATACACAAGCCGGAGGTGCTCTTTCTTGATGAACCAACGACCGGTATCGATCCAGTGTCACGCAGGGAGCTGTGGAAAATGCTAAAAAACCTAAAGGCACAGGGCATCACGATAGTGGTTTCCACTCCCTATATGGACGAAGCAGTGTTGTGTGATAGAATAGCTCTGATAAGGAATGGGGAGTTTATGACAGTAGACAGTCCGGCGAATATTACAAAATCCTTTTCCGATAAGCTGTGGTCGGTGCAAACCGACCACAAGCATAGGCTTATGCAGGATCTTCGCAACTGTTTCTTTGTCAGGAGTTCCTTCATTTTTGGCGACAGCTTTCACATTAGTTTTACTCCCGATGGTTCGCCTGAAAGGCTTGAGGACTACCTGCAGGAAAGCGGGCATTCGAATATCCGGATAGGTAGTGTAGAGGCCGGAGTGGAGGACTGCTTCCTTGCAATGCTGAAGGATGGTGACCAGGCTGAACGGGTCCAAACTGAAGATGCATGAATGACAAGGCTATATATGCGAAACACCTTACGAAGAGGTTTGGCTCCTTTACGGCTGTCGATAATATCTCGTTTGATGTCGACAGGGGAGAGGTCTTTGGTTTCCTTGGTGCCAACGGTGCCGGCAAGACGACTGCGATGCGTATGCTGTGCGGCCTGAGTCGTCCAACTTCAGGAAGTGCCATGGTGGCAGGCTTTGATATAAATAAGGATAGCGAGAAGCTGAAAAAGAATATTGGCTATATGAGTCAGAAATTTTCGCTGTACGAGGACTTGAAGGTGTGGGAAAACCTGAGGTTGTTTGGTGGTATCTATGGGATGAATGACAGGGAAATAGCGCAGCGGACGGATGAGATGCTTGATGAATTGGGCTTTGAGTCGGAGAGGGACACACTGGTCAGGAAACTGCCTGTTGGGTGGAAGCAGAAGCTGGCTTTCTCGGTGTCGGTATTTCATAAGCCGGGAGTTGTGTTTCTGGATGAGCCTACCGGTGGTGTTGACCCCTATACACGCAGGCAGTTTTGGGAACTGATTTACTGGGTTGCAGACAGGGGAATTACTGTGTTTGTTACAACACACTATATGGACGAGGCAGAATACTGCGACAGGGTTTCAATTATGGTTGACGGCCGGATAGAAGCCCTTGATACACCGTCCAGGCTTAAGGAAAACTATGCTGCGGGATCCATGGATGAGGTGTTCAGGCAGTTGGCACGTAAGGCCTTAAGGACAGGAGATTAGTTGATATGAAACAAATGCTGGCATTTATACGCAAGGAAGCCTTTCACATATTGAGGGACAGACGTAGCATGATGATACTGCTTATCATGCCTGTGATCCAGATCCTGTTGTTTGGCAGTGCCCTCTCCACAGAGGTCAGAAATGTCAAAGTTGCTGTTGTTGACCCTTCAAAAGATGAGGTTACTGCTGTTATCAAAGAAAGGATAAAGGCCAGCGAATACTTTGAGATAGTAGGTAACCTCGATAGTCCCGAAATGATTAATGATGCCTTTAATGAGGGAAGAATAGACCTGGCCGTGGTCTTTAGCAGTGGTTTTGCCGAGGGACTTGTCAGGGGGGATGCTGCTGTTCAACTGATAGCCGACGGTACTGATCCCAACCAAGCTTCATTGCTTACCGGTTATGCGAGCGGCATACTAAGTTCCTTTGTCAGTGAGCTGTCAGGTGGAAGGCTTGCAGGTACTATAATAAAACCTGAGATCAAGATGCTCTATAATCCGCAGACTAAGAGCTCATACAACTTTGTTCCGGGTGTTCTGGGGCTGATAATGATGCTGATTTGTGCAATGATGACTTCCGTGTCGATAGTGAGGGAGAAAGAGACGGGCACTATGGAGGTTTTGCTCTCCTCACCAATGAAGCCTATTTATATAATACTGGCAAAAGCCGTACCCTACATCATAATATCCCTGCTCAACTTTATTAGTATTATGGTGTTGTCGGTTACCGTGCTGGATGTTCCGGTTCGGGGTTCCTTCCTGCTTCTGCTGGGTATCTCCCTGCTATTTATCCTGCTCTGTTTGTCTCTGGGGCTGTTGATTTCGACCCTTGTGAAAACCCAGATGGCTGCAATCCTAGCATCGGGTATGGGACTGATGATGCCTGTGATGCTGCTTTCAGGACTGATATTCCCTATTGCCAGTATGCCCGGAATCCTGCAGGGTGTGTCCACTTTGGTTCCTGCCCGCTGGTATATTCAGGCAGTCAGGAAGGTGATGATACAGGGTGTTGGTTTCCAGTTTGTTTCTATTGAGGTGCTGATTCTCAGCTTAATGACCTTGGTGCTGCTTATTTTGGCATTACGCAAGTTTAATATCCGCTTATGCTGACAGTTATGCTCAAATATCTGATAGAAAAGGAATTTAAGCAGATTAGGAGGAATGCCTTTATCCCGCGTATCATAGTCGGAATGACTCTGATGATGATGCTCGTGATGCCCTGGGCTGCCAATCAGGAGGTCAGGAATATCAAACTGTGTGTGGTTGACAACGACAAAAGCAGTTTGTCGGGCAGACTTGTTCACAAACTAGCATCATCCGACTATTTTATTACCCGCAGCACTGCAGCCACATATTCGGAGGCGATGAAGGAGATAGAGGCGGGTAGGGCCGATATGATACTTGAGATTGGTAATGGATTTGAAGAGGACTTTATGTCAAATCAGGGCGGCAGAGCCATGATATCGGTCAATGCAGTCAATGCAGCAAAGGGCGGTCTTGGTGCTGTATATCTCAACACGATGCTGTCAGATTTTGCTGCAGAAATTGCAGTGCAGTCAGGTCCATCTTCCTTGCCATTTTCCTGCTCAGCGGCTGCATATAACCAGGCGGTTTCACAGACTCCGGACAACGGGCAAACCAGACTCAGTGGTATGCCAGCTGCCATGCCGGCCTCAATTACGGTGGTGGAACAGACATCAGGACAGGGATACCTTTCTTCACCAGTGTCAGTACAGACACTATCTGCTCCTTTTACCATTATCCAGCATTACAAATTTAACCCCCGTCTGGACTACAGGATCTTTATGGTGCCGGCTCTGATGGTAATGCTACTTACATTGCTGTGTGGCTTTCTGCCTGCATTGAATATTGTGAGTGAGAAGGAGAAGGGCACAATAGAACAGATCAACGTCTCCCCGGTCGGCAGGATAAGCTTTGTGCTGGCAAAGCTTATCCCATACTGGATCATGGGCTTTATTGTATTCAGTATTGCTATGCTGCTTGCCTGGTGGGTTTATGGCCTGATACCCGCCGGCAGCCTGCTGACTATCTACATTTTTGCTTCCATTTATATACTTGTGGTTTCAGCTATCGGACTTGTGGTATCCAATTACTCAGGTACCATTCAGCAAGCCATGTTTATGATCTTTTTCTTTCTGATAATCTTTATCCTGATGAGTGGCCTTTTCACTCCGATAAGGAGTATGCCTGAATGGGCTCAGGCCATCACAGTTGTGAATCCCCTCAAGTACTTTATGAAGGTCATGCGAATGATTTACCTAAAAGGAAGTGGTTTTGAGGATTTGAAAGGTGAGTTTCTGTCACTTTGCACTTTTGCTGTAGTTATGGGCTCCTGGGCCGTGCTTAGTTACAGGAAAAGAAGCTAATACGGAAGCCTTGAATTTACTTCCATTGATATTGCTGGAACATGTTGCCGGCATCCGGAATTTTACTATTTTTAACACAAAATTTGACACGGGTATTCTTATATGCAGTATCTTTGACCATAACAGACCAGAACATTATGTCAGCTCACAAAAGTAAATTCAGGTTTCAATTAGAGGACAGGGGAAACGTCCCTAAGTTCAGACAATTGATTGATGCCGTGAACAATGCGATAGCTGAGAAAAGACTAAATATTGGTGATAATCTGCCGTCTGTAAATCAGATGTGCCAGGAGTACAAATTGAGTCGCGATACTGTTTTTAAGGCATATTCAATGCTTAAGGATCAGGGTGTTATTGACTCGGTCCCCAATAAGGGGTATTTCGTTGCAAGGGAGATAAGGCGCGTTTTTTTGTTTCTTGACACATTTAAGGCATACAAGGAAGTTCTCTATGAGTCATTCACAAAGTCCCTTCCTGAGAATGTGATAGCAGACGTACACTTTCACCATTACAACACTGATGTTTTCAGGCATCAGATTGAAAACAGCATTGGAAGGTACCAGAAGTATATCGTGATGCCTTTTGATCATCCGGAGGTGGATTTAGTTCTGGGTAAGATACCTTCAGATAAGTTGCTTGTAATAGACTGGAATATATATTCAAAGCCGGGCAATAATCTGCTGTATCAGGATTTTGGTCAGGCAGTGTACGACAGTCTGCAGTCGGTCAGGGATTTGATAATGAAGTATGGAGAGATGGTGTTTCTCTATCCCAGTTATACGAATCATCCTAAAGAGTCAATTAGCTTTGGCAAGAAGTTTTGCAAGGATAACGGGATCAAATTCTCAATGGAGACAAATTCCACCAAACTGGATATAAGACCTGGAGTGGTTTACTTCTGTGTAAGTGATAGAATGTTGGGTCAGTTTCTCGAGCAGTGCAGGACCAAGAACCTTGAGCCTGGCAGGGATTGCGGAATGATATCATACAATGAGACTCCGATGAAGAAGTTCATCTACAAGGGAATCACCGTTATCTCAACGGATTTTAAAACAATGGGTGAAAAGGCTGCTGAGTTTGTGGCCAATGACAAGTCAATGGATATTTGTATCCCAACCAAGGTCTTTGTTAGGGATTCATTATAGAAAGTTATTTTAAGTATAACAGGATAATAAAACAGAACAGACTCATTATGTATACGTTAGGAATTGATCTGGGCAGTAGTTCCGTCAAAGTCAGTCTTTTGAATCTTACAGACGGCAGTTGTAAAGCATCCGCATTCTATCCAAAAGAAGAGATGGCTATGATAGCCGTACAAAAGGGTTGGGCGGAACAGGAACCTACTGTATGGTGGGCCAACCTCAAGAACGCACTGAATGACGTGTTGAAAGCTGCTGATATCAACGGAAAAGAGATCAAGGCCATAGGTATAGCTTACCAGATGCACGGTCTGGTAGCTCTTGAAAAGAGTGGCGATGTTATCCGTCCTTCAATTATCTGGTGTGATAGTCGTGCAGTTAGTTACGGCGAAAAGGCTTTCAGGGAATTGGGAGCTGAATACTGCCTTGCCAACCTGTTGAACTCGCCAGGTAACTTCACCGCTTCTAAACTGAAGTGGGTAAAGGAGAACGAACCTGAAAAGTTTGCAAAGATCTACAAGATTATGCTTCCGGGTGATTATATTGCTTATCGCCTTACAGGTAAAATGCAGACAACTATCTCAGGCCTTACCGAAGGTATTATGTGGGACTTCCGTAAGGAAGCTCCGGCAAGCGAACTATTTAAATACTACGGAATTGATGAGTCTCTGTTGCCTGAATTGGTCGATACCTTTTCTGAACATGCTTATGTAAGTGAGGCAGTTGCAACTGAACTCGGAATACCTGCCGGTATTCCGGTAAGTTACCGTGCCGGAGACCAGCCCAACAACGCATTCTCACTGAATGTACTGGAGCCGGGCGAAGTAGCTGCTACTGCAGGTACCTCAGGCGTGGTTTACGGTGTTAGCGCTTCTCTTTCACCAGACCCAAAATCTCGAGTAAATAGCTTTGCTCACGTTAACCACACTGCAGAAGCCAAGCGTATTGGTGTACTGCTTTGCATCAACGGAACAGGTATTTTGAATTCATGGCTGAGAAAGACTATGGGAGCAGGTATCAGCTATGAAGCTATGAATGATCTGGCCTCTAAGGTTGGTGTAGGTTCTGAAGGTGTACTTGTGTATCCTTTTGGAAATGGTGCTGAAAGGGTGCTTGAAAATGCAAACCCCGGTGCTGAAATCAAGGGCCTGAGCCTTACAACACACGGTCAGGGTAACATTTTCAGGGCAGCTCAGGAAGGTATTGCATTTAGCTTCCGTTACGGTGTTGACATTATGGCCGGCATGGGTATCGAGGCTAAGGTTGTTAGAGCTGGAAAGGCTAATATGTTCCTGAGTCCGATCTTCCGTCAGACTATGGCTAATGTGCTGAATGCACGTATCGAACTTTATGATACTGACGGTGCTCTGGGTGCGGCTCGCGGTGCTGCAGTGGGTGCAGGATTGTACAGAACTCCGGCAGAAGCATTCTCAACTCTGAAATGTCTGGATGTTATCGAACCCGACAACAACAAGGAACAAGTTGACGATATTTATAATGTTTGGAAAAATAATCTGAAGTTTTAATCATTAATAATTACAACCATGAGTATAGTATTAGGAAACAAAGAGTATTTCCCAGGTATTGGTGAAATCAAATTTGAAGGCAAGGAATCAAAGAATCCACTTGCTTATAAATGGTACAATCCGGATCAAGTAGTAGCCGGCAAAACTATGAAGGAGCACCTTCGCTTTGCTGTTGCTTACTGGCACACATTCTGCGCTGACGGAGGTGACCCTTTTGGTAGGGGTACAAAGAGCTTCCCATGGGCAGTTGGTGGCGATGCAGTTTCTGCTGCTAAAGCAAAGATGGACGCTGCTTTTGAATTTATCACTAAGCTTGGTGCTCCTTACTACTGCTTCCACGATATCGACTTAGTTGACGAAGGCGCTAATCTGAGAGAGTACGAAAAGAACCTTGCTGCTATCGTTGATTACGCTAAGGAAAAACAAAAGGCATCAGGTGTTAAGCTGCTTTGGGGTACTGCTAATGTATTCAGCAACCCACGTTATATGAACGGTGCTTCAACTAACCCAGATTTCAACGTTTTGGCTTGCGCTGGTACTCAGGTTAAAAACGCTATCGACGCTACTATCGCTTTGGGTGGTGAAGGTTATACTTTCTGGGGTGGTCGTGAAGGTTACATGTCACTGCTTAACACAAACATGAAGCGTGAACAGGAACACTTCGGTCGCTTCCTGACTATTGCTAGGGACTATGCTCGTGCTCAAGGCTTCAAGGGTGTATTCTACATTGAGCCAAAGCCAATGGAACCAACCAAGCACCAATATGACTTCGATTCAGCTACTGTAATCGGATTCCTGCGTCAGTACGGTCTTGAAAAAGACTTCAAGATCAACGTTGAAGTTAACCACGCTACTCTGTCTGGCCACACATTCCAACACGAACTTCAAGTTGCTGCTGATGCTGGTATGCTTGGTTCTATCGACGCTAACCGTGGTGACTATCAAAACGGATGGGATACTGACCAATTCCCAATCAATATCTACGAAACCGTTGAAGCTATGCTTGTTATCCTTGAGGATGGCGGATTTAAATCAGGTGGTGTTAACTTCGACGCTAAAACTCGTCGTAACTCAACTGACCTTGAAGATATCTTTATCGCTCACATCTCTGGTATGGATGTATTCGCTCGCGCTCTTGTTATCGCTGACAAGGTTCTTAACCAATCAGAATACAAGAAATGGAGAACTGAGCGTTACGCTTCATTCGACAGCGGTAAGGGAAAAGAATTCGAAGCTGGTAAGCTTTCACTGACTGACCTGCGCGAATACGCTCTTAGCAATGGCGAACCAAAGACTATCAGCGGTAAACAAGAACTTTATGAACAACTGATCAACCTCTATATCTAATATTTTTTAGATCATGGAGTAGTCTCTATAGGCGGCTGTTGCAACTGCAACAGCCGCTTTTTTTCCATCCGCCTTCGTTGTGTTAAATACTTATTTTAGTTATTAACCTCTCTTGAAACTTGAAAAGTATATAGTACTTTTGAATAAGCCTTGTTTTTGTATAACCATAACCATATGAAAATGAAACATACATTATTGACAACATTGCTGCTTGCAGCGGTATTAACCGTTGGTGCCCAAACCAATGTGATGAAGCTCGATTTTGAAAAATCAAACCAGGTAATTGACAAGAACATTTATGGTCAGTTTGCCGAACACCTCGGACGTTGTATCTATGACGGTATATGGGTGGGTCCGGATTCTGATATTCCAAATGTAAACGGTTACAGAAAGGATGTGCTTGAAGCTTTGAAAGCGCTCAAAGTACCTGTTCTACGTTGGCCGGGTGGTTGCTTTGCTGATACCTATCAGTGGAAGCATGGCGTTGGACCGGTAAACGAACGCCCCAAGATTGAAAATATCTGGTGGGGGGGTACTGTTGAAGACAATAGCTTCGGTACTCACGAATTCCTTAATCTGTGCGAAATCCTTGGGGCTGATGCCTATGTATCAATCAATGTGGGTAGTGCCACCGTTTACGACATGATTGAGTGGATTGAATACATGACGTCTGATTCTGATGTTGAAATGGCCAACTGGCGTCGTAAGAACGGTCGCGAAGAGCCATGGGATGTCAAATTCGTAGGTGTAGGTAACGAAAGCTGGGGTTGCGGTGGTGATATGACTCCCGAACATTATGCTGACTTACTGAGACAATACTCAATCTTTGCCAAGATGTATGGTAAGGAAAAATTCCAAAGGGTAGGTTGCGGTGCCAATTCATTTGACCTCAACTGGACTGACGTTGTAATGAACAAGGCATGGCGCCATATGGACGCTCTTTCAGTTCACTATTACACTATTGCTACAGGTAACTTTGACGACAAGAGATCCGCTACAAATTTTGGCGAAGAGCTGTATATAGGTGGTCTGTTCCATGGCAGAAGGATGGATGATCTGATCAGTCAGCACACTGCCGTAATGGATAAGTATGACCCCGAAAAGACACTCCCTCTGCTGGTTGATGAATGGGGTATATGGACAGATGTCGAGCCCGGTTATGACCCAGGTCACCTCTTTCAACAAAACTCAATGCGTGATGCTCTTATCGCTGCAAATACTTTCGACATATTCCACCGTCACAGCGACAGGGTTAAGATGGCCAATATTGCACAGGTTGTAAACGTACTTCAGGCAATGATTCTTACAAAGGATGATCAGATGATTCTGACTCCGACCTACCATGCCTTCAAGATGTACTCAGCTCACCAAAACGCAACTTACATCCCTGTTAGCATTATCTCTGAAGACTACAAGGTTGGTGACGTTTCTATCGCTTCAGTTTCAGGCACTGCCTCACAGAAGGACGGCAAGGTTAACGTTAGTCTTAGCAACGTAAACCCACGCAAGTCAATCAAGGTAACTATAGACCTGGGTACTGGTGCAGTAAAGAAGGTAAATGAAGGTACTGTCCTTGCAGCTAGGACTTTCAATTCTATCAATACCTTTGAAAAGCCAAACGAAATTGCTCCTAAGTCTTTCAACGACTATAAGCTTTCAAAAAATGCTCTTGAGGTTACTCTGCCTCCATTGTCAATCGTGGCTCTGGAACTGCAGTAATAATCTGCTGACGATTCCGGAGCCTTTGCAGCTTCTGAGTCCGAAAGCTTTCAACTGATTGTAAAGGGGTGTCCCGCAGTAGCGCGACACCCCTTGGTTTATATCCCGCCTACCTATCATTAACCTGTGCTTTGTCCTGAATACATAAATCTTGCCAACCCATTACTACAGACGGATTCCTGGTCACTCATATCAGCATACTATTTACCACCCCATAGTTGTATTTTTGAACAACATTTCTTGGAGTTCAGTTGTTATATCTTGGTTATATTGTGCCTTTCCAAGGCTTTCTTTGACCCTTACACCAATTATTTTACCTATCATTTAAGGCTTTATTATGGAATCGGATTTTAATTTCAGGCCACTTGAGGGCTATGAGAACTTTGAGGCTACGACACAGATTATAATAGCAGAGATTATTAAGAGGAAACTGCCTTTTAAGATAATCGATCCGGACAATAACCTTATTGCTGTGAATTACGACAATAGGGAGTATATTATTCATGAGGGAACCATTTCGGATGCCAATAGTCTTATAGCCTACTGGATATCAAATGACAAGTGGATGACAAAGCAGTTTCTCTCCCTTAGCGGCATCCGCCATGCAAGGGGAGTTCTGCTTAAAGCAGGTGAAGATCATAAGAAGGCAAGTCTACCTTCTTTCCCGTTGGTTGTAAAACCTTATAATACCGACCATGGAATAGCGGTTACTGCCGGCATTACGGATGGGGCACAGTTGGTACAGGCTCTTGACAGAGCCTTTCGTCACTCCGACAAGGTTATCGTGGAGGAGTACTATCCCGGTAGGGAGTATCGCTTTCTGGTGATTGACGGGATGGTAAGGGCTGTTGCCTACCGAGACCCGGCCAATGTTACGGGAGATGGCGAGACTACTATGCGGGAACTGATAGAGAAGAAGAACCTTGGTCGAGGTGACGACTACCGTTACCCCTTGCTGAAAATTAAGGTTGATGAGGAGGTGGAGAGAAATCTTGACGAACAGGGGCTGACACTGAGTTCTGTACTGCCTAAAGGGCAAAAGGTTTACCTGCGTAAAAACTCTAACCTGAGCACCGGAGGTGACAGCATAGATGTGACTGATACCATGCCTGCTTTCTACAAGGAAGTTGCAGTCAGGGCTGCACAATCCGCTACACTCAGGCTTGCCGGTGTTGACATAATTATCAGGGAGCCAGATGCTGTACCGTCTGAAGATGATTATATTGTAGTGGAACTGAATGCTCCTGCCATGCTGTCAATGCATGATTTCCCATGGTTGGGTAAAAACAGGAATGTAGAGAAGTACGTATTGGATTGCATTTTCAACATAAAAAGTAATGACTAAAAGAAAAGTCTCAACAGCGGAGACAGATATAAGCATGCTTGCCGGCTGGTTTAAGGTAGGCATTAAGCCTGTGGGTGAATTGGGTATTGGAACAGAACATGAGCAATTTCTTATTAATTCTAAGGATTATAGAAGACTTGGCTATAGGTCCCTGCCGGGTATCAGGCAGGTGATGCAGGAAATGGCTTTCAGGGGCTGGAATCCTATTGAAGAGGCAGGTAATATAATAGCCCTTGAAAAGAATGGAGCGTCAATCACAATCGAACCGGCGGGGCAGTTTGAACTCTCAGGCAGGATCCTCCCTACAGTTCACGAGACCTATAGGGAGGCTCTGGAACACAACCGGATGCTGGATCAGATGGGAGCTGAACTAGGCTTCATGAGGTTGCCGATGGGTTTTGACCCATACTGGAGAAGGGAGGATCTGGACTGGATGCCCAAGGAGCGTTACAGATTTATGCGAAACTGGATGCCCCGCAAGGGCAGCATGGGACTGGATATGATGACCCGCACGGCTTCAATCCAGGTCAACCTCGATTTTATTTCCGAGGAGGATATGATTCGCAAGATGCAGATTGCACAAGCATTCCAGCCAATAGTAACTGCGCTTTTTGCTAACTCCCCATTTATGGAAATGAAGCCGAATGGCTATCTTAGCTACCGTTCTCACGTTTGGGAAGACACAGATCCTGACAGATGCGGCTTCCTGCCCTTTGTATTCGATGCGGATTTCGGCTTTGATCGTTATGTTGAATATCTGCTCGATGTGCCAATGTATTTTATCCTGAGGGATGGGGAGTACTACCCTTCAGAGGGTATCACTTTCCGTGATTTTTTGAAAGGCAATCATAAGCCTGAGCAGGTGATGGAGGACTGGGAAACCCATGTTTCTACTGTATTCCCCGATGTGAGACTGAAGCGTTTTATTGAGATTAGGGGTGCTGACAGTGGTTCTCCTAAAATGATAGCTGCCCTTGCTGCTTTGTGGACAGGCCTGCTTTATGACCAACAGGCACTGGATACTGCCCATAGTTTGGCGATGAGCCTTGGTGTAGATGTAATTCTGGGCTTGCGCAAAGAGGCACCACGTAAAGGATTGAGGGCTGCATACGGCTCTGTATCCCTGCATGAACTGGCTGCCAATGTTGTAAGGATAGCTGACGGTGGACTGGCTCGTAGGGCTCAGAAGCTGGGAATAGAAACAGAGCAGAAGTATCTGAATCCGCTCAGGGGAATACTTGCAAGAGGCACGACTACGGCAGAGATGCTGCTTGAAAAATATATGAGCAACCTGGATACAAACCTATTCAAATTGATCCTAAACACCTGATATGTGGTCTAAACTTAAGTTTGTTTTAAGCTATACACATAAATTCAAGTGGTGGTACACAGGAGGAGTACTATTCCTGCTACTCACGATATGGGTTTCGGTGACTATTCCTGAATATGTCCAGCAGGGTATTGACTCCATCGCAAAAGGTCGGGATGCCGGTTCCGGACTTATGCTTCGAGCCGTGCTTACAATATTTGTGATGTCACTGGTTTTGATGCTAGTCAGAACGCTCTCCAGGATACTCTTCTTTATCCCAGGACGCCTTATTGAGAGGCAACTAAAGGGTGAAATGTTTCGTAAACTGGCTTCCTTTGGCAAGGATTACTACGATAACAACAGCAGCGGATCAATTATTTCGCGTATTAACAACGATATCAACGGTGTGAGGATGATCACGGGCTTCGGCTTGTTGCAAATCTTCAATATTATCTTCTCTCTGTCGCTTACGCCATACAAAATGTGGATGATGTCGCCCAAGCTGACAGTCTTTACTATCATACCCATCCTTGTAGTCTTTGTGATAGTGCGTTTCGGGATGTCCTACATGGTCAAAAACACCCATCTGCGCATGGAGGCCTTGCAAAGGCTCTCAGGCAAGATCATATCCTTTCTTTCCGGCAATGCTGTTATCAAAAGCTACAGTATACATCGTTGGGCGGAAGAGAAAACCGATGAGGAGAATGTAAACGTTTACGACTATGGTCTCAAGATATCATGGGTGCGCTCTTTTGTCATGCCGCTGATGGGAGGCATGGAACAGATTCTCAAGATTGTGGTACTGATGGCGGGGGGTATGCTGGTTATCAAAACAGACTTTACAATAGGTCAGCTTACCGAGTTTATTGCATATGCAGCCCTTTTGACTCACCCGATTAGTGGACTAGGCTGGGTTCTGACAGCATTCCAACAAGGTTTTGTTGGTATTAACAGCCTGCAGACCATTATGAATCGTAAGGGCATTGACGATGACCGGAAGATCCTTGCTCCGGAGCTTAAGACCAGGCTCTTTGACGAGGGCATTCAGGTACGCAACCTTAGTTACCGTTACCACAACGGAAAGGACTATGTACTTAGTGATATATCCTTTGACCTGAAACCTGGACAAGTAATGGGAATTACCGGTCCTCTGGGTTGTGGAAAAACTACACTTGTCAACTGCATCAACGGCTATCTGAAACCGGAGCAAGGACAACTTAGGTTTGGCAGCCTTGACGCTGCCAACCTCAGGGGGGATGATATCAGGCAGGTGGTTCGCACAGTTGGGCAGGATGTGTTTTTGTTTTCTGATACAATTGAAAACAATATAGCCTTTAGTGAAGGTCTTGTACCCGATGATAAGAGAGTGGAGGATGTACTTTACCGGAGTGCTATGGAGGCCGAGATTGAGCGTTTTCCGAAGGGCAGAAGGACTATAGTGGGTGAGAAGGGAATTATGCTCTCGGGCGGCCAGAAGCAGAGGATCAGTCTGGCAAGGGCTCTGTACAGTCCAGGTAAACTGCTGATACTGGATGATGTATTTTCGGCAGTGGATACAGAGACTGAGCGCTTTCTGATCAGGGAACTGTTTAAATACAGGCAGGGGGCATTGATAATTATATCAAACCGTATGAGCGTACTCGAGAGGACAGACTTTAATATAGTGCTTGAGAACGGACGCTTAACTGCGATAGGATCGCATAAGAAGCTGCTTGAAAGTTCTGACTTTTACCGCAATACCCGCGATATTCAGGAAGGAGGTAAGCAATGAACTTTGCCTGGAAAAATAAGATGCTGAGCACAGAGGACTGGGCTCTGGTTAAGAAGTTTGGTCGTTACTTTGTTTCCCATCGCAAATGGCTTTATATAAGTCTTGCGTCAATCCCAATCACGACGGCTGGTGGCATATTACTGCTATGGCTTGTCGAAAAGATTGTGGATGATAATATAATGACAGGAGATATAGCAGGGCTTAAGTTTTATACAGCTATTGCCGGAGCTGTGCTGCTGGTTAACTTCCTGTTTGACGGACTCTATAGCTATTCGTTTTCTAAAGCCGGCGGACTGGCGGTAACGGATATGAGGAGGGAACTCTTCGGGCGTTCACTACGCTTCCCTATGAAGTATTATGACAGGAATCCGATAGGTATCACGCTGTCGCGTCTTACAAGCGATATGGAAAGTATCACAGAGTCCTTTGCCTCAGGCATTCTGGGACTGCTGGCAGATAGCATACGTACCCTGGCGCTGAGCCTTTATCTGGTGTATCTCAACTGGCAATTGAGTTTGGTTGTAGCCATAGTGGTGCCCTTGATAATGCTTACGATACGTTATCTGCGCAAGAAGATACGCAAGGCCTTTGACCAGTCGCGTACAAGCCTTGCCCGATCCGCAGCTTATTTGCAAGAGAGCCTATACGGCATGAAGACCATACAGTTGTATGCCGCTACGGAAACAGCCTTTAAAAAGTATGACGGCTTTAATAAGCAGTATGCCGATGCACAGAACAAGTCCAACGTGTACGACGGTGCCCTTTATTCGATAATTGACGGTATCACTTCGGTTGCAACAGCTCTTGTTATCTGGTATGGTGCGTCACAGGTGTGGGATCTGGACTACACGATAGGCGTGCTGATAGTGTTTATCACCACCCTGGGACGATTATTTATTCCAGTGCGGCAGTTTGCTCAGCAGATCACCACTATTCAGAGAGCCCTCTCTGCCCTTGATCATATCAACGCTCTGGCAAAGCAGGAGGTTGAAGGCCATTCGACAAGTACAGGAGCCGGCTCTTCGGCAGGCTCAGGGCTCAGCCACCGGAAGTCAGATCAGCCTGAAGACCGGGATGACCCCATCGAGATTGAGGAGATAGTCTTTGACAATGTGTCCTTTAGCTACAGCGACAACGGTCCCGATGTTCTCAGGAATGTGTCCTTTACCCTCAGGAAAGGCCAGCGTATCGCCCTGGCCGGTTCCACCGGATCGGGCAAGTCCACAATACTGCGCCTTCTGACCTGTACCTACACGGGTTACAGGGGTTCGATACGGATCAACGGTATTGAACTCAGTGCTTTACCCTTGAACAAGGTTAGGAATACAATCTCGCTGATGCAGCAGGATATTTATTTATTTAATGATACAGTAGCCTTCAATATAGGCCTGGGCCGTACTGCCACAGGACCACGGGAGATAGAGGAGGCGGCAAGCTTTGTTTTTGCCGACAGGTTTATTGAACAATTACCTGGGAAATATGATTTTACTATTCAAGACAACGGTGATAATATTTCGAAAGGTCAGGGACAGCTTATTTCATTTGCCCGGGCCGTTTGCGGTAACAGTCGACTTATAATACTCGATGAGGCTACAAGTGCGGTGGACTCGATTACAGAGCATTATATTCAGAAAGCCATTGAAAAGATTTTTGCGAGTCGCACGGTGATAGCAGTGGCACACAGACTGAGTACAATCAGGAATTCTGACCTGATACTGGTGATGGAGAATGGGGAGATAATAGAACGGGGAAGTCACGAGGAACTGATAAGAACGGGTCGAAAGTACGCTGGTCTGGTGAAGGAACTTGTTTGATTTTATTCTGCCGGAATCAAAAAAAAGTATCCCGTTATGCCTGCGACTTAGAATTTAGTTATATTACAGAAGGACAATAACAAAAACCAAATACTATGAATCCCTTACCATTTACAGAAAGGTATGGCAATCTCCTGAAGCAGGAAGAATTGCGGACCCTGGATGATCAAATTCTTCCAAACACCTTCGTATTGGAGGCTCCAGAACCTTTCCCGGGGTTTTACGACTATTATTCCGACCATCCTGTGGAAAGCAAGCCACTATACGTATATTTCGTTGTAAAGCAGCTTTATACCCTGGAGCAAGTTACCAGGGCCACTCAGAATATTAGAAGGTATTTCCAGTCTGAGTTTGATGCTGCAGCCGGGGTTGTCAATATTTACAACAAGGAGTATGATGTAGTTCGTATCCGCCACTTGCAGGATTATGGTCTGATTTCCGAACTGCAGGCCTGCTACATGGACGAGGGTATTGAGTTTCGCAAGAAACCCAGTGGTCGTCCCGAAGGACCTGCCCTTATCCGTATCAAGAAGTTCTTTATCATGGATGAGAAACATCCGGGTGTGTACTTCGACGTTGTAGAAAAGGACCACGGCTACTTTACTATTCCCAAGTACCTTAACTGGAAATACTTTGAGGATATAACAAAGAAGGTGAAGTACAACTGGGAAGGCAGTGACTTCGATGCAGCTATAGGACACTTTCATATGAACTTTGGCATTCAGGATATGATACGTATCTACAATCCGGATATGCAGACTGATTTCCTGATGGCAGTGAGAAAATTATTCATGGACAGGATAAAGTAGCTTTTGTCCTTGCCATAAAATAAAAGAGGCAGTCCCTGCGGACTGCCTCTTTTATTTTATGCATTGCCTTAGCTTAGTTCAATGCTGCGTTATACAATTCGCTCACCTTGTACCAGTTGACTACATTCCAGAAATTTGCAACATAATCAGCCCTTTTGTTTTGATATTTCAGATAGTAGGCATGTTCCCATACATCAATAGCCAGCAGTGGCTGTCCCTGAGTGGCTTCTGTTTCCATAAGTGGGTTATCCTGATTGGCGGTGCTTGTGATTGCAAGTGAACCATCTTCAGTGACTACCAGCCAGGCCCATCCGCTACCAAAGCGCCCTGTTGCTGCGGTGTTAAACTCGGTTTGGAAATTTTCAAGTGAACCAAATTTATCGTTAATGGCCTTTGCAAGGTCGTCAGATGGGGCACCACCTGTACCTGCAGGAGACATCAGCGACCAAAACAGGGTGTGATTGAAATAGCCACCTGCGTTGTTGCGCACTGCTGGGCTGAAATACGATATATTCTCAAACAAAAACTCAAGGGAGGTTTTTTCGTAGCCGGTGCCATCGATAGCCTTCAGGAAATTGTTGAAATAACCCTGATGGTGTCGGCTGTAGTGAATCTCCATTGTAAGAGCATCAATATAGGGTTCCAGTGCATCGTAAGAGTAGGGTAAAGCTGCAAATTCATGGAGAACTGCCTCACCTGTGTAAACGGGGGCACTAGGTTCTACTACTTCCTGTGTTTTGGGTGCCGGTGCATTGCAGGCAACTGCGATTAGCACCATAATTACCATTGGTATAAGGTTTTTTTTCATAGTAAACTGCTTTTTGTTATTAGACATATACTAAACTGTTCTGAATCGAAAAGGTTCAATGAGAGAGGCTTCCACTTAGGATATTGTTTTACCGGGCTGCATTTAGGTGCATGTTAATTGGTCATTGAATACTTTGGATTTGAACATTTTTGCTCTTTATTCCTTTGAGTGTGGGGCTTCGACCCTTCGACAAGCTCAGCCATCGTATAAATGTAGTCTGTCATCGGCCCCCAAATACAAAAACATTGCATTATGAATAGACTTAAGGCAGTTTCAACTCTGGAAGATATCCCGGCCGGACTCAAGGACACTCCTGTAGCCAGGCTGCTATGCTATCACAACATGAAAGTGATACCCGGAGAACTCAAGAAGGCCGAACTTTTGATAAGCATGTGCATGGACAACCGCAATCAGCTGCAAATCCCAAACAACTTTGCCTTTATCCTCAGGTCAGGTGGAGGCAATCTCCGTCACAACGAGTTTAAAGTATCATATGCAGTCTCAGTAGGTGGTGTGAAGTACATAGCCCTGATTGGGCACAGCAACTGCGGCATGGTCAATCTCAATGATAGGAAGGATGCCTTTATCAGTGGACTTGTTGATAATGCAGGATGGGAAAGGGATTTTGCCGAAGATCACTTCAATCAGTTTGCTCCCATATTCGAAATTGGTAATGAAATAGATTTTCTGTTGTCAGAGTCAGCCAGGTTGCGAGGCCGTTATCCAAAGATAAATGTAGTTCCCTTGTACTATAAAGTAGAGGATCATAAGCTCTACCTTGTAAATGAAAGATAAAGCTTCCACGGCCTCCAGGCCGTGTAGTGGCGTGTTTTCCTGCCTGCCTTAACAGGAAAGCATTGACAGTATTTGATTCTAAATTATACCTGCTTAGGGCTGGTTTTCTTATCCAGTCAGGAAAATGTCAACGAGGTTATTCCTTTATACAATACCGGCAAAGCCCATAAAGGCCATTGCCATGATACCTGCAATGATAAGTGAGATAGGAGCTCCCTTCAGATCTTCGGGTACATCCATCAGATCCATATGTTCCCTGATTCCAGCGAAAGTCACGATAGCAAGGCCGTAACCAATAGCAGTAGCAAAGGAGAATACCACACTTTCTACGATGTTATAGTTGTAGCCAATTGTCATTACTGCCACACCCAATATTGCACAGTTTGTCGTGATAAGTGGCAGAAATACTCCAAGAGCCTGATACAGTGAGGGACTCACCTTCTTAAGTACTATCTCAACCATCTGTACAAGAGCAGCTATAACAAGAATAAAACTGATGGTTTGCAGGTAGGTGATATTAAAAGGTACCAGCACAAGGTTCTGAATCATCCAGGTAACAATAGTCGCGATCACCATCACGAAAGTTACAGCACCAGCCATACCAATAGCAGTGGGTACACGCTTGGATACTCCAAGGAAGGGGCATATACCCAGAAACTGGGCAAGGACTATGTTGTTTACGAATATTGCCGATATTATCAACAGTAAATAAGTCATGACTTTACCTCCTTATACTTTTTTGAATTTGTTGATTATTGCAATCAGATAGCCCAGGGCTATAAAGGCTCCCGGTGCAAGGACAAAGATCAGCATACCATATTCTCCGGGATAGATGCTGAAGTCGAATATAGTACCTGCTCCAAGGAATTCGCGGATGGCACCTAAAATAGTCAGCGCAAGTGCAAAGCCCAGTCCCATACCTGCTCCGTCGATGATTGATCCTACAGGGCCATTCTTGGATGCATAGGCTTCAGCACGTCCAAGCAGGATACAGTTTACAACGATTAGAGGTATAAAAATACCAAGTGCACTGAAAAGGGCAGGGGTATATGCCTGCATAAGCATTTCAACTACGGTCACGAAGGCTGCAATTACAACAATATAAGCTGGTATCCTCACCTTGTCAGGAATAAAGCCCTTGATAAGGGAAACCACAAGGTTGGACATTACCAACACAAAGGTAGTAGCCAGTCCCATACCCAACCCGTTAATTGCTGAAGAGGTAACACCTAATGTGGGACACATACCAAGGAGCTGTACAAATACCGGGTTATCCTTGAGCAGTCCTTTGGTGAAATTTCCTAACTGATTCATATCTGGTATTATTTTGAGTCAAACTGAATTGTATTGTTCAGGTTTTATGGTACTACTGATCTTTACCATCCTGAGCAGTGATACTATCTTTCTCGCCTGCATGGGTGTTGGCTGTTGCACCAGTAGAAGCATCTACCTCACTGTCCTGAGCATTTGCCTTACAGGCCCTATAGGCTGTTTGCACTGCATCAAGAAAGGCTCGAGAAGTGATTGTAGCTGCTGTGATTGCATCAATTTCTCCTCCATCTTTACTAACCCTGAAATCTGTTGTCCCCGGATTCTTACCGATAATGCTCTTGCCGTCACCGGCACCTTCCTGAGCCTTTACACCAAAGAGCTTGTCTAAAAATGCGCTGTGACTTATTTCACCTCCACCTGTGGCAGGTTTGAACCAGTCAACCATCTTGGTTCCAAGACCCGGAGTTTCCTTGTGATCCAAAACTTCATAGTTGACTATTGTACCATCGGGCTTCATGCCTACAATCAGCTTTATCTCGCCCCCATATCCTTTTGAGGAAGAAGTCTCAACGGCAACACCGATGGGTTGGCCGTCCTTCATTGCAGGAAAGACCTTCAGCTTTAGTCCGCCGTAAGCCTCTATCTCGTACATTTCCTCCATGGGATTGTTGTCAAAGCCTGGCATTACCTTTTCGATAGCCTCGCTTTGTTTGGCCAATGCCGACAATGCAATTGGTTCCTTGGTCTGTTGATATACAAAACCCAATATTCCTCCCACTGCAAAGGTTATAGTCAGCAGGGTAAGAACCATATTGGACAGAGATGATACTTTTGCCATATTACGTGCGCTTTAATATTCAGGCCTTTTGAACGGCCGGTTTCTCTCCGAAACGCTTTGGTTTGACATACTTGTTGATAAGCGGTGTGAAGCTGTTCATTATCAGAATAGCAAATGAAACCCCTTCGGGATAAGATCCGAAGGTTCTGATTAGCACTGTCAGCACGCCGATAGCAACACCATAGATCCACATTCCCTTGACTGCCATTGGTGAACTGGAATAGTCGGTTGCCATAAAGATGGCACTGAGCAGCAGACCTCCGGTCAGAACATGAAACATCGGTGGGGCAAATTGAGTAGGATCACTGATATTGAGGATCCCTGAGAATATGAAAACTGCTGCAACGATTGACACGGGGATATGCCAGGTGATAATCTTTCTGACAAGCATATAGACAAAGCCCATCAGCAGTGCGATAGCAGCGACCTCACCGAAGGATCCTCCCATAACACCCATAAACATATTGCCATAGGATGGCAGTTCGGACAATAAGTCTTGCAAAGGAGTTCCTCCCTTTAGACCTTCCTTAAGAACGGAAAGGGGAGTTGCACCTGTTGCCGCATCTATATATGAGCCCCTTGATACAAAAGGAAGGGGCCATGATGTCATCTGAACGGGGAAGGATATCAGCAGGAAGACCCGTCCCACGAGGGCTGGGTTGAACGGGTTCTGTCCCAGTCCTCCAAATGACATTTTACCAATACCAATGGCCACAGCTGCTCCAATGATTACAATGGCCACGGGGAAGTTTGATGGCAGGTTCATCGCAAGTAGTAATC
>CAYNFX010000010.1:30628-33231 GCA_964396555.1 uncultured Alkaliflexus sp.
ATGATTACAATGGCCACGGGGAAGTTTGATGGCAGGTTCATCGCAAGTAGTAATCCGGTGATTATTGCCGAACCGTCACCTATTGATGTTGGCTTCTTAAGCAGGTAAACCTGAATCAGATGTTCGAACAGGAGGCAGGCAGCAACCGATGTAAGGGTTACGATTACTGCTCCGATACCGAAAAACCAGAAGGAGGCTGCCAGGGCCGGGATAAGGGCGAATACTACGCCGTACATGTTCCTCTTTACCGAATCACCGCTGTGTACGTGTGGTGAAGGTGATACTATAAGTTTCTCCATATTAAGTGAATCAGTTTTTTTGTACTTGTGCGGTTCTCTTTCTAGCCAGTTGTCCGACCTTGTTCTTGCCCAGGCGGATATAGTCAAGCAGCGGTCTGCCGGCCGGGCAGATAAAGCTGCATGAGCCACACTCTATACAATCCAGCACTTTTTCTTCTTCGGCCTGTTCCCACATTGCCTTTTCTGAAAGGGTCATAAGAAGATAAGGTGAGAGACCCATCGAACAGGCTGAAACACATTTTGAACAACGTATGCAGGCCTGATGAGTGGGACGAATGGCAATCTCCTCAGGGATCAGTAGTATCCCTGAGCTGCCTTTTACAACGGGAACATCAGTGCTTGTAAGTGCCTTACCCATCATAGGACCACCACTAATGATCTTGGAGGTGTCCTTTGGCAGTCCGCCTGCAGCTTCTATAAGTGCGGAAATTGGTGTTCCGATACGGCAGAGGAAGTTGCCTGGTTTGGCAACTGACTTGCCTGTAACTGTTACAACCCTTTCAACAAGGGGCTTATTCTTTTGAATAGCTTCGTACACAGCAAAGGCTGTCCCTACGTTATGCACCACTGCGCCAACCTCGATTGGCAATTTACCTGATGGAACCTGACGTCCTATGCAGGCGTCGATAAGCTGCTTTTCACCTCCCTGCGGATACTTGACCTTCAGGGGCTGAACGCTTATGCCTTCCTTGCCATTGCAAAGCCCTTGCATACGACTTATAGCATCGGGTTTATTATTTTCAATCCCGATGATGGCCTTCTTAACACTAAGGGCACGCATCAGCAACTGAATTCCTATGATTATCTCTTCGCCCTTTTCGAGCATCAGTCTGTGGTCACCGGTAAGGTAGGGCTCACATTCCACTCCGTTGATAATAAGTACTTCACATTTCCTTCCCGGAGGGGGTGTGAGCTTTACATGTGAGGGAAAGGTTGCACCACCTAAACCTACGATACCGGCTTCGGCTATGCCCTTGATTATTTCTTCAGGACTAGCTGTAAGCTCCCTCTTGATATCGGAGCTGCGGTCTATTCCTTCTTCCCATTCGTCACCTTCGGTATCGATTATTATAGCAGTACGCCTGTAGCCTGAAGCATCAACTATTTCGTCGATCTTGTTCACAGTACCTGAAACAGGTGAATGTATATTGGCTGAAACCATGCCTCCGGCAGCGGCAATAACCTGTCCTACTTTTACCTTATCACCTTTTTTGACCTCGACCTTGGCCGGGGCACCGATATGCTGGGTAACAGGAACCATAACTACAGGGGGGACCGGCAGTAACTCTATAGCCCGGTCGGTCGTCAGTTTGTTTTCTTCCGGGTGAATGCCCCCAAGTGAAAATGTTTTTAACACGTTTTGTTCCTCCTATATTTTAGAAGATTGCAAGCTGCAGCTTGCAATCCTTCCTGATTCGGTTTCTATTTCACATATGCTATGCCTCAACAGAGGCTTCTTCTTCTACCTTTTTCTTACGCGGCGGGAAGTTTAATTCATGGATAGAGAATGTGGGACATTCTTCCACGCACTTGCGGCACAGTTTGCACTTGTCATCGTTAATATAAGCCAGGTTGTCTGCCATTGTGATTGCTTCGTGCGGGCAAACCTTGAAGCACTTGCTGCAACCGATACAAGCAACTACGCAGGCCTTCTTGGCAACAGCTCCCTTGTCTTTGTTGACGCAGCTAACGAAGATCCTGCGACTTTTTGGACCTACGTTGCGGAGCTCGATGATATTCTTTGGACAAGCCTCAACACACTTGCCGCAGGCGACACAGTTTTCCTCTATCACAACAGGAAGACCCGTAGCGTCGTCCATATACATGGCATCAAACTTACAAGCTTCAACACAGTCACCGCAACCCAGACAGCCGTATGAACAGCCGGTCTCGCCACCATAGAGGGCGGCAGCCACAGCACACGACATTGCGCCATCGTACTTGTTGAGTTTTGGGCGGTTATCGCAGGTCCCATTGCAACGAACTACTGCAAGCTGGGGTTTGACATCCCCCACTACTTTCCCAAGTATCTCGGAAACTTTTGTCATAGTGGCATTACCACCAACGGGACATTTCAGGTTGCTTATGTCGTCAGCTTTTACAAGAGCCTCGGCAAATGCCCGGCAGCCAGGGAATCCGCAACCTCCGCAATTAGATTTAGGAAGCACATCTTCAACAAGATCTATGCGGGAATCCTCAAAGACCTGAAATTTCTTGGAGGCCATATATAGAATAAGTGCTGATGTAACACCCAATCCCACAAGCGTTAATATTGAAATCAAAACTACACTCATAGCTTTAATC
>CAYNFX010000011.1:0-19153 GCA_964396555.1 uncultured Alkaliflexus sp.
TTCACTTAATCTGGGAGACACCACTGAAATTGTCATAAATTATTCAGGCACTCCCCTAATTCCAGAGGGAGCAAGCCACAAAGGATTCAGATTTGATTCTCGAACTGTTGGAGGTGTTAATATACCTGTTATTTCCACATTAAATACGCCCTTCCTTGCTCATTACTGGTATCCCTGCAAAGACGGGCCAAGTGATAAGGCAGACAGTGTTAGGGTTGATATTACGATCCCTAACGTGCAGTACGACGGGCATAATCTTATTGCGGTATCTAATGGGCTTCAAATCGGAGAGGAGGATGTAGCCGGAAATAAGAAGAAGTATATATGGCTGCACAATTACCCCATTGTCCCATACTATGTAATGATAGCAGCATCCAACTACCAAGTTATCAACACCTCTTATACCAACAATGGATACAACCTGCCAATGGTGTATTATGTATTCCCTGAAGAGTATGCGTCCTCACAACAAGGCGTGTCAATTATGCCTGGTGCAATGGATGCATTCATTCATTATTTCGGGGACTATCCCTTTAAGGATGAGAAATATGGTATGACAAGGATAATTGGGAATACTTCTGCAATTGAAAAGCAGACCAATGCAGTAATGGGCGGACTAAGCACTAGTTGGCAAGAGACAATGGTACATGAACTTGCCCATATGTGGTTTGGAAACTCCATTACAAATCAGAGCTGGCAACATATATGGCTAAATGAGGGCTTTGTAACATACGCAGAAGCCTTATACTATCGCTATATGGGCAATCCAAACCATAATAATGAGGATGCTTATTTATCTCATCTCCTTTCTATGATCAGTTCTATGAAAGATAGCAGTCGTCCTTTGTTTCGCAGTAATGACGAGCAGTACTACGATCTTTTCAGCGCTCTGTACTATGCAAAGGGAGCTGCAGTACTACATATGTTACGGGGCTATATAAACAATGACAATGTTTTCTTTCCAATGCTAAAAGCCTATGCACAGGCACCCCAGTTTAAATATGGATACGCAACAACAGAAGATTTCCGGGATTTTGTAGAGATTTATACAGGTCTTGAACTGGACAAATTCTTCCACCAATGGATATATGAGCCTGGTTATATAAAATATGAATACAACTATGAGGTTTTCACACAAGACAACCTTATTGGGATACGAGTTGATCAAGTTCAGGAAGGCGGAATGCCTCAAGTGTTCGAGATGTACCTGGAAATCAAACTCGCATACAATGATGGGACAAGCGAAATTAAAAGGGTATTTAACAATAAAAGATCGCAGGTTTTCTATCTCCCTATCAACAAACAAGTTACTGGCATAGAGTTAGACCCAAACACATGGATATTACAAGATCTGCCATCAAGGAACCTGGCATTTCAAATACCCGACCCGTCTACGAGTACCTGGCTGGGGACAATATCAAGCGATTGGAATGAATCAGGTAACTGGGGTAACGGAGTTCCACTTATGGATGCAACTCTTCATCCAGGGACTTACCACCCAGTAATTGAGGCTGGAGATGCTGTTTCTGTTAGGAAACTGATTATTGAGCCCGGGGCAATACTAGAGCAGACAGGAGGTTCACTTTCGGTTAGTGACAGTCTTGTTCTCAAATCTGCGCCCAGTCTTAATCCTACCTTTTTAAAGACAGGAGGAACACTAAGTGTTCCCGCAAATAAGCTTAAGGTAATACAACATATCTCTGCACCAGACAGAAACTACATGGTTGGAATCCCGGTGTCAGGGGCTACACGTGAAAGCAGTGGAATAACCAATAATGTATACCGCTATAGTAATCCTACTAACTCATATGTTGCTCTTGTCAATGCAGACGAATTTATCCCGGGAACAGGATATTTCCTGAGGTCAAACACCAATGTAAGCTTCAGCGGAAACCTTAACCAGGGTTCATATAATATAAACCTCGTCAGATCAAGCAAAGGAAAAGGCTGGAACCTTGTAGGCAATCCATACACTGCTGCCATCGACTGGAATTCAGTCAGCACATTAGACATCGACAATAGTTTCTGGGTTTACCTTAACGACCAGTCGAAATATGGTGTTTACAACGGATCAAACGGACTTGCAGTTGCCCTTGAGGGGCCCAATGCCAACATTATCCCGGCTATGCACGCCTTCTGGGTAAGGGTGAGTCTGGGACAGACTAGTGGTTCGATCACATTCGATCTTTACGACAGGGTAATAAACAATAATAGCTACCTTAAGTCTGAAGGAGGACCTATGTTCCCATATTTCAAACTTGCTGCCGACTATAACGGCAACAGGGATGAAATGGCTGTCGCGCTGATACCTGAGGATCTCTATGATAGCAATATCCATACAAGTAGCGAGAAATTCTTTAGCAACAATTCTGCCTACAGCGAAATTTACTCGCTTAGGGATAATATAAGCTGGGCTATAAAGAGCTTGCCTCAATCTCAGTCTATTGAGTTGCCTATAGGTTTGTCACTTGCTGCTCCTGGAACAGTAGAAATCAGAATGCATGAAGCTGAACTTCCTGAAAACACAACTATTATTCTTGTTGACAAGGATTTATTTGAGTACGCGACCTTGTCGTCAGGGGACAGCTATTCCGCAGTATTCGAAAACCCAGGTAAACACAACGATCGCTTTGAACTGATAATTACAAAAAGTTCTTCTACTTCTATAGGTGAACATCCGTCAGACAATCAGGATCTGGTCTCAGACAGAGTACTTGTTTATCGAGAGGGCAGCAATGTAAGTATTCTTGTAAAGGATTTACTCAATCCCCGTTACGAGCTATTTGATATTACCGGTAGACCTATCATGGAAGGAAAGCTTAATAACAACAGTCGAAACTCGCTTAACCTGAACCAAAAAGGTGTGTATATTCTTAGCATTTCGGGAGCTGAAGGCAGGTTCTCCTTTAAAGTTGTACTATAAGAACTGACATCGATGAAGATGGAATATTTCCCTCCCCTAATTAGTGAGATTAAGTGCGATTGGAATATTTCACTTAACGGTGGTTCTGTGGGCGAGGGAAACCCTCCAGATCCGCCAGGATTTTTCTCAGCTCCTCAAGATCAGCAATCCACTTATCCAATCAAAGACACTCCTTTTGAGAATGATCCTCTGAAAGATTGGAACAGATGAGATTTTTATAGCATCAACCTAATTACTCTGCATTATCTCCACTCAATATAAATGCTGAAGAAACACCTATACCTACCCACAATCCTATGCCGCCTTCTATATTGCTTTTGATACCTGCATCATTAAACCTGAAAGGGTTGTCATTCGAACCCCAGTCATCAAACAGGGAATTGATAATCTCGTGGGACACCGAATCAACAGTTCCAGGCACTATCATGATCTCGTCACGGTGATCATACAGCATGCCCGGATAGTCTTTATAGAAGTAATCATGATCCAAACCGGAAACCATTCTTCGCTCCTTTACCCTGTACACCTTAAACCATGCTGATTCATCTCCCTCATCAAGACTGATACTTCCATCCCTTCCCGGATGCAGGTTCTCATCAGCCAGCTTGCTTTGGACTCTTGTATAGACATACTGAACAGCATCCGGTCGCTTGGCCATCAGATACTCTGGATACCCTGTGCTGTCTGTCTCGAAAACAAAGCGTGTATCCCAGATTGTCGGAGGCTGCGGAATTGTAGTACTGGCATGTACTTTCTTTCCAAGCACCTCTATCTCTAATGAGTACTCCTCTCCTGCCCTTCCTCTTATGCTTAGCGAACGATATAGGAATGGAGGGAAAAAGCTGTCCCTCAAAAACAATGTAAGGACCTCCTCCTCTCCCAGAGAACTCCTTAAGGTAACCTTTGCCTGATTCAAAAAACTGTTTATGATTGAGGCTGAATCATATTCTTCCAGAAAGGGTGAGCTGAGTGTCAAATACACCTGGGCATATCTTCCGCTTTCAATAAATCCATCTACCACCACCTTTCGCTCATAAGCCATTGATTCAATTTCCACTTCCTTTACGCAGGATAACATGAACCACGACACAATAACTAAGCCTGCCAGACAATAGCACTTCCTTCGTCTGACACTCCACTCAATTGTTGATTTACGAGCCATAGTCATCTGATTAAAATTTGACCCTCCAGCCTATAGACGGGAGTATTGGGAAAAGAGAAACCTGATGTGCGGAAATCTTAACATCATAAGCATTCTTTCCCTGCTTTACCTTATAAAATAAAAAATACGGGTTTGCCCTGTTATACACGTTAATTAATGAAAAATCCAGCTCGGATTCCTTGAAAAGCCTTGTCTGCAACCTGAAGGTTGCAGACAGATCCAGCCTGTGATAGGGAGGCATTCTGAAACTGTTGTAACCTTCATAGTCGTTCATTATGGTTCCCATTATCCACATTCTTCCTGCAGGCAAGTTTATGCAATTGCCTGTAGCATAGATGAACAAAGCAGAGGCCCTCCACCTTTCATTTACCTTGTACTCCCCCACCAGTGCAAGATCATGCCTACGGTCAAACTTATCGGGAAACCACTTCCCGTTATTTATCTCATCATAGACTCTTTCGGAACGAAGCAGGGTATAACCAAGATCCCAGGTAAGCTTCCCCTTAGTCTTCTTTGCCATAAGTTCTGCTCCGGCAACCCTTCCCCGCCCCACATAGAATCTTTCCTCAAACACCTTCCTGTTATCGTCGATATCACCCATGATGTATAGAACCTGGTTTTCCATATTCCTTGCAAACAATTCAAGGGACAAAGCATAATTTCCGCGGCTCCTGTAGTATCCTGCCGATACCTGATTGCCTGTTTGAGGCTCAAGAAAGGGACTTGACATAAGCCATATATCATTGGGCAGAGGGAGTGAAGCAATACTTGCAAGATGCACTGTCTGTGTCTGACGGGAAAATGCTGCCTTAAAATGGCTGTTGATGCCAGACTGCCACTTGATTGCCACCGACCCCGAAAGCATCAACTTCCTCCTGTTCTTATCCCAGCTAGTCCTATCAAAAGAAGCGTCTTCATTGTAATGATCCGAACTGCCAGGTGAATAGTAGTTGCTCAGCTTCACTCCTCCGGAGACATCTAGGACGGGACTAATAACAATCCTTCCTTCAAGATAAAAGTCAGTCTGGCGACTTCTAAATGAGTGATAGTATGAGGCACTATCGCCAGATACAATCAGCTCCATATCCTGTGGGATAGTCCGAAACTCACTATGTTTCACTCCGGCAGTTAAGGAAGTATCACTCCCCTTTGCCCCTACCTCAGCATAGGCAGAATATCTGTCAAAATGATTCCTGATATTAATAAATCCCTCTCCAAAGTACCCGTCAAACTCCGAATATGATCCTGTATATAAAACTCCAGCCCTGTACCCCAGCCACATCAGCGGCATATGTTCCCAGGCCAGCATAGCTGAACTATTACCAAAATCAGTTCCCATATCCGTTTCCTTGTCACCCTCCTCTATTGAGAATCTGTCACCCGACAAAAACCACCCAACTGACAGCCTTCCATTCTCAATTGGCCTATACACTAAAAGCCCATTAAGATCATAAAAAGTACTGAAGGTTGACCCAAAATAGTTGTCTTCTTCAGGGATGACAAGCCTGGATAGGCCACGGTATAGCTCCAAAAAGCTGCGCCGCATTCCAAGATTTATTCCAAGCTTACCGTCTTTAGTCCTGCTGATATGACCAAAGCCAGAGGAAAGAGTACCAAGTGACGCATTTGTACCTGTATGACTTTTAAGAGGGTCAGCCGATCTGACACTAATAAGCGATGAAAGTCTCTCGCTGTAGGTAATTGGCGCATGACCTTTATACAGATCAACTCCTTCCAGAGTATTTGGATTAAAAACAGAGTAGAGCCCCATCATATGTAGGGGATTCATCAACTCCATCCCGTCAAGAATTATCATATTCTGCCCCGGAGCACCACCCCTGACAAAGACGTCGTTTATCCCCTCGCCTGTACTATGCACACCGGCCTGAGTCTGCAGACTTCTTACTACATCGCTTTCACCCATAAATGAAGGAAGCCTGAAAACACCCTCCGCATCAATAGTAATTTTGCCCGGCATAACCGACCTCGCATAATCAGTACGTCCCACTACAACTACCTCCTCCACTGCCATAGATGAAGGTATCAGGCTTACTACAAGGTCATGTGGAAATTCAGGACTGTAAATTACTGCTCTGCTGAAATAGGTAAGATGTCTGAATTCAACAGCATCTCCAGTTTGTATCCCGCACAATTCAAAAACGCCAGCGCTGTCTGTTATAACTCCGATGTCTCTTCCGGCTATCAGCACTTGAACATCAGCCAGGCTTTCACCTGTGTGCCCGTCACATACTTTACCTTTCAGGCAATGTGTCTGTCCTTCTACAGGGATCCATGCCAACAGTATAATAAAAACAAGCAAGGACAAAACTCTTACCGAAAAACCAGATGATGAAGCAGGCATAAAAAAAGATTGGGTTTGTTTTCACAAGCCCAATCTACAAATCTTTCAGAATTATTTTTATCTTTTGCCTCTAAACTTGGCCTCCAGCTTTGCAAAGAACTCGTTTACCTCTGTTATCAGATTAGCGAAACCATCCTGGAAGAATGATTCATCCATCAAACTTCCATCCGGGAATACCATTCTGAAATCGAGATCCCAATATTCTTCACCAAAATAGTCTTCTTGTTCAAATGCATAAAAATCACCTGTGGCAATAATCTCATTTGCCTTTATATCACGAATCTTAATGTCAATATACTTATTGTAAGCATCCGCCATAAACATATACAACTCTTCCTCTGAGGTAATATCACCTTCGGAAGCCTTGGCTAATTTCTTGTTGAGGCCATTCCAGTCAGACTTACCCTCTGCTCTGTATTTACCAACGGTAACTCTAAGGTTACTATTACTTATGGTTCCATCGTAAATTACTTCATCAGCATCTCCAAAGAGCATCTCTTCAGCGTCAAAAGTTCCCTTGTTTTCAAATAAATAACCAAACAGAGTCTCGCCCTTATACTTATAATCCTGTTCAATGCGATAAACAGAGTTTGTCAACGCAAGTTTATACACAAACTCAAAATCCTCGACCTTCAAGACTTCCTCAATCTTGTTAGGAATACCTTTGGCGTCAAACGCAGAAATGAATAAAAGTGAAATAAGCTCCTTGTCCTCAACCTTAAGCTTAAAGTTTGCTGAAGTGAGAAAATCATCAAGATCCTTGCTCATTTCAGGATGGAGGCCACTAAAAGTAGTTACATTGTCCAGTGTTGATACAACCGCCTTTCCGAGCCTTGAAGTAAACTTAAAGGTCAGCTGACTGGTTGATGCTTCCTTATCCCAGGATTCAGTTTCCGGATTATAAGTATAAATGCCGGCAAAAGATTCAAAGCCTTCCTTAAAGGAAAATTTATCCTCGGAAGCTGCTTTAAGGCCTGGCAAGGATTGAGCATACTTAAACTTGTCAATAAGATAGCTGTTGAAATCTACTGCAAATGCATCGCCCTCAAACTCTGAGTTACTTATAAGCGTGATAAGCTCAATAAGCACATCCATAGACTCCAGATCACCTGCCTGTTTCGCCTTATTGAATACGTCAAGGGCATTATCTTCAATAGCTTCCCGGTGTTCTTCAGGACTTAGAGAGCTAAACTTATCCTTTTCGTCGTCGTCTTTGCAGGCACCCATAAACAGAGCAAACGCACCAAGTAATAAAAAAGCTTTGATTTTCATAGCATTAGAATTTAAGGATGAACATAAGCTTATCTACGAACGTGAGGCTCCAAAGGTTATTGTATCTCAGCGGCTTTATTTATCTGGCAATTTTGATCCTGTAATCGACATTTACCTTTCCCACAGAAATTGCATTGAGCTTACTCTTCAACAGCCTTTTGCGAAGGGGCGACAAATAATCAATAAACAGCTTACCATCTATATGGTCATATTCGTGCTGAACTATCCTTGCGGCATAGTTGTGAAGTTCCTCTTCCAACCACTCAAAATTCTCATTCTGATATCTGATAAGAATCCTATCAGGCCGGCTTACATCCTCCCTAATGCCAGGAATGCTCAGGCATCCTTCTCCGTCACTGCACTTGGTCTCACTTTTCTCAATAATAGTAGGGTTCACAAACACCCTTTTAAATCCTTCAAGTTCAGGAAAATCCTCAACCATAGAAGTACCATCAACGACAAACAGTCTAATTGCCAGCCCCACCTGTGGAGCTGCCAGACCAACACCTTCCGAATGATACATAGTTTCCCACATATCTTCGATAAGTTTCTTAAAATTATCATAGTCAGGCCCTATCTCCTCAGCAACTTTCCTTAGCACAGGGTGACCGTAAAGGTAAATTGGTAAAATCATTTTTATATTCCGGTTTAAACTAAAACAAATCAAAAACCACTTCGTCCCACCGATTCAAGGTAAGACTGAAGAATAATAACGGCACTTACCTTATCAATTAGCGCCTTGTCCCTTCTCGCATGTTTTTTCAACCCACCGTCTATCATCGCTCTGAAAGCAAGCTGGCTTGTAAAACGTTCATCAACCCATTCAACAGGAATTTGCGGAAATTTGTTTCTAATACTATTGTAGAAAGGTCTAATAAATTCCATTGACTCAGAATCCTCTCCACTGGATTGTCTGGCGTATCCGATCAAAAACAGGTCAACACCCTCCTTCTCAACGTATGTCTTAACAAACGGCAGAACCTCATGAACAAGAAGTGTACTAAGCCCATTGGCAATAATACAATCGGGGTCGGTGACTGCGATACCTACCCTTTTCTTACCGACATCAAAGGCCATTATTCTTCCCAAAGCAAAGTCTGTTACAGTTGATTAAAGCATTATCAAGCCGCAAAATTAATCATTTCTTTACTATTAGCTTCATTAATATGCTTGTTTCTGAAGTTATTGCTTTACCAAGGCCCTAGGGTGCTACAGCGAATTTGTCGGCTATGTTCTTAAAATCATCATTGTCTCTTCAATGTCGCCAATATCTCCCAGATTGAGAAGTCCGCTCCGCAGATAACTTCATCACTGGCTCCGTAATAGATTCTGAGATTATCGCCATCCACTATATGGCCGTTATTAAATACAACATTACCGAAAAAACCATGCTGCTCGTAATCGGCAATCGGTTCCATAATGGGTTCCCAACTTCTGGCAAGTACTACAGAGGGATCTGCCAAATCCAGTAATAAAGCCCCCAGGCAGTAACGATTAAACTCATTCGCTCCATGATAAATTATTAGCCATCCTTCAGGAGTCCTGATTGGTGATGCCCCAGCACCTACTCGAACTGAATCCCAAAGTCCCGTCCGCGTTGTTGCAATACACCTGTGATTACCCCAATGAAGTCTGTCAGGAGACTCAGCTATCCATATATAATTGCCACCTAGCTCAGGACTGCTGGGACGATGCAGGGCATAGTACCTACCGTTAATTCTTTCTTCAAATAATGCGCAGTCCTTATTGTGAGGAGAAAAGATCATCCCCATTCGTTCATAGCTAATGAAATCCCTGGTAATCATCAGTCCTACCCCAACCGCCAAAGGTGATACCATAGTATAGGTTAAAAAATACCCATCATCAAAACTGGCGACCCTGCAATCCTCAATCCCAAAAGACTCAAGTTCTCCCTGCCCAAAAACAGGAGAATAAATCGGATCCTCACTAAAGTGTATCCCATCCTCGCTACTAACAAGGCGCAGGTATGACAGGGTAGTAAGGTACTGTCGGCCATGATACCTTATCACACGGGGATCTGCAGTATCCAGTTCCGGATCCTTAAGATCAAACTTGAGCACTTTCACCAGGCCGCTAAGGTCAAAGATCGGTATCTTCACCTTGCCCTGCTGTGTTAACGGACGCTCTGCAACCCTAAGCAACAACCAAAGCCTGCCATTCATTCTGAAAACTCCCGGATTGAGCAGGCATGCTATCTCCATTCCCTCATGCCAGGGCCTCAGGTCCGAGGGACGCAAAAGGGGATTCGTTTCAAAGCGTCTGGCTATATCCATTTTTTCATGTATTTCTGGAACAAACTAAAGTGGATGTCCGATAATGAAAGGTACAACTCATTGAGCCATCTTTCAATAACTAATTACAATAATGGAGTAAACAGGCAGGATTAACAAGCTAGGCAAAACCCAAAAAAAAGGGCAGCCCAGAGGACTGCCCAACGCAAAAGGGGCTGGCCCTTTTATGGACAGCCCCTTTTCTGTTTCCTTATTCGATTAAGCCATTCAGCTATGTCAAACCTTTACAGGTTCTTCATAACCATTAGCTTCAATTATTGTACAAGACCACGTTGTCTTAGCAGAGGCTCAATACCCGGCTCTTTACCACGGAATGCCTTGTACATTTCCATTGCGTTGCGAGTTCCACCTCTTTCAAGAACTTCAGTGCGGAACTTCTTTGCAGTTTCCTGATCAAAAAGGTCACCTGTTTCAACAAAGGCCTCAAATGCATCTGCATCAAGAACTCCCGCCCAGATATAGCTGTAATATCCGGCTGAGTAACCGCCTGAAAAGATGTGTTGGAAGTGAGTGCTACCGTGACGGAAATAAATCTCATCCAACATGTTGAACTTATCCATTACCTTCCTTTCGAAGTCCTTTACTTCAAATGGCTCATAAGATGACAGGATGTGATACTCCATATCAAGCAGAGCTGATGACATAAACTCAACAGTCTCGAAACCTTGATTGAAAGAACCTGCTGCTTCGAGTTTAGCAATCAGTTCATCAGGAATTACTTCACCTGTCAGATAATGCTTAGCATACATCTTAAGTACTTCAGGATGCTTTGCCCAGTTTTCCATTACTTGTGATGGTAGTTCAACAAAGTCGTGGTCAACAGAAGTACCAGACTGACTTGGCAGACTAACCTTTGAAAGCAGACCGTGCAGAGCGTGACCAAATTCATGGAAGAAAGTGCTTACTTCATCGAAGGTCAACAATGATGGTGTGTCTCCAACTGGTTTTGTAAAGTTGCATACTAGTGAAATAACAGGAGTTACGAAGTTGCCTTCAAGGTCAACATGCTGATCCCTGAAGCTGGTCATCCATGCACCGCTTCTCTTGCTTTCCCGTGGATACATGTCCATATAAAGCAGACCGATGTAAGAACCATCACCATTCTTTACTTCCCAAACAGTAGCATCCTGATGATATACAGGAACGTCGAAGCGTTGTTCGAACTGCAGACCATAGAGCTTGTTGGCTACCATAAAGATACCATCACGAACATGGTTGATTTCGAAATACTGACGCAGTTCGTTTTCGTCAAGGGCAAACTTTTCCTTGCGGACTTTTTCAGCATAATATCTCCAATCCCAGAAAGCAAGTTTGAAATCCTTACCTTCTGCATCGATCATTGCCTGCAGTTGAGCTGCTTCGCTCTTTGCAACAGGCAGAGCTGCATCCCATATTTGCTTTGTAAAGCTTTCAACTCTTTCTACAGAACCTGCCATGCGGTCTTCAATAGCATAGGCAGCATAGGTGGGATAACCCAGCAGTTGGGTTCTCTCAATACGCAACTCGATAATACGGTTAATAATCTTTCCGTTGTTAAACTCGTTGTCATTATTTCCCCTGCTGATATAGGCACGACCCATTACTTCACGCAGGTCACGGTTTTCAGCATAAGTCAGGAAGGGCATCACGCTATAGTTTTGCAGTGTAAAAAGCCACTTACCTTCTTGTCCTTCTTTTGCAGCCGAAGCAGCAGCTTCGTCAATTACGGCTTGTGGAAGTCCGGCCAGATCAGCTTCATTTTCAATAAAAAGCTTGAACTGGTTAACATCTGCAAGAACATTCTGCCCAAATTGGAGGGTCAAAACTGAGAGTTCAGAGTTAATTTCACGGAAACGCTCCTGCTTGTCAGCCGGTAGAGCAGCTCCGTTACGAACAAAGCTCTTGTAAGTATCTTCGAGCAGCTTTGCTTCAGCTTCAGAAAGAGTCAAGGAATCTTTTTGCTCAAAAACTGATTTAACACGTTCAAACAACTTAGCGTTCAGAACAATGTTGTCAGAGTGAGCAGAAAGCTTTGGTGCAACTTCCATAGCAATAGCCTGAAGTTCATCAGAAGTATTGCATTCATTAAGATTGAAGAATACAGATGCAACCTTCTTCAGTAGTTCACCACTGAAGTCCATTGCAACGATAGTATTTTCAAAAGTTGGAGTCTCAACATTGCCGATGATAGCCTCAATCTTTTCATTTTGCTGCTTCATACCTTCTTCAAAAGCAGGCAGGTAGTGCTCATTCTTGATCAGATTAAACGGAGGCACTCCTTGAGGAGTATCCCATGTTGTCAAGAAGGGATTAACTTCCTCCTTTTCAGTACATGCGTAAAACGCCATGACGCAAATAGTTAGAATAAATAAGACAATCTTTTTCATTATGGTAAACGGTTAATATTTAAATTATTTCTAAACAAACAATTCGTTGCTTAATTACCGCCAAAAGTAACAATTGCATAACACTGCAACAAACATATTTAGCAGGTTCTTATAATTTTAGTACTATTTAATACTAGAAGTCAAATTACACAATAGTGAAAGTCATTGCAAACAATGCATCTATTTCATAACTTGCAGGTTAAACCCATCAAAACCCAAAACCCGGCCGATATGCATGAGGACTTTTTGCAATATCTATGGAAACACCGGCTATACAAGGCTGGTCATTACTTGACTGAAGATGGCGAACAACTAGAAATTATCCATCCGGGCTTTACAAATACGGATGCCGGCCCTGACTTTTTCAATGCCAAGATTAGAATAGGTGACACTCTTTGGGCTGGTAATGTCGAAATGCACCCCAGGGCATCCGATTGGATACGCCACAAGCATCACAAGGACAAAGCCTACGACAATGTAATACTCCATGTTGTGGGCCAATATGACTCTGCTGTACATACAAGCAACGGTAGCAAAATCGCTGCATGGGTAATGCCCATACCTGAACATTTGTACCGCAAATACATAGATCTTAGTGGAAGTAGTAAGCCTATAGCATGTGGTGAAAAGCTTAATAACCTTGACCACCTCACCCTCAACTCATGGATAGAACGAATGGCAGTTGAGAAGCTGGAGAACAAGGTGGAGCAAATCAAAGTGCTTTGCGATTCGTACAATGGCGATTGGGACGAGGTGTTTTACATACTGCTGACTAGAAACTTCGGATTTGGCATTAACTCGCAGCCTTTCGAGCGTATGGCAAGGAACACGCCTTGGAGGATCGTACTCAAAAATCGCGATGACATAAGATGCCTTGAGGCTTTATTACTAGGTCAGGCAGGTATGCTCGAGGAGGCACCAGACGACGAATATGTAAGCTATCTGAAATACGAGTACAAAATACTCAGGGCTAAGTATGGACTTTGTTCAGTACCCGCTCATCATTGGAAATTCCTACGCCTGAGGCCATCCAACTTTCCAAGTGTCAGGCTGGCACAACTGGCAGCTCTCTTTAGCGAGAAACAACTGTCTCTCGGCAGACTGCTTAGTGCGGCCTCAATTACCGAGGCTCTTGACCTACTCGACATAAGTGCAACAGACTACTGGACCAGCCACTACCGTCCGGGGCTATCATCACGTCCCGTGCAAAAGCGACTCGGCACACAATCGGCTGAACTAATCTGCATCAATACAATCATACCACTAACTTTTGCCTATGGCAGTCTTAGAGCTGATGAAAAGCAGAAGGATAAAGCCCTTAGCTGGCTTGAAAGTATCAAGCCAGAAAGAAATGCAATTATCGACAGATGGAAAACCGTAGGGATTGAGCCTGTCAGCGCACTGCAAAGTCAAGCGCTGGTACACCTCCACCAAAACTACTGTACCCCCAAAAGATGCATTCATTGTAGAATTGGACATTCAATAATTGCCAGTCACGCGTCCGCGTAAATCATTTTTTTATAATTTTGGTTGTTCTAAACGAAAAGTTAAGAACGCCCTGAGACCAAACACACGGCACTATTTTTGCGTTTAAGCTTGCATTAAACCTTAAGGACAAAAAAATATCCAAAAGGAATGATTCGTTTAATTTAAATATACTACCGATGAGAAAAATTGGTATTCTACTTAGCTTCCTTAGTCTTGCATTTACATTGGCTGCTCAAAAGCCTGAAATGAGTTTTGGAAAGAAACTCCATGATTTTGGAAACGTTAATGAGGCCGATGGTACAGTAAATTATGTCTTCGAGTTTGTAAACAAAGGTAAGCAACCGCTTGTAATCCACAATGTAGTAGCATCGTGTGGATGCACTACTCCTGAGTGGACCCGTACGCCTGTTCAACCCGGTGGAAAGGGAACTATCAAGGCTACTTTCGATCCGCGCAACCGTCCGGGTAATTTCAATAAGAGCATTACTGTTACTTCTAATGCGTCAAATGCAACCGAAATCCTTAGAATAGTGGGTAATGTAGTTCCCCGTCCAAAAGGAATCGAAGATATTTATCCAAGAGATATGGGGCTGATTCGTGCAAAATCATCCCATCTGTCATTTACAAGGATTGAGCCCGGAAGCAGGAAGGAAACCCGTCTTGAGTTTATTAATACAAGTGATAAACCTGTATCTCTTGCATTTGAAAAAGTCCCTTCCCATATCACAATCAAGACTGTTCCGGCTACAGTAGCTCCCGGCAAGGAAGGTGAAATCATTGCAGTGTTTGACGCTTCAAAGATTGAAGACTGGGGTTTTGTAAGCTATCAGGTTAATGTCACTATCAACGGACAAAAGCCTCAGGACAACAGGCTCAGCGTAAGTGCTACAATTGAGGAGGACTACTCAAATCTCAGTACAGATCAACTCGCCAAGGCTCCGGACATCCAGTTTAGCGAGCCCAACTACGACTTCGGCACTGTCAAACAAGGTACAACCGTTGAGCATGTCTTTAAGATCACAAACAAGGGAAAAAGCGACCTAATACTCCACAAAGTACGTTCATCTTGCGGCTGTACTGTGTCACAGCCTGCCAAGAACATTGTGAAACCAGGTGAAACAATCAACCTGCCAGTATCATTCAACACACACGGTCGCAATGGACGTCAGAACCAGTCTGTCACGATCTATTCTAACGACCCGAAGAAAAGCACCTCATTATTGAGAATATCAGCAACTGTAGAACAATAAAACATTGAGCTATTGAAACCGTTAAGCCCCGGCGCAGTAACGCCGGGGCTTAATTTTTGCTAATCCTCACCTTATGTTGTGCCCGGATGGATTTATAGCTTAACTTTGCGTTAAGCCAGAAAAAAAACTACCGATCTGTATTATTTTCAATATAACATTTTTATTATCATGCATATTAACAAGGACCATGAGCATATTGAAGACAATCCGGAATTCAAAGGTCTGAAGATCAACAAGGGAACCGAACAGCCGCCATCAATGAATCCGGATGCGGCTAACCTTTTTCTAAAGATCAAACGTCGGGACCTGACTGTTGATGATTATTTTGATGGAATAAGGAAAGGTAACATCTCAATCCTCAGCCGTGCTGTGACCCTTATTGAAAGTTCACTTCCCAAACATCAGGAGATTGCACAACAGATAATACTCAAGTGTCTGCCATACTCAGGCAACTCAGTACGTGTGGGCATCACAGGAGTACCAGGGGCTGGCAAGAGTACCTTTATTGAAGCTTTGGGAACCTACCTGATCGAAGAGGGACACAAGCTTGCCGTTCTTGCTATAGACCCATCAAGCGAAAGAACCAAGGGTAGTATTCTTGGCGATAAGACAAGGATGGAACAACTGTCTGCAATGGACAATGCTTATATCCGCCCGTCCCCATCAGCTGGTTCGCTTGGCGGTGTTGCCCGTAAGACCAGGGAAACTATAATACTATGCGAGGCTGCTGGTTTTGACACAATTTTTATCGAAACTGTGGGCGTTGGACAAAACGAGATCATGGTTCACTCAATGGTAGACTTCTTCCTGCTGGTACTGATTGCAGGGGCTGGTGACGAACTACAGGGTATTAAGCGAGGTATCGTTGAAATGGCAGATGGTATCGTAATTAATAAGGCTGACGGAGACAATATCCAAAGGGCTCAACTTGCAAAGCGTCAATACAGCAACGCCCTACACCTATTACCCGCCACAAAAACAGGATGGATACCGAGAGTGGAAACCTGCTCTTCAATCACCTCAGACGGAATAACAAGTGTGTGGGCTATGATCGGAGAGTATATGGATACGACAAAGCCCAAAGGCTTTTTTGAGCAAAACCGGAGGGAACAGGCTGCCTACTGGATGTTTGAGACTATCCAAGAGAGACTTAAGAATGACTTTTTCCAAAGCGACATCATAAAGAGGATGATGCCCGAGTATGAGGACAAAGTCAAGAATGCCAGAATCAGTTCGTTTGAAGCTGCAAGAGAATTGTCGGAACTCTATTTTGGAGAAAAATTTAAGGACAGGTAACCAGTGTGTTAGTAATTATTTATCAAAAAATAAATTATACATTTACAACCTATTGAACAACTAATACAACTACTAATGAAAAAATTGATTTTCGGTCTTGCTCTATTATCTGCAATGGCCTCTTGCTCAAGCGATAGTTATAAGATCTCTGGTAAGATTGAGGATGTTAGCGAGGGAACTGTTTATTTGAAGAAAATCGGTATAGACAACATAGAAGACGTTGATTCCGTTGCTTTGAAAAACGGCGCATTCACTTTCAAAGGAAGCCTAGTATACCCTGAACTATACTACATCTTTGTAAACGAGAATGAGACTCCTATTACATTCTTCAACGAAAACAGCTCAATCTCCATTACTGCTAGCGCCACGGATCCACAAAGTGCTGTCATAAAAGGTTCAAAACTTAATGATCTTTTAGTGAAGTTTGAAGACGAAATGCCTGGTATGGAAACATATGAAAAACTTAGAGATGAGTTTATCCGTGCTCAGGCATCGGGAGATTCAGCACTTGGAGAAAGTATAATTGCAGACCTTCAGGCTGCAGCTGAAGTTAGGAAAAATTACATCCGCGACTTCATCAACGCTAACAATGACAATGCTGTAGGTGCTTTGCTTGCGATCAACATTGCTCAGCTATTCGAAGCTGAAGAGATTATTGCACTAGCTGATACTTTGAAAACTAACCTTGGAGATCACCCCTATACAGTTGTACTGAATGATATGCTTCAACCTATTCGTCAACAACAACTGCTGACAGTAGGCAACGAAGCTCCATTGTTTACCCTTAAAGACATCAATGGTAACGATGTAAGCCTCGAGTCATTCCGTGGAAAATATGTTTTCATCGATTTCTGGGCATCATGGTGTCGTCCATGCCGTGAAGAAAATCCCAACCTGGTTGCAGTATACAAGGAATTCGGCGGAGAAAATTTCGAAATTATCAGTGTTTCTCTTGATGAGACAGAAGAAGAGTGGAAAACAGCTGTTGCAGAAGACGGCCTTTCATGGACCATGCTTTACGATGCTGAAGGCAGTGTAGCTCAGAAGCTTTATGCTGTTCAAAGCATTCCTTCTACCTGGATGCTCGATCGTGAAGGAAAGATTATATACAAGGATCTAAGAGGTGAAGCAATTGCTGCAACAATTGGATCATTGTTACAATAACAAAAACATAGAGGTTTATGCCTATGTCTATAATCACTCCCGGTGAAATACGGCAGATGGCCGCGGAACTCTTTGGTGAAATAGTATCTTTCAGAAGATGGCTGCACCAGAATCCAGAGCTGTCTTTTAATGAGCATAGCACCTCTGAATATATTGCATCAATACTAGGCCGGCATAATATCCCCTTAAAAAGGGGGATAGCCGGCACTGGTATTATTGCCCGTATCGACGGGCAACAAGGCAGCGGAAGGACCATTGCCCTTAGGGCTGATATGGATGCCCTGCCGATAGAAGAGGCAACAGGACTCAGCTTTACTTCAGTCAACAATGGCGTTATGCATGCATGTGGGCACGATGCCCACAGTGCCTCGCTCCTGGGAACAGGAATCCTGCTCAACAGCCTTAAAGATAGATGGGGTGGTACCATACTGCTGATCTTCCAACCAGGAGAAGAAGTATTCCCTGGTGGTGCATCACTTATTCTCAAGGAAGGTGCTCTGGATGACCCGGAGCCTGAATTCGTTATCGGTCAGCATGTTCTGCCCGAGATGGAAAGTGGGAAAGTTGGTTTCCGCAAGGGTGTCTATATGGCTTCCGGAGATGAAGTTCATATAAAGGTGAGAGGCAAAGGCGGACATGCAGCTATGCCCCACCGTCTCAATGACACTGTACTGGCAGCATCTCACATTATCGTCAACCTACAGCAAATAGTAAGTCGTCTTGTACCTGCTACAATTCCTACAGTGCTTTCCTTTGGCAGCATTGAGGCAAAAGGCGCCACAAACATAATCCCCGACACTGTCAGCATTGCAGGAACACTTCGTACAATGGACGAAGAATGGCGTGCAACCATTAAACAACATATTGAAAGGATAGCCCGTTGCACAGCAGAGACATACTCATGCAATGCAGAGGTTGATATAAAGGACGGATATCCCATGGTATACAACAATGAGCAGTTAACTCAAAGTGCAACCAGACTTGCAAGTGAATATCTTGGCTTTGAGAACGTAGAAGATATGGATATCAGGATGACGGCAGAAGACTTCGGTTACTATACCCACCGCTTCCCATCTACGTTCTATCGCTTTGGAGTTAAGCAGAATAAGGGAGAAACAGGTGCGCTACACACTCCCGCTTTCAATCTCAACGAACAAGCTCTTGAAACATCGGCAGGGCTGATGGCATGGATTGCTGTTAATACGGTAAAGCGCTAAACATCAACCGCCTGGGCAGCACACAGCTGTATCTGGCAATTTATACTTGGTACAAATTACTCCATCCCTGTAATTCCATGCACAGGTTTTTTTGTTTACCAGAAAAAGACTATAAATTTGTAATATCAATCATTAAAATTTAACCGTCATGGCATACGTAATTGATGATAGCTGCATTGCATGTGGAACCTGCATAGATGAGTGTCCTGTTGAAGCAATAAGCGAAGGTGATATTTATAAAATCGATCCGGAAGCTTGCACAGACTGCGGTTCATGCGCAGATGTTTGTCCTACAGAAAGCATTCACCCTGCATAACATGCTGTGAAAAAAGGCCTGTCAG
>CAYNFX010000011.1:19253-32638 GCA_964396555.1 uncultured Alkaliflexus sp.
GGCTCAAGGATTCCAAAATGAGGTCCCACTACCAGCTTGTCTTCTCCTTCAAAACACCTTAATTCAAGCTGGTCTCCTACTATCTTAGGCAAAACAAAACGTTTTAGCCCATACCACTCTTTGATTAGCGGACGGATATCAACCTCATCCTGCATGGGCCAATATGCAAATACCGTGTTGGCAGATCTAAATAGGTCAAGTTCACAGATCTGCCGAACAAGCCAAGCACTCTCCTTTGCCATCTGTAGCCCTGAAGCTGACTTCTTCAACTCCCTGACAAGTTTTCTGAGCTCTTTCTTCTCAACCTTAATATCCATAATCAGGGATTATAGCGGGCTTCCTTTAATATCAGATTACCATCGCTGATCTCCATAAGGTCAGCAAGCGTGGAGCCAGGAAACCTATTCATATACGACTCAACAATACGGTAACCTAGGTAAATCGCAGCACCACCGGGTGATTCCTGACCCAGATAATAGGTAAAGGGGCTTTTGCCAATATACCTTTGCAGAACCATTCTGTCGTTGTCAAACAAGTGCTTCTGCTCTACTATCATCTGCCACATTTCCTTCTCATTATTACCTACCCATTCCATCTGAACAGTAGTAAAATCAAATAGTGTTGTATCAGGAATATCAGGAATCATATGCTTTACAAAATATCTCATCTTGCCTTCATAAACCATCTGATTGATAAGGTCATCTGTCTTGCTGAAGTATGGATACTCAGTCATACCAATAGAAAGCATCACATCCGGGACAACTTTCTCAGGTGACATATATCTGCGCAGATAGACAGGAAGAGCAAGCCTCTCATAAAAGTCACAGTCTCTTCCCAGGTACTTCTCAAGACTTATGGATACCCATGCCGAATCAATCACTATTGACTGATTGAATCCAGAAATATGCAGATAAACATCCGGAATTATAGCCTCAGGAAAATAATACTTATAGTGCTTAAAAGCCATTTCTAGTTTTTTGCGCAGTGCCTCCCGGTCATTGAAGACAACATTTACTGTATCCAGTACTTCCTTGTTTGGCTCATATGCAAGAAAGAAGCTCATGTTACCCACAAAATCCTCATCTTCCGTTGAACCAATTCTGATAATCCCCATGCTGTATGCCTCAAGGTATGAACCATATTTCTCCTTCATACGTTCTGCTTCATATTGAAAATCCTCGGAAGCTATTGCAAATAATTCCTCATAAAAGGGTATTAGCTCAAAGTCAACTTCAATACCCTTCACATCGGGAGATTTGGTTCTATTGCACGAAACAAGGGTTGTTATCAGTACTAACGCTAAATAAAAACTTCTCTTCATGGCTTATTTCGTTTTAATATTTTCTCTTTGGTGCAATTATTGTGCTTTTCACTAAGTTTGTAAACAATCGGATTAACTGACAAATCTAATAACTCGAATCCTAATTGACACGAAAATTATGCAAAAGTCAACCATTATACTGGTATTCCTTCTCCTGACCGGCTATGCTGCCGCTCAGTCGACCGGTGACACTCGCTTCACCTTTGTATTGTCACCACAGATCTCATGGATCAAGTCCGATATGGACAGAGTTAATAATGGAGGTTCAAAAATGGGCTACAACTTCGGACTATTAGTCGATTATTTCTTCGGTGACAACTATGCTGTTTCATCGGGACTTACTATTAATACAACAGGTGGTAAGCTTAACTACATCAGCACGGAAAATGACAATACTTTAGAGTCAAGACAAAGATACAATCTAAGGTACATTGAAATTCCGGTAGGTCTGAAACTAAGGTCTGAAGATATAAAGCGCATGAATATCTATGGCCGCTTCGGCCTTTCGCCTCAGTTGAATATCATGGCCAAAGACAATGACGATAATGGAATCTCAGATGAAGTAAAATTATTGGACCTAGGTTACCATATCGGAGGTGGCATCGAATATTCTGTAGGAGGTAAAAACGCCTTGGTATTTGGACTCTTGTTCAATAACGGCTTTATGGACACAACCAAAAGAAACGGTTATAATGACAAGGCAATACTCAACCGACTTGTATTTGAATTTGGTTTTATATTCTAATCTTTCCTACTACTGATATTGAATCTGAACGACTATGCCTGGAGAATTAAAAGTGGCGCTGGCCCAACTCAACTACAAGATTGGTGATCTGGCAGGGAATAGTAGCAAAATAGTTGGAGCCATTGAGGAGGCGAAGGCTGAAAATGTCGATCTGATAATATTTTCCGAACTTGCAATTACGGGCTATCCGCCTTTAGATCTGCTGACACAGGAAAAATTTGTAAATGCAGCTATCGAAACCATTAATGGCATAGCTAAGCACTGCAACGGCATTGCTGCAATAGTGGGAGCTCCTTCAATCAACTACAACACCAAGGGCAAACCCTTATTTAATTCCGCCTGGTTCCTCAACAATGGCCAGGCTACTCCCGTTGTTCACAAGACCCTGCTGCCTACATACGATGTCTTTGACGAGTACCGTTATTTCCAACCAAACAAGGATTTCAACATTCTCACTTTCAAAGGCCACAGGATAGCAGTTACTATTTGCGAGGACATCTGGGATGACCGCCCCGTCGAAAAAAGCTTCGACCGCAATCATCTCTATACCCTGTCCCCCATGCAGAAACTAGCTGCCCTCAAACCCGACCTGGCTGTCAACATTGCAGCATCGCCCTTTTCTTACACCCAACATGAAACTCGCAGGCATGTGCTCTGCAAAAAAGCAGCTGCCTACAATATCCCTCTATACTATGTAAATCAAACAGGAGCCAACTGTGAAGTGATTTTCGACGGCGGCTCTATGGTGATTGACAACAAGGGCAGAGTAGCAAAAAGGCTCGGGTTTTTCAAGGAACAGCTATTCATAACCGACGAAAGCTCATTTGAAAAGGTACCTGAGGAAGTTGATGCTGATCTGCCTGAGGGCCCATGGCCTAAGGATATTGTCCTGATTCACAAAGCACTAATCTGCGGACTACGTGACTACTTTCAAAAGTCAAGGCTTAAAAAAGCTGTGGTAGGACTATCGGGAGGTCTCGATTCTGCTATTGTTGCAGCCCTGGCGGCAGAAGCACTAGGACCGGAAAATGTCCATGGACTGCTGATGCCTTCACAACATTCCTCTGATCATAGTATAACCGATGCTGAAGCTCTTGTAGCAAACACAGGAATCTCATCAGACATAGTTCCTATAAAGGATATCTTCAGTAGTTTCGAAACAGCCCTCGAGGGCTGTTTCAAGGGACGCAAGGCTGACGTTACCGAAGAAAATATCCAGGCTCGTATCAGAGGCACCCTGCTTATGGCCTATTCAAACAAGTTTGGCCATATACTCCTCAACACATCCAACAAAAGCGAAGCTGCTGTGGGTTACGGAACTCTCTACGGGGATATGGCCGGAGGGCTCAGCGTTGTGGGAGATGTTTATAAAAGCGATCTATACAGGCTTGCTGCCTATCTCAACAGAGACAAAGAAGTGATTCCGCAAAACACTATAAACAAAGCTCCGTCGGCCGAACTAAGGCCCGACCAGAAGGACTCAGATTCTTTGCCAGAGTATAATGTTCTTGACCCCATTCTTTTCAGATATATTGACCAAAACCTTTCTTTTAGTGAGATCGTAAATCAAGGCTTTGACAGCGATATTGTTGCAAGGATCCTGACTATGGTAAACCGCAACGAGCATAAGAGATTTCAGACTCCGCCGGTACTAAGGGTATCTACAAAAGCATTCGGTCCTGGAAGAAGAATGCCCCTTGTTGCTGAGTACCGACTATATTAAGAGGATTTGTTACGATTAAACAAGAATATTTTGTAACTTTGCATGCTTTAGAACAGTGTTTTAGAGCACAGCATCAAAAATGGCTGGATACAAGAAGACAACAAGCGAGGAGCCCTCAATAAAGGACATTTCACTAGTCTATAGCGTATTGACCGCTGAGGAGAAGGAGTATTTGGAGAAGAATCACACGGTACTGAAATTCCGTAAAAACCAAATCATCTATCAGGAAGGGGAATACCCCACAGGTCTTCTTTGCCTGGGTTCAGGCAAAGTCAAGGTATTTACTGAAGGTGTCGGTGGACGGGATCAGATCGTAAGGCTTGCCAAAGCACCCGACTTTATCGGTTATCGTGCTTTATTTGCCGAAGGGGCCCATATTGCTTCTGCTGTGGTAATCGAACCCTGCGTGGTCTTCCACATCGAAAAGAAGGTTATTGAGCATTTACTGCTTAACAATAACCGCCTCTGCATGAATATCATCAAATCATTTGCTTCTGAACTGGGGTTCACCCGTTTTCGCACTGTTACTCTTACACAAAAGCATATCCGCGGACGACTTGCCGAAAGTCTTATCCTGCTTAGGGATATCTATGGCTTCGAAGATGAAAGAAACACTCTGAATATTCATCTTTCACGTGAGGATCTGGCAAGTTTCTCAAACATGACTACATCCAACGCAATTCGTACGTTAACCACCTTTACAAAGGAAAAGCTTATTGAGGTCGAAGGACGTAAAATAAGACTCGTAGACGAGGAAAGTCTTGAACGTATTTCACGGCTGGGATAAAACTACTCCCTGTAGTACACTCGTTTTACACGTCGGTTAATACCTGTAAGCACTTCGTAAGGAATAGTATTTAGGGCATCTGCAACATCCATAACTGTGGGAGAATCTCCAAAGACGATAACTTCATCACCTTCCTTTACCTTAATATCGGACACATCGACCATACAACTGTCCATACAGATACTTCCAACTATTGGAACTAAGGCATTTCCTATTCTTACCTTACCCTTGCCGTTACTAAGTCCTCTGTTTAGTCCGTCTGCATAACCTATAGGCAGTATTGCTATCCGGCCTCCTTCCCTTACGCTGCCCTTGCGTCCATATCCAATAGTACCTCCCTTTTCAACTTCTTTTATCTGGGAAACATAGGTTTTCAAGGTAAGCACATTCTGTAGTTCGGACTCGCCGATTGAACTGAAACCATACAATCCAATACCAAGCCTAACCATTTCAAACTGATAGTCGGGAAATCGTTCTACCCCGGCTGAGTTTAATATGTGTCTTATAAAACCATAGCCCAGGCCATTTTCTATTTCCTTGCAGAAAAAATCAAAAAGCCTGAGCTGTCCAAGAGTAAACTCATCATGCCTCTCCTCATCACTTCCCGCCAGATGCGAAAATACTGACTTAACCTTAAGCAAGGGCATCTTTTTAAGCCAGCTAATAAGCTCTTCTGCATCACTTGCATAGAACCCAAGCCTGTGCATACCTGAGTCCAGCTTGATATGTATCGGATATGGCTCATTACCAAAAGCATTAACGGCTTCGTTGAAGGCTTCAAGAATTCTGCTACTGTACACTTCAGGTTCCAGACCATATTCAAGCATAAGCGCAAAACTCCTTGGCTCCGGATTCATAACGATAATCGGAGTATTGATACCAGCCTGACGTAGTTCGACTCCCTCATCAGCAAAAGCCACCCCCAAATAATCCACCCTACCTAGTTGCAAGGCAGATGATATCTCAATTAGTCCACTACCATAGCCAAAGGCCTTTACCATAGCAAGGGTTTTTACACCAGGCTTAAGTTTCCTCTTGAAAACCCTGAAGTTATTCCGAAGGGCATCAACATTGACCTCCAGAACAGTACTGTGCAACTTAAGCTCAAGACGTTCAACTAGCCTTTCAAAGCGGAACTGACGTGCACCCTTTATCAGAACAACACAATCCTTAAAGCTGATACTTCCCAGGGACTCAAGCAGCTCATCGGTATTGGCAAAAAATAAAGAATTGTCGGGGAAGAACCCTGCAAAACGTGACAGTTTGCTTCCCACTCCAATAAACATGTCTATATTCTTCTTCCTGATAATCTCAGCCACACGAGGATAAAGCAGATTGTCTTCAATACCTGTCTGAAACATATCAGAAAGAATTAATGTTCTGCCTTTATGCCTTCCGTTTTGATGTTGTTCAAGTACACTGAGTGCCAGTTCCAAAGAATTTATATCCGAATTGTAGGAATCATTAATAATCAGAGAGCCATTGATTCCGTCTTTCTGTTCCATGCGCATAGCCACCGGCTGAAGAGCCTTAACCTCACGTCTGATCTCCTCGTCATTGCAACCAAAGTAAAGCATCACAAGAACAACAGGCAACAGGTTTTCTACTGATATCCTGTCCCTGAATGGTATCTCAAGACTTATATGTCGTTCCTTCCAGCTTAGCTCGATAAGCTTTTCCCGCTCAGATCTGTCAACCACAAGTCTGAGATCAGCTCCCTCTCCCCTTCCCCATGTCAATAACTCTACTCCAGACAGGTAATCCCGGCTCCTCTCTATTACCTCCCTGTCATCACATCCAATAAACACGGTTTTACAACGAGTAAATAGTTTAAGCTTTTCGTCCAGCTTCTGCAAACGTGATTCGAAATGTTCCTGATGTGCAGCGCCAATATTCGTCAATATCCCAAAAGAAGGACGGATAATGCTCTCTAGCCTTTCCATCTCACCCACCTGGCTTATTCCAGCCTCAAAAACAGCAAAACTTGTATTCTCTTTCAGTTGTAAAACACTCACAGGAACTCCGATCTGACTATTATAGCTGCGCGGTGACCTGCAAATGGTTTCCCTGAAAGATAAGGCCTGTCCAATCCAATCCTTAACGATAGTCTTGCCGTTGCTTCCGGTAATTGCGATTACAGGAATTGAAAATTTCTGCCTGTGCAAGCTGGCAATCTTCTGTAAAGCCTTATGTGTATCAGCAACGAAAACAAAAGAAGCATCGCTATAATTGTCTGGCACCTGCCAGTTATCAGACACTACAAAGCATCGCACACCCTTTTCATATGCAGCAGGAATATACCTGTGTCCATCCCTTGTCTCTGTTCTTATTGCAAAGAATACGGCACCCTCAGGATCTACAATAAGACGGGTATCAAATACAGGCCTCCTTACCTGGACATCCGTGCTTATCTCAGCCCTTGCATTGAGCATGGACGCTATATCGCTGAATAAATACATTGGCCTAACATTTTTTATTTGGATTCACTAGCCCGCAGCTGATCATAACATGACCTGCATACTGCCTGGTAGGTATCACCTGCACCAAGTTCAACAAGTCTGGTGCCCCCGCTACGACGATATGAGAAATTGGCAAGATCACCGCACATCACACATATTGCGTGTACCTTTGACACATATTCAGCACTGGCCATCAAAGAAGGTACAGGACCAAAGGGTTTACCTGTATAGTCCATATCCAGTCCGGCCACAATCACCCTTACTCCCTGTGAGGCAAGAGTAGTGCACACATCTACAAGTCCGCTATCGAAAAATTGCGCTTCGTCAATTCCTACCACATCAGTATCTGAGCTAAGTAACAGAATATTTCCCGAACTCTCGACAGGGGTGCAACGAATGGCATTTGAGTCATGAGAGACCACCTCTGTCTCACTGTATCGTCTGTCAATAATAGGTTTGAAAATCTCGACTTTCTGTTGGGCTATACGTGCCCTCCTAAGTCGCCTCATCAACTCTTCGGTTTTACCCGAAAACATTGATCCTGCAATTACCTCAATCCAGCCGCGACTGCGACTCCTGTCCGATCTTTGTTCAAGAAACATTGTATACCAGATAGTAATGGCTCAAAAAAAAGCCGAGTAAATTGATTCTTGGGTTTCTATCACTACATTTGCAAATGTAAAGAAAAAAGATTGTAAACGGTTACCATGGAAAGGGAAGCATTACTCAGCATTATTCTTCAGGACATCAAGGAACTGGAGACCCTTGTCGAAACCTTCAAGGGGAAAAATGACATCCAGCAAGTGTATATCAACCTAGCCCTTAGCAAGGCTGAGGGAATAATAAAAGAAATAGACCTCCTTGCCAGGTTTAATGAAACTGTTCTGGTTGTCCCTAAGAATGAGGAGAAAATCCCCAATATTGAGGATGTTACGGACAAAACTCCTCCCCTTGTAGCACCCCCGGTTGCCCCAGCTCAGGAAAAAATCATCGAAAAAGTTGATGCCCCCCTTGAAATCATAGAGGATATTCCTGAACCTCAAGACATAATGCCCGAAACTCCGAAGCTAGCACCTCAGATTGAAGCTCAGATTGAACCGGCTCCAAATGCAAAGCCGGAGAGCGATTCCAAAGGAAAGACGGTTCTTGGAGAAACCCTGGGCAAGGAAAAGAAGGCCATAAATGACTTGCTAAGTAAGCCCGAAAGTTCGGAAACCAAGGTACAGGCGCCCGTCTACGATCTTAAGAAAGCTATTGGCATCAACGACAGATTCCTGTTTATTCGCGAGCTTTTCGACGGAGATGCCCAGCTCTTCAACGACAGCATAGAAAAGATCAATACTTTTAACAGTTTTGAAGAAGCAAAAGCCTTTATAACCACCAACTTCAATTGGAAAGAAGGCAGTGAGGCAGAGAGTCATTTTATACACCTGTTGAAACGAAGATTCACCAGATGAGCAGACAGACAGTATCAGCAGGAAAACTATATGTAGTGCCCACTCCTATCGGCAATCTGGAAGATATTACCCTCAGGGCACTGAGGATCCTACGTGAGGTTGACTTCATCCTTGCAGAGGACACACGCACCACGGGAATCCTGCTCAAGCACTATGAAATAAATACTAGAATCATATCTCACCACAAGTTTAACGAACATCACACAGTTAGCAACGTAACTCGTCGAATAGAGGCAGGAGAAAGTGCAGCACTTGTGTCAGATGCAGGCACACCGGGAATTTCTGATCCTGGCTATCTACTTGTAAAACATTGTGTTGACGCAGGCATAGAAATAGAATGTCTGCCGGGCCCTTCAGCCCTTATTCCTGCTGTGGTAGCAGCAGGATTACCCAACGACCGCTTTTGCTTCGAGGGTTTTATCCCCCAGAAAAAAGGCCGTCAAAAAAAATTTTTGTCACTTGCAGAGGAAAGCCGTACCATGGTATTTTATGAATCTCCGCACCGTCTTGTCAAAACCCTTCAGCAGTGCGCCGAATACTTCGGCGAAGACCGCAGGGCTGCAGTTTGTCGTGAACTATCTAAGGTACACGAAGAAATCAGGCGAGGAACGGTTGCTGAACTTCTGGCATGGTACTTGGGAAATGACCCCAGAGGAGAAATTGTTCTGGTAGTTGAAGGCAAAAAGGAATCGTAAAGCTGACTCCCCCTCCTCACAAATCAATTTTGTTTCAAAAATAATTGGTGCAAGTCTGACTAAAATTTTACAACCATGAAAAAATCAGCATTATTACTGTTACTGTTGCCAATGTTTATGTGGCAATGTACTCCGGGTCCCTCAAAGACTGAGCTGCTCCGCGAAAAAGATTCTCTTTTGCTGGCTACTGCCGAAAAGGAAATAATGATCAACCGCTTTATCGAGAACCTTGGTGAAATCGAAGAGAACCTAAGGATTATCAAGGAAAAAGAAAATATCATCTCTATCCAGGCTGAGCAAGGTGATGTTAAAGGTCATGCAGGCGAACAAATCAATCAGGATATCCAACTTATTTATGAGTTGATGCTCAAAAATAAGGAACGTATCCAGGAACTTGAAAAACAAGCTAAGTCAGCTGGTGCAAATAACACCAAACTGAATAAGCTCATCGCCAATATGGAACTGCAACTTAAGGAACAAGCTGAGCAAATCCTTGTACTGCAGGAACAACTTGCAGAACGTGATGTAATCATTGGCAACCTGTCTCAGGAACTTATTGGACTAAGCTACTCAATGGATTCCCTTCATCAGGTTAGCGAAGCTACACGTGCCCAACTTAACCAAACTACTGATGAAAAGAATACAGCATGGTATGCTGTTGGTACTCGTTCAGAACTCAAAAGCAGAAGCATTATCACTCGTGACGGCTTCCTTTTCTTCGGTGACACAAAAGTATTGAAGCAAGATTTCGACAAACAATACTTTAACAAGGTGGATATTCGTACAGTATCTGAGTTCCCACTCTATGCAAGCAAAGTCAAGGTACTCACCTCTCATCCTGAAGGTTCATTTGAACTTGCTAACGGACAAGAAGGGACCCTTGTTCTTTATGTAAAAGATGCTGATGCATTCTGGAGCATTTCGAAATACTTGGTTGTTCAAACCAACTAAGAGCAACTGACTATCAAGGAAGCTGTCTCAAAACCGTGGTTTTGAGACAGCTTTTTTTTATCTTGCAACATGAAAAAGTACAAACACCTGTTTTTCGACCTTGATCATACACTGTGGGATTTTGCAACAAACGAAAGACTAACCCTCAACGAACTATACGACAAATACGAACTGCGTCTTTATTTCAAGAGCTTTAATGAGTTTTACGAGAAATATGTTCCGATTAATTCTGCCTTGTGGGAGAAATACAGAAACTGGGAAATAAGAAAGATTGATTTGAGTATAGGGCGTTTTCACCAGACCTTCCTAACAGCAGGCCTTGACAATGTCGAAATGGCCGAAGAGTTTTCTAATGAGTTTGTAGCGACTAATTCCCAAAAGACCAATGTCACGCCCTTTGCATTCGATCTTCTTGAATATCTCAAGCCCCGCTATACAATGCACATCATAACCAATGGGTTTACCGAAAGCCAGAAGGTAAAACTGGAACGCAGCGGACTAAAGCCATTTTTTAAGAAGGTCTTTATTTCAGAGGAAATAGGTGTGCAGAAACCCAAGAAGGGATTCTTCGAATACGCACTTAAAAGTTGTAATGCCAAAAAGACTGAGAGTCTTGTCATTGGCGACAGTCTTGAAATAGATATCCTGGGCGCAAAAAATTTCGGGCTGGACCATGTCTATTACAACCCCTATTCAATTCCCCATGAAGAAAAGGTTTTCAAGGAAATTGCCTCTCTTCACGAATTGATAGGCTGGCTCTAAAAATCAGCGTCTCTTTCAAATCCTCTTCCAAGTCCGAAATCGCTTTTCATATCCACACCACGTTGGCCAGGCTTCTCAGCATGGCCTTCGTTCATCCTTGATCCAAGTGTCACAGGCTCTGAGAAATCATCCATCCCAAAACCTCCGTATCCTGAATCACTGTAGTCCTCAAAACGGATAACTTCCGGACGGAACCTAAGTCGGACATCACCTGTCGCACCATTACGGTGCTTAGCAACAATAATCTCAGCTACACCTATAAGGCTGTTACCCTGCTCATCCTCCGTGATCTTGTAATACTCAGGACGGTGGATAAACAAAACCATGTCGGCATCTTGCTCAATAGCTCCTGACTCACGAAGGTCAGACAATTGAGGACGTTTACCCTCACCGGTACGTGTCTCTACGGCACGACTCAACTGTGACAGAGCAATAATTGGGATATTTAGCTCCTTGGCCAAACCCTTGAGTGACCTTGAAATCATACTTACTTCTTCCTGCCTGTTGCCAGGACGCATACCGCTGGCATTCATAAGCTGCAGGTAGTCGATGATTATAGCCTTTATATCATACTGCTTTTTAAGACGTCTGGCTTTTGCTCTAAGTTCAAATACAGAAAGACCGGCAGTATCGTCAATAAACAGTGGGGCTTCAATAAGATCGGTAACTTTATTGTCGAGTTGTAGCCATTCTTGATCCGTCAGTTTACCGTTTTTGATCTTGTGGGCATCTAGTTCGGTCTCGGAAACAATCAGACGATTAACAAGCTGCAGGTTGGACATCTCAAGCGAAAAGATTGCCACAGGCTGCTTGTACTTTACAACCATATTACGGGCCATAGAAAGAACGAAGGCAGTCTTACCCATCGCAGGCCTAGCCGCAATAATCACCAAATCAGAATTCTGCCAACCTGAGGTGATCTTGTCCAGTTCGCTAAATCCACTAGCAATCCCACTAAGACCATCCTCACGTTTACTTGCAACCTTGATATGCTCAATAGCTTCCGAAATAACACCCTTTATTTGAATGGCATCTCTCTTCATGCTGCCCTGAGAAAGCATGAAAAGTGAGTTTTCTGCCTCTTCAAGCAAATCGTTTACGTCCTCCGACTCATCAAAGGCCTTGGTCTGGATAACACCTGAAATGCGGATCATCTCGCGCTGAAGATACTTCTGATAGATAATGCGTGAGTGATACTCAATATGTGCAGCAGATGCAACCCTTCCGGTAAGCTGGGTAATATAAAAGGCTCCTCCTACTATATCAAGCTTGCCCATACGGCGCAGCTCTTCTGTTACAGTCAGAATATCACTGGGCTGCTCGCGTGTGAAGAGATTGGTTATAGCTTCGAAAATAAGCTGGTGGGACTCCTTGTAAAAACAATCAGCATTCAAAATCTCAGATACGGTGACAAAAGCGTCCTTTTCAAGCAACATTGCACCCAATACTGCCTCTTCAAGCTCCAGAGCCTGAGGTGGAACCTTCCCACCTGAAATATCCAAAGGAACCCCTTTATCAATACCCTTACCGTATCGATTATCCGCCATTACTTATCTCCCCAATTATAAAGTGAAGTGCGGCAAGGATACCAAAATATGCCGCCCGTTTCGATTATATTATTTCACGTAAATATACGAATTCCGCTTCTCCAAAAATCATCAAAAGCATCAGGATGTAAAATACTATTGTTTTATAATCATTTATCAACAGACATATCAACAACCAGCCAGTTTTACAACATCTGTATATCAGTCATCTAACAACAAGAGATCGTTTTATTAACACCGAAGATACTAACCACTGTTGATAACTGTTCGGATTTCTCAATCCAAACAAAATAACTTACTTTGCACAAAAAGCTAAACCATGATTGCTTTCCCCAATGCCAAGATCAATATAGGCCTGTTTGTCTGCGCCCGCAGACCCGACGGCTATCATAATATTCAAACACTTTTCTTCCCGGTAAAAGGACTCTTCGACAGCCTTGAGATAGTTGAGAATGACGGGGAGGAAGATGAGTTTTCTACAACTGGTATTGTATTAGAAGGTAATCAGGTCGACAATCTTTGCTTAAAGGCCTTGAGGCTGATGCGGGAGTATGCCGCTGTACCGCCATTAAAGATACACCTTCACAAGATTATCCCATCCGGAGCGGGCCTCGGAGGAGGATCGGCTGATGCAGCCTTTATGTTAAAACTATTGAACGACAAATTCAACCTGGGCATGAACAGGGAAGCACTTGAAGCTATGGCAGCAAAGCTGGGAGCCGATTGCCCTGTGTTTATAGAAAACAAGCCAGTACTTGCAGGGGGAATCGGTAATGAGTTCTATCCGGTAGAAATTAACCTTAGCGGTTATACCATTCAGATCGTTGTTCCTCCTATACATGTTTCCACTGTAAAAGCATACTCGCAAATAGTATCGGCCATCCCATCAGAGAACCTCAGTTCACTTGTTAAACACCCTGTTCAGGAATGGTGGCACA
>CAYNFX010000012.1:0-14000 GCA_964396555.1 uncultured Alkaliflexus sp.
CTTTTTCCTACCTTCCCTACACTAAAACATAACATTATGAATTACAAAAACCTAGCCCTGTTGTTAATCCCGCTATTAGCGGCTTGTGCACAAAAAAGGCCCGAAGTTGTTGAAAGACCTGCCTTCGACTCCTGGAGTTCGACAGCAATGGAAATTGACAAGATAGAGTTAAGTGACACTGCTACGGTATTTTACATTGATGTTTATTACCCAGCCAACGCCAGAATATTAATTTCTGAAGGTACCTTTATCAGGGAGAACGGATCAGACCAACATCTGTCTATCACTGGTGCTGAAGGTATCAAATTACAGGAATGGTTCCCAATCCCGGAGTCAGGTCAAATCTCTTTCAAATTATTCTTCCCTCCTCTGGATCCAAAAATCTCCAAGATCGACCTTATTGAATGTGAAAGTGCAAACTGTTTTAATATATGGGGCATTGAATTAATACCTTCAAAGCAGGGCATCTCAATTTATTCGCCTGAATTAAGTAATTCTGAGAAGCTTACAACACTCCCACCTCTGGATTTCTCTGACGAGCCCGCCATAATCAAAGGCAAAGTTTTTGGATACCAAAAAGGAATGGAATTCTCTGACATTATGTTTGCTGCTTCAAGTCCTATTTTACAGGAAAGTGACTATGATAAAATTGCAATAAATGAAGATGGAACCTTTACTATTGAGGCTCAGACAGGCCTTCCTGTCCTTTCTTATTTATTACCCTTTGGAGTAAAGGTGTTTGCAGTACCTGGACACGAAACAACTGTGGTAATAGATTTGAACAAGAAAAGCCGTTTCGAGTCAAAGTATCGCACTGACAAAGAAGAAGGAGATGCTGACTATGCATATGTAGAAAATAACTGGCTATCTGCAGATGAAATGAATATCCTAAGATCCATTGAAGCAAAGCAGACCAAGTATTATGGAGCAGATGCTGCTATAAAAGCCGTTGTCGGCAAGACTCCTGAAGAATACTACAATTGGGTATTACAAGCAGTTGACAGCGCAAGAGCATGTTATAATGAATATCCGGCATTGTCAGAAAAGATAAGAATTCTTGCTGAATCCAACATGAGAGCTTCAGTCTTGAATATAGCCATGTCTTACACTGCAGCAAACCGTCAGGCATATATAATAAATACCCCTCCAGAAGAACGAGGCGCTAATCTTCCTGAGTTTCCATTTCTAGATGAGAACTATTTCAAGAATGCATTAAGAGATTTTGTTGATGAATCCTTTGCCTATAATGCCTCTATTGGTTACGTATCTTCATTGATTATGGACTATTATTACCCTGACCACCTTGCAAAACAATTAACCGAACTGCAGTTTGGCAACCCTGAACTGATTACAGATATTGCATCTGCCAGAATGTTGAGTGGGAATATCGAAGCTGGACAGTTCTTCACCGAAGAAAAGAAAGCACTACTTCCAACAAGTATAAACGAGGCAATGGCAAAACAGCTTATTGAATATAATGATAAACTAGCTGCACTGATTGAAAGCAATCAATTCTTAACTGAAAAAGGCGTTGTTGTTAATCCCACCCCGAATGTTGCCAGTGACAAGCTACTGGATGCCATTGTTGCAAAGTATAAGGGCAAGGTAGTACTTGTTGATTTCTGGGCTACCTGGTGCGGTCCATGTATGAGCGCTATGGAGTCCATTAAGCCTGTCAAGGCAAAGTTTGAAGGCAAAGATGTAGTCTTCTTGTATCTTACTGGTGAAACCTCTCCACTGGGCATATGGAACAAAACCATACCTGAAATTAAAGGAGAGCATTACCGTGTAAGCGGCGATCAATGGGAAGCCATGAGCAATAAGCTGGAAATTCAAGGAGTGCCCACCTATATGGTATTCGATAAAAACGGACAACTAACTGACAGATATGTAGGCTTCCCGGGAACTGACACAATAGAGGAAAGCATAAACAAGAGCCTATAAGCATTTTTTCTGAAATAGATAATATCTGACAGCATTAAACATATCATCATGAGCAACAGATTATTAGTTATGCTATTCATTCCGCTTATTGTCGCCTGTACGCAAAAGCGACCAGAAGTTGTGGAAAGACCTATTTTCGAAGCATGGAATACAACAATCCTGGAGATTGACAAGATTGAATTTAGTGACACTGCCACAGTATTCCATTTTGATGCTTTTTTCTATCCCAACCAGTGGATACTTATTGCGGCAGACACTTACATCAAAGAAACCGGGTCTGATGCAAGATTCCTTATCACAAAGGCAGAAGGAATTAATATCGGAGAGCATTTCTTTATGCCAGACTCCGGCAAGACATCCTTCAAGTTGTTCTTTCCTCCCCTGGATCCAAAGGTTACTAAAATAGATTTTATTGAAGGTGACTGCGACAACTGTTTCAAGATCTGGGGCATAGAATTACTGCCATCGAAAAAAAGTATCGCAACTTATAAACCACAAATAAGCAGTGAAGAAAAACTCGCCTCACTTCCTCCATTGGAATTCTCTGACAAACCTGCTATACTTACTGGAAAACTGATCGCTTACAATCAGGGAATGGTTTTCCCTGACATAAAACTTCAAAGTACAGGACCAATAATAGAACAAAGTTATGGAGATAAGGTAAAGATTAACGAAGACGGAACCTTTAGGTTGGAGGTTCCAACCAGTCTTCCATTGTTAACTACCCTTTACCCATGGGGAACAAAGGTGTTTCTAGTACCAGGACACGAAACCACAGTGACAATAGATCTAAACAGAAAAAGCCGTTACGAATCCAAATATCGCACAGACAAGGAAGATGGAGACTCTGCTTACATTTTCACTGATAACGAGTGGCTTTCTGTGGATGACATGAACATACTCAACAATATTGGCAGAAAGAAGGACGATATTCTGGATATTATGACAATGTTTAATGAGGTTGATGGGTTTACTTCTGATGAATACCTTGCCTGGCTCCAAAATGCAGGCGACAGCATCATAAGCAGTTTTGAAGATTACCCCGCCTTGTCAGAAAAGGTAAAAATCCTTGCAGAATCAGACTTGAAAGCCTCAATCTTTTATCTTGCAATGATATACGATGCCGCTATACGTGAATCATATTTCCGAACAAGAAACATACCACGTGAAGAACGCGGCTCACATAAGCTAGAAATTCAAGTCCCGGGGGACTATTACATTAATGTTATTAGAGAACAGATTGATGAGAATTCTGCCTATAGTGCAGAATTTGGGCATTCTGTTAGGTCAATCTTAAGACAATACAGTTCTCCCGAGAGCATTAAAGGTTTGACAATTGATGATATGATTGAGACCTTTAAAGAAAGGGCAGCTCAGGATCTTGGCAAAAACACTGACCTGATTGCAGAAGTTGCCCTGGCTCAGCTATATTATGGAAAAATTGAATCAGGAATGCTCCTTACAGATGAAGAAAAAACAAATCTTTCGGCAAAACTAAATGAGAATATTGTAAGGCAACTTCTTGCTCATAACGACAAATTAGCTGCGCTTATTGAAAGCAACAAGGCTTCTGCAGGTAAGGGGGTAATAGTTAACCTTACACCAGAAGTTGCCAATGAAAAATTATTAGATGCAATTCTTGAAAAATACAAGGGTAAAGTTGTGTTAGTTGATTTCTGGGCTACCTGGTGCGGTCCCTGCATGAGCTCAATGGAGGCAATGAAACCTGTAAAAGAAAAATATGCAGGTAAAGATGTAGTCTTCGTCTACCTAACAGGTGAAACATCACCCTTAGGCACATGGAACAAAACTATCCCTGATATAAAGGGGGAGCACTATCGTGTAACTGAAGATCAGTGGGGATACTGGTATCAAGAACTTGAAATTATTGGTATTCCTACATTTATGATTTTCGATAGAGAGGGAAAACTTACTGAAAGACACGTCGGCTTCCCCGGAACTGAAACTATTGAAGAAAACATAAACAAGAACTTATAGCTTATGCCACAAATAATCTGAAGCATAGGCTCATAGAGAAACGTAGTGGACTATGGTCCGAAAGAGGATAAGTATATTACTAAGCAAAAACCCCGCTGATACATCTCAGCGGGGTTTTCTATTTATTCATGTCTTTATCAGGAATCGAGTTTAAGTACCGCAAGGAAGGCTTTCTGAGGCACCTCAACAGATCCAATCTGCTTCATTCTCTTTTTACCTTTCTTTTGCTTTTCAAGCAACTTCCGCTTACGACTTATATCACCACCATAACATTTTGCAGTTACGTCCTTACGCAGCGCCTTAACAGTCTCTCTTGAAATAATCTTTGCACCGATGGCAGCTTGAATAGCTACGTCAAACTGCTGACGAGGTATCAGCTCCTTAAGCTTCTCACACATCTTCTTACCCAGAGGATAGGCATTGTCAAAGTGAGTGAGCGCTGAAAGGGCGTCCACACTTTCACCGTTGAGCAATATATCAAGCTTTACAAGTTTTGAAGGTCTGTAGCCTATCATATGATAATCGAAAGATGCATAACCTTTGGATATGCTCTTCAGCTTATCATAAAAGTCAAATACTATCTCGGCCAGCGGTATATCAAATATAAGTTCAACCCTGTCTGTTGTAAGGTAATGCTGCTTCTTTAGCTCCCCCCTTTTGCCCAGACAAAGGGTCATTATGTTTCCGATAAAATCCGCTTTTGTAATTATCTGAGCACTTATATATGGCTCCTCAACATAATCAATAAGTCCCGGCTCAGGTAGTCCTGAAGGGTTGTGAACCTCTATTTCTTCCCCCTTAGTAGTATATATCTTATATGGAACGTTAGGAACAGTAGTAATAACGTCCATATCATACTCCCTGTCAAGCCTTTCCTGAACAATCTCCATATGAAGCAGCCCCAGGAAGCCGCAACGGAAACCAAAACCAAGGGCTGCCGATGACTCAGGCGTAAACGTAAGAGAAGCATCGTTTAACTGAAGCTTTTCAACGGAGGCACGCAGATCCTCATAATCCTCAGTGTCTATAGGATACAATCCTGCAAATACCATGGGTTTAACTTCCTTAAATCCAGCAATGGCAGTCTCACAAGAAGGCTTCACATGGGTAATTGTATCACCAACCTTAACCTCCTTGCTGGTCTTAATACCTGAAATAATATAACCCACATCACCGGTATGCAGTGAATCCCTGGGAATATATCCCATACGCAGTACTCCGACCTCCTCGGCGTAATATTCCTTACCAGTATTGTAAAATTTAACAAGGTCACCCTTGCGAATTACTCCGTTAACGACCTTGAAATAAGCAATAATACCTCTAAAGGAATTAAATACAGAGTCAAAGATAAGACATTGCAAAGGGGCTTCAGGGTCACCTACAGGGTGAGGAACCCTCTCAACAATAGCTTCAAGAATCTCCTCAACGCCCATGCCGGTTCTACCGCTGGCACGAATAATCTCGCTTCTGTCGCAACCAATCAATTCTATTATCTGATCCTCAACCTCCTCTGGCATAGCGCTAGCCATATCCATCTTATTGAGGACTGGGATAATAACAAGATCATGTTCAATAGCCTGATACAGGTTGCTTATCGTCTGTGCCTGGATACCCTGCGTAGCATCTACAATAAGCAGAGCTCCCTCGCAGGCAGCGATTGAACGGGAAACCTCATAGGCAAAATCAACGTGTCCTGGAGTATCAATAAGGTTAAGTATATACTGCTCCCCCTTGTGCACATGTTGCATTTGAATAGCCTTGCTTTTGATTGTAATCCCACGTTCCCGTTCCAGGTCCATACTATCCAGGGTTTGTTCCTGGAGATCCTTTTCGCTAATTGTCTTGGTATACTCCAAAAGACGGTCGGCCAATGTGCTCTTCCCATGGTCGATATGGGCAATAATGCAAAAGTTGCGGATATTCTTCATCTAGTTCCAGTTTTTCAGCTTCACTCCTCCAATTCCCTCAGATACCCATGCATCTGACGGGTAAAATCCAGGAACTGCAAATATATTTAATTCCATGCAATTATCAGTATAGCTAATGTATGATGTAGCAAACCTTTTAGCACAACAAGGGGTGCCTCCTCTCGGAGACACCCCTTGAAAATATATGTATGGATGTTTATTACATCATACCGCCCATACCTCCGGGCATTCCTGCTGGACTTGGCTCATCCTTTGGGATGTCAACAAGTACGCATTCAGTTGTCAGGAACATACCGGCAATTGAAGCTGCATTTTCAAGAGCCACACGAGTAACCTTAGCAGGGTCTATAACCCCTACAGCAAAGAAGTTTTGGTAAACATCAGTGCGGGCATTGTAACCATAGTCACCCTTACCTTCACGAACCTTCTGTACAATTACAGATCCTTCCCTACCTGCATTTGCAGCTATCTGACGCATAGGCTCTTCGATTGCTCGCTTAATAATTTCAATACCTGTTGTTTCATCATCTGAATCTCCGGTAAGGCCTTCGAGACTTTCAATGGCACGGATGTATGCCACACCACCTCCAGGAACGATACCTTCCTCGATAGCAGCTCTTGTAGCGCTTAAAGCATCATCAACGCGGTCTTTCTTTTCCTTCATTTCAACTTCAGAAGCAGCACCAACATAGAGAACTGCAACACCACCGGCCAACTTGGCAAGACGTTCCTGAAGCTTTTCACGATCATAGTCTGAAGTTGTGGCTGCAATCTGAGCCTTTATCTGAGCTGCACGGGCTTCGATAGCTGCTTTATCTCCACTACCGTTGACAATAGTTGTATTTTCCTTATCGATTGTAATCTTTTCAGCCTTACCCAGCATATTTAGGGTTGTACTTTCAAGTTTGAATCCCATTTCTTCGGTGATTACAGTACCTCCGGTCAGAACTGCAATATCCTGCAGCATTTCCTTACGACGATCACCAAAGCCAGGAGCCTTAACGGCTGCAACCTTCAGAGAACCTCTCAGACGGTTTACAACCAAAGTGGCAAGAGCTTCACCATCAACATCCTCGGCAATAATAAGCAGCGGACGACCTGTTTGAGCAGTTTGCTCAAGAACAGGAAGCATGTCCTTCATTGTGCTGATCTTCTTATCATGGATAAGGATGAAAGGATTGTCAAGCTCAGCTTCCATCTTTTCAGTGTTGGTTACAAAGTAAGGAGAAATGTAACCACGGTCAAACTGCATACCTTCAACTACTTCAACAGTTGTTTCAGTACCCTTAGCTTCCTCTACAGTTATAACACCTTCACGACCAACCTTTGACATAGCCTCGGCAATCAAACGACCAATTTCCTCATCATTGTTTGCAGAGATCTTGGCAACCTGCTCAACCTTATTGTTGTCATCACCAACTTCCTGAGCCTGACTACGAATGCTTTCAACAACCTTAATTACGGCCTTGTCAATACCCTTCTTAAGTTCCATAGGATTTGCACCGGCTGTCACATTCTTCAGACCTACGTTAATGATGGACTGTGCCAGAACTGTAGCAGTAGTGGTACCGTCACCGGCATCGTCACCTGTTTTGGAGGCAACTTCCTTAACCATTTGTGCACCAACATTTGCAAAAGGATCTTCAAGTTCAATTTCCTTAGCAACAGTTACACCATCCTTGGTAACTGCAGGAGCACCAAATTTCTTTTCAATAACAACATTACGCCCTTTGGGACCCAATGTAACTTTTACAGCATTTGCAAGAGCGTCAACACCTACCTTCAAACGGTCGCGGGCCTCTATATTAAATTTAATTTCCTTAGCCATTTTTAATCTGTTTTAGTTTCGCTGGTTGTTAATTAAGCAATGTACAAAATGTCACTTTGAGAGATCAAAAGGTAATCAGTACCATCGATTTGAAGTTCGGTACCGGCATACTTACCATAAAGTACGATATCGCCAATCTTCACTTCCATTTGTTCATCCTTCTTGGGTGCACCGACAAGTACTACTTCACCCTTAAGCGGTTTTTCCTTTGCAGAATCAGGAATGATGATACCGCTTGATGTCTTCTCTTCTGCTGCCTGTGGTTTCACTAAAACCTTACCGGCAAGAACTTTTCCATTAATAGCTGACATTCAGATATAGTTTTAAATGTTAGACATTACATATTTACTCGTTTTTTACACGTTCAGATTTTACACAAAGCATGCCAAAGGCACTAAAAGCCCTTATTACGGCAGGTTACTGCCATTTTGCCCTAAAATGACTTAAAGACATTTGCCAATATCAAACATTTATCACTGATTAACAACATAATACCTTTAGCGACAAAACAAAAAAAAGAGTGTCAGGAGACCTGACACTCTGACACAAAAGTCCTTCTAAAATTATTCTGTAGCCTCAGTTTCTGTAGCTGCACCAGCAGCTTCTGCATCTTCATCAGCAGGTACTTCGAAGCTAGGCATAGTATTAACAGGCTGGCTAATATTATTAAGTTGCTCATCAATTACCGAGCGACGTCCAATTTCTTCCTTTGGTATTACCATTACAGCAACAAAAGCAAGTAGTAGAATTACACTTGCAAGTGTCCAAGTTGCCTTTTCAAGAAAGTCAGTGGTTTTACGAACACCCATCATCTGTCCTGTAGATGCAAAATTTGATGCCAGACCTCCTCCTTTTGAATTCTGAACCAAAACAATCAGGGTCAGAAGAATACAGGCTACTATAATAAAGGCGGTTACTACAATATACATATCTTTCCTTATTACTGATTACTAATCTGTTGTTCTATTTCTTCAATACGCCGTGCAAAGTAAACGCTTTTTTCGGGATATTTCAAACGCAAGCGCTCAAATATATCCCTGGCTTTAACAAAATTTTTCTGCTTTATATAAATACTTGCCAGAGTTTCTGTAATCAGGTCCTCCTTCTCCTCAAGACTCTTTGCAGCAATATCCACACTTACAGCACCAGACCCCAGTACAGGTTCTATCCTCTTATTCCTGCCTCCTTTGAGGAATGAATCAATGAGCGAATCGTTCTTTGACACCTGCTTCGTATCTGATTCCTCCTTTTTTTGGACAGGTGCAGGCTTACTTTTCAATACAGTAAGCCAATCTGAGAAAGAACGGGCCTCATCAAGACCAGATTTGGCTTCCTCATCCAGACTGTATACTGTACTACCTCCAAGCTCATAGTCAAGCAGATAATTATCCGGCATCCCCAGAGAATCGATAAAAGCAGGGAAGGCAAACCTAACCTCGGTTTCAGCATCAGCATCAGAGTCTGAAGACATCCTTCCAGAGCCATCCCCTTGTATCCCTGACTGATTCTCAGTCGGCCCAGGCAAGTTAGAAGCTTCGGAACTTGTAGCCGTCGTAGATAAAGATTCTTCTTTCTGCTCCTTAACTACTGAGTGGCTGATTCCTGCCATACTTACTACCTGAGCTTCATCCTTTGCAGAAATTGAGGATTCAGCTACTATGCCCGAAAAGACCAGTTCATAAAGCCTTTTTCTGTCAGGAAGATGGGCAGCAGCCAGTTTTAGTTCATTATTATAGCGTATATGATCAAGAATATGGAGGTTCTTGATCCACAACAGACGACCTGCATGAAAGAAGGGATACTCATCAAGAATCACCCTAATACTGTCGAGTGTGTCCTGGGTAAGTTTCCCCGGATCGTCCATCACCGCTCTGATCTGCTGTTTATTCATTTCCTACCAGTCGGAAAAGGCTCTATTAAATATATTCTCGGTAAGCTGATCTACAATATCGGCAACCAGTTGTTCCTCTATCTCAGTTATACTCTGACTACTCTCAAAATCCGCATATGCAGAGAATGTGTTCTCCCAGTTCTGCTTGGGATCCTTGTGATTTTGAAACCGCACCCTGACAGAGATTGTCAGACGGGTCTCAGCGGAAACCGCATCAGCCTGAATTGCCATGGGCCGTAAATCATACCCTGTAATCTGACCTGAAAAGTCCACATCTCCAATTTCATTGGTAATAACCAGACGGGATTCAGTCCGTATCCTATCCTTTAGTTCCTCAGTAAAGGTCTGACTAAGTATTGGATTAATAAGTGGCGCCCTGTTTTCAAAGTATTGAACCGATGCCGTACGTACATTATCAGGAATCGACGCTCCTTTCAATGTCATCTGAATTGAACAGGCATAAGTGGTCATGGCCAAGATCAGGAGCCCCAGACTTGCTGCAGCTAATAACTTCCTATCCTTTAATTGCATAATCCTTAATCTTTCTGTAAAGTGTACGCTCTGAAATTCCAAGCTCATGAGCGGCATTCTTTCTACGCCCTCCGTGCTTTTCCAGAGCTTTCTCAATTAGTTCCTTTTCCTTGTCTTCAAGTGATAATGATTCCTCTACAAATTCCTCAGTATCCTCAATCGCATCACTATCATGCGGCACAGCATAGCTCACAGTCGAACCGGGTGCAGGAGCCTTTATTATTTCACCTTCGTTACTATAAAGGTTTTGGATAATTCTTGCATTATCGCCTTTGGTATGCCAGTCACCGCCTTCCCTGATCATATCAAGTACAAGCTTTTTGAGGTCTGTCATATCCTTCTTCATATCGAATAGAACCTTGTACAGAATCTCACGCTCATTCGAAAAGCTTTGATCACCTCTGCCCTCTGAGGCAAAAATAGCAGGCAGGTGCTCTCCGGCATGCGATGGCAGGTACTTGCGCAGATCGTCTGCAGTAAGCAGACGGTTCTTCTCTATCACCGAGATCTGCTCGGTTATATTCTTCAACTGTCTTATATTGCCCGGCCAACGGTATTTCTCAAGTAACATCCTGGCACTGTCGTCTAGTTTGACAGAAGGCATTCGGTAACGAAGTGCAAAATCGTTGGCAAACTTGCGGAAGAGCAAATATATGTCATCAATCCTCTCACGCAAAGGCGGAATCTTGATTGGAATGCTATTGAGACGGTAGTACAAGTCCTCTCTGAACTTGCCATCTGCTATGGCTTGTTCAAGGTTCACATTTGTAGCAGCAACAACCCGTACATTAGTCTTAATCATCTTGGACGATCCCACACGAATAAATTCCCCTGTCTCCAACACCCTCAGCAGTCTTACCTGAGTAGCAAGCGGCAACTCCCCTATCTCATCAAGAAAGATGGTTCCGCCATTAGCTTCCTCGAAATAGCCCTTACGGTCTGCCAGCGCTCCTGTAAAAGAGCCCTTCTCATGACCAAAAAGCTCCGAATCTATGGTACCTTCAGGAATAGCTCCACAGTTGACGGCTATATAAGGTCCATGCTTACGGCTACTGAAACTGTGGACTATCTGGGGAAAGACTTCCTTACCGGTTCCACTCTCACCGGTTATCAGCACCGACAAATCTGTAGGAGCAACCTGAACCGCAATATCAATTGCACGGTTAAGGGCATAGGAGTCTCCAATAATCCCAAATCGTTGCTTAATCTGTTGAATATCTTGATTCATACTTTACCTCCGACCAACTTACATTAGACAAACAACAAGCAGCTATCAGGCTTAGCAAAGCCTGAACCAAAAACCTGCTAAAATTGCAGTCGACACTGACAAAGTTACAATTTTGAAAGGAAATTCGCCTCTTTATTTTTTCCAAAAGAGACATAGCCGTACCTTTTTCTTAATTTTGAGATCAGTCATTTAAATAAACCCTGAGCAATGAAAGAGCCTAAAATACTGGGATTAATTCCAGCCCGCTATGCATCCACTCGTTTCCCCGGCAAGCCGCTTGCCGACATCGGCGGCAAGCCAATGATCCAAAGGGTGTACGAGCAAGCTTCCAAAGCACTTGATGCTGTCTATGTTGCAACCGACGATGATCGCATTTTAGATGCAGTAAAGGCTTTCGGTGGAAAGGCCGTTATGACAGATACAAACCACCAGAGTGGAACAGACCGCTGTAAAGAGGCTCTTCAGATTGTTGAGCAACAGGAAGGGGAAAAATTTGATGTGGTTGTAAATATCCAGGGAGATGAGCCTTTTATAAGGCCCGAACTTGTTGAGGCTCTTGCAAGCTGCTTTCAGAATCCGGCAACTGAAATTGCAACTTTAGTAAAACCACTGAATAACAACGAAGACCTTTGGGATCCTAATAAGCCCAAAGTTGTGGTTACACCTGGACTGGAAGCAATCTATTTCTCCCGCTCTCCCATCCCCTATCTGCGCCAGCAGCCCAAGGAGGATTGGCACCTCAGACATCATTACTACCTGCATATCGGACTATATGCTTATAGAAGTGACATCCTGAATGAAATAACCAGGTTGCAGCCCTCTGTTCTTGAAAAGGCTGAGTCACTGGAACAGTTGCGATGGATTGAGAATAACTTCAAGATTACTGTCAGGGTGACAGAACACGACTCAATTGGCATTGACACCCCTGAAGATCTTGAAAGAGTACTTAAGTCGGGTCTTATCTGATTAGTCTGCCAATTCAGATCTGTTAAGGTCCTCCCAGATATTCTGAAACCAGAGTCTGTCATCTTCCAGTCTTGCCTCGGGGTAACGAAGCGAGAGCTCATGGATATAGCTCAGGGTGCGACTTACAAACTGCATATACTGAACAGTATTGTGGCCTGAAGGCCTGTGCGAGCGTGCCTTTATTAGTCTTTCCACATCCTTGTAGTACTTCTGTGCTTCTTCATCAAAGAAGTTTTCACAGAAACGGGTGACTATATATTCCACTGCAAGGTTTTCGGGATGAACCATACTCCTGTCATAGAAGCGGTAATCCCTCAACTCATCCATCATTATCTCATAAGCAGGGAAGTATTCAACCTTATCAAACAGGTCTACCAGCTTGTCGATTCCCAGCAAAAGCACAGCCTTGCTTAGCTGGTTGCCATGAGCACCGTCTTTAAGGTGGCGAACCGGACTGACAGTAAAGATGATTTTAAGTCCCGGGTTAAAAACCCGTAACCTTACTATCAAATCCTTCCATACATCAACAACCTCATCGGGCTCGAGCCGATAGCGACGAAAGTCGCTGTCGGGAAACTTATGGCAGTTTGCAACTACTTTCTGAAAAAGTATATGCTCAAAAACCCAAGACGTACCATAAGTGATAACAAGGAAATCCGCATTCTCAAGAAAATCACGGGCCTCATCAATAGCCTGATTGATGCTCTCAACACACAGGGACTTGTCGGGATTACTAAACTTACCATGATGCATAAAGCTATGCCACAGTCCGTCCCTTTCAACAAGATCGTCCTCGCTTACATAGGCCAGATCTATTATTGAATCAAAAGCAGCAGCTATAGAGAGCGGATTGTATAGTACACCAAAGGGATTGACAAGCACATTGAAGCGGGCATCGACGAGATGCCGTCCAATATTCTCGGCAAAACAAGAACCTATAAAGAAAAGATTTGAGGCTACAGAAATGGGATCCTTAGCCCTGGGAGGCGTAACCGGGGTTCTGAACAGATAGTCTTGCATGGCCTTGGCTTTGTATAAACAAAGCTAAAAAATAAACCTGTAATTACGCACCCAGCCACTGTATTTGGTTCGTTTTACAGCAGAGCCTTTAAAGAGCACTGAGAACTCCTCCTGAGTGAGGCTTTCCCATTTATCGGATGTCATTGCCAGCAGGCTTTCTGAAGGTTTGAACTCATGTTTGTCCGTATCGGGAGCCTTGCGGTTCCATGGACATACCTCCTGACAGATATCACAACCAAAGGCCCAGCCTTGTAGCTTACCTCTAAACTCATCAGAGATCTCGCCCTTGTTTTCTATTGTCAGATATGAAATACAGCGGTTGGAATTAATGACCCTGTCAGGCAGTATGGCCTGTGTGGGACATGCCTCGATGCACTTTGTACAACCACCGCAGCGGTCGGTCATTGCTGTCTGGTTGTAAGGCAACTCTACATTTACCAGCATCTCGGCCAGAAACACATAGGAACCCAGCCTTCGGTTGATAAGCATATTGTTCTTACCTATCCAGCCTAATCCAGCTCTTGCAGCAAGGGACCTTTCAAGAAGGGGGGCTGAATCTACGAAATAACGTCCCTCAAGATTGGGGTAGTATTCATCGCGAATATGAGAAAACAATTCTGCAAGTTTTCCCCTGATTACATCATGGTAATCACTTCCATAGGCATA
>CAYNFX010000012.1:14100-30007 GCA_964396555.1 uncultured Alkaliflexus sp.
ACAATTCTGCAAGTTTTCCCCTGATTACATCATGGTAATCACTTCCATAGGCATAGCGGGCTATCTTTGGGGCATTTTCAGAAAGATGAACTCCGCTTTGTTTGTAGTTATATAAAAGGGAAATAACAGATACTGAACCTTCGACAAGTAGTGATGGATTAGTGCGTTTCACAAAATGCCTTTCCATGTACTCCATACCGGCATGATAGTCCTTGTCGAGCCACGCCTTCAGGCGCTCCTTGTCCTCCCTTAGTTCAGCAGCAGGAGCAAAACCCACCTCATCAAACCCGAGCTCAGCGGCTTTTCTTCTAATTCCTTCAGCTATATAGTCGGCAGTGAGGGACATGCTTACAGCAATCCAAGCTCAAGCAGGGCTTCATCAGAAAGCATATCACGATCCCATGGCGGGTCGAATGTGAGATTAACCTCTACGGAAGTAATTCCGGGTAGGTCAGCTACAATATCATGAACTTCCTCAGGCAATGAATCGGCAACAGGACAGTTGGGCGAAGTAAGCGTCATAACTATACGCGCTTTTCCATCCTCATTTATGTCAATTTCATAGATCAGCCCCAGGTCGTATATATTTACCGGAATCTCAGGGTCGTATATCGTCCTTAGTGCATCAATAACTTCAGCTTCCTTGCTCAGAAATTCATTCTCCATTACAACTCAGGTTTTTTATCAATAATATAACAAGCAAATTAAAAAAGAGTTGTATATCCACTAAAGCCCCAACTTAGTTTTATATGCCAGAGCGTACATCCTCATTTGCTTGACCATTGCAACGAGGCCATTGGAACGGGTCGGCGACAGGTGCTCCTTTAGTCCTACCTTGTCAATAAAATAAAGATCCGCATCCAGTATTTCAGAAGGAGTACGTCCATCCAGCACCTTAATCAGCAGGGCTACTATACCTTTTACAATAATAGCGTCACTGTCGGCAAAGAAATATATCTTCCCGTCCTTCAATTCACCATGCAGCCACACCTTACTCTGGCAACCTTCAATAAGATTCTGATTTGTGCGGTATTCTTCGCTGAAGTTGTCAAGTCCATTACCCAACTCGATCAGATAAGAATATCTATCCATCCACTCATCGAGCATGGAAAACTCTTCTATTATCTGGTCTTGTAACTCATTTATGCTCATTGTCCCCCTGATTTATCAAGGCGACAAATTTCACCATTTTTTGAGGCTTAACCAAAAAGTTGGCGAACTTTCGCAAGAGCAGCTACCAAAATATCAACTTCTTCCCTCGTATTGTACAAAGCAAAAGAAGCCCTGACGGTGCCGGGGATAGCAAACCTGTCCATCAGAGGCTGAGCGCAATGGTGGCCTGTTCTGACGGCAACACCCATCTTGTCGAGCAACATTCCGGTATCGAAAGGGTGTATATTTCCCAATAGGAAGGAAATAAGACTGCACCTTTCAGGTGCAGTCCCGTATATCCTGATATCTTCGACCGCTGAGAGGCGGTCGAAGGCATATTTATAAAGGTCGGTCTCGTAGCGACGAATTACTTCCCTGCCAATTCCTTCAAGATAATCAATGGCAGCACCCATGCCTATTACTCCTACATAGTCGGGCGTTCCGGCTTCAAACTTAAACGGCAATTCATTGAAGGTACTACCCTCCAGTGTTACAGTCTTAATCATTTCACCGCCACCCTGCCAAGGAGGCATCTTGTCTAGCCACGTCTCCTTACCATACAGCACGCCTGTCCCTGTAGGCCCATACATTTTGTGAGATGAAAAGACATAAAAGTCACAATTCAGGTCCTGTACGTCTACAATATCATGATGTATAGCCTGAGCTCCGTCAATCAAAACAGGCACCCCCTGTTTATGAGCAATTGCCACAATCTCCTTTACAGGATTAATAGTTCCAAGCACATTGCTGATATGTGTCACAGCAACCATCTTGGTTCTGGGACTAAGGAGCTGTTTGTAGGTCTCCATGTCCAGAGAACCGTCATCAAGCACTGGTATTACCTTAAGTTTGACACCTTTGCGCATTTGCAACAGATGCCACGGAACAATATTGGAGTGGTGCTCCATTGCCGAAATTATCACCTCATCTCCTTCAAAAATAAATGCTTCGCCGAAGGAGTAGGCAACAAGGTTGATCGATTCTGTGGTTCCCTTGGTGAAGATCACCTCATGACTGTGCCTTGCATTAATAAAGGCAGCCACCTTCCTTCTGACTCCCTCAAAGGCCTCAGTACCCAAATTACTGAGCGTATGAACACCTCTGTGAATGTTGCTATTGAACTCGTAATACACGCGGTTCATAGCCTCTATCACATAAATGGGAGTCTGAGATGTTGCCCCGTTATCAAAATAGACAAGGGGCTTATTATTGACCATCCGTTTCAGTATAGGAAAATCCTCACGAATCGAATCAACAGGATAGTTCATCTGATTTCAGTTGACAAATGTGGTACACCAGCCTGTCCGCATACTACGCATGACAGACACTTGTCCAGTTCACCGCGGAATCGCATTTCCACAAGTTCTCTTACCTGCTCTTTCAACTCGGGAAGTCTTATCTTTTCAAGTACCTCGTAAGCAAAGGCAAACATAAGCATTATGTTGGCTTCTTCCTTACTGATTCCTCTTGCCCTAAGATAAAACATTGCCTCTTCGTCAAGCTGTCCCACAGTGGCACCATGGCTACATTTTACATCATCGGCATAAATCTCAAGTTGAGGACGGGTATTCATCTTGGCACTGCTTGTCAGAAGCAGGTTGTTGTTGGATTGATAGGCGTTGGTACGCTGAGCATCAGGGGCAACCAGAATCCGACCTGTAAAAGCTCCGGTGCTGGAATCATCCATTACCCCCTTAAACAGCTCATTACTTTCACAATCGGGTACGGCATGATGAATAAAGGAATAGTTGTCAACATGCTGGTTCTTGTCAATCAGGTACAAACCGTAGAAGTGGTTTTCAGCATGACTTCCGTTAAGCCTTCCAAATAAGTTATTCCTGGTAATACCTGTATTGAGTGTAAAGTAACTTGCATTAAGCAAAGACCTGCCTTCCTGATCAAAGTAATAACCTCCAACTTGTACAGTTCCATTGTGCTGGTTTTGCAAATTATAGAAATCCAAAATACCAGCTTCTCCCACAAAACCTTCTGTCACGGTATTGACAACAAAACGGTTGGAAGACCCTGTATGGTCACAGAACAGCACCTTGACCTGAGCATTTTCAGCTACATATAAAAAGTTGCGCTGAGTAACCATTATGTCCTTTTCGCCTGCCAGAATATTGACTATCTGCAGAGGTTTCTCAATCACAAGATTTTTGGGAACATAGATAAAGAGTCCATCAGTGGCAAACATAGTATTGAGTGCCACAAAGCTGTCCTTTTCAGAATCTGCAAGAGTTCCGTAGTACTTCTCAATAAGTTCGGGATAGCTACCCGCCAGTTCAGCAAAACTTCCGGCAACAAGTCCCTCAGGAAGATTCCCATTTTGTCCTCTGTCTATATAACGTCCATTGAAAGTATAGATGGTATAAGCGTCAAGTTCCCTTATTTTAAATTCTATAGAGTCGACAGCCTTGCCGGGGAAACCGTTAAGCAAAAATGCTTGTGGTAGGTCGGCTTTAAATTTCGGTGCCAGGTTGGTGTACTTGTAAGCCTCATTCTTTGCTGAAGGCAAACCGTTACGGGAAAAGGCAGCAAAAGCCTTTTCCCTCACCCTGTTGACCTGGGGTGAGGAATGTTTTTCAATAAAGCTCCTGTGCTCCTCAAACAGTTGTATATAGGCCTTATCCTGATCTGATATATTCATTTCAACAATCTCAGTTTAAATTACGCATCCACTTCCTGCTTAATCCAGTCATAGCCATTCTTTTCAAGTTCATAGGCCAGCTCCTTACCTGCTGACTTGACTATCCTGCCTTTGTAAAGCACATGTACCTTGTCGGGCACAATATAGTCTAGCAGTCGCTGATAATGGGTAATGATAATAGTTGCGTTTTCCGGGCGACGCAGTTTGTTAACTCCGTTGGCCACAACTCTCAGTGCATCGATGTCAAGACCTGAGTCGGTTTCGTCAAGGATTGAAAGAGCCGGATCCAGCATTGCCATCTGGAAAATCTCGTTCTTTTTCTTCTCTCCGCCTGAGAAACCTTCATTTACAGAGCGGGTTGTAAGATCTGAGTCCATCTCTACAAGCTTTTTGCGCTCACGCATCAGCTTGAGAAACTCGCTTGCAGAAAGAGGCTCCTGTCCCTTGTACTTCCTCTGTTCATTCAGTGCCACACGCAAGAAATTGGTCATGCTTACACCGGGTATTTCCACCGGGTACTGGAAGCTCAGGAACAAGCCCTCGCGGGCGCGGTCCTCAGGAGCCAGATCTAGCAGATCCTTTCCTTTAAACTCTACCGCTCCGTCTGTTACCTCAAAGGCTTCGTTTCCTGCAAGCACTGATGCCAATGTACTCTTGCCCGAACCATTGGGACCCATTATCGCATGTATTTCACCGGGTTTGACATCCAGGTCAATTCCTTTTAATATCTCTTTGCCATCTATCATGGCACGCAAATTCCTTATCTTAAGCATTGCCTTATTATTCTGTATGTTAATGTATTCTGTTAATTAATTAACCCACACTGCCTTCAAGACTAATCTGAAGAAGTTTCTGAGCCTCGACGGCAAACTCCATAGGCAGTTGGTTAAGTACCTCCTTGGCATAGCCATTTACTATCAGCCCAACGGCATCCTCAGTACTTATACCTCTCTGATTACAGTAAAATATTTGATCCTCTCCGATCTTGGAGGTTGTGGCTTCGTGTTCAACCTTTGCAGTACTGTTGTGTATCTCAAGGTAGGGGAAGGTATGGGCACCGCACTTGTCGCCAAGCAACAGTGAGTCGCATTGCGAAAAGTTACGTGCATTCTCGGCATTTTTGGATACCCTGACAAGTCCGCGGTAGCTGTTCTGACTCTTTCCTGCGGAGATACCTTTTGAAACAATAATACTCTTGGTGTTTTTACCAAGGTGTATCATTTTTGTTCCAGTATCTGCCTGTTGGTAGTGATTTGTAAGGGCTACTGAGTAAAACTCACCAACACTGTGGTCACCCATAAGCACGCAGCTAGGGTATTTCCAGGTAATAGCCGAACCGGTCTCTACCTGAGTCCATGATATCTTGGAGTAATCACCCTTGCAAATTCCACGCTTGGTAACGAAGTTGTACACTCCACCCTTGCCTTCTTTATCACCTGGGTACCAGTTTTGTACAGTAGAGTACTTTACCTCTGCCCTTTCAAGTGCAACAATCTCAACAACCGCAGCATGGAGCTGATTCTCATCACGCATAGGAGCAGTACAGCCCTCAAGGTAACTGACATAACTGTCGTCTTCGGCAACTATCAGGGTACGTTCAAACTGCCCTGTGTTCATTGCGTTAATACGAAAATAGGAGGACAGCTCCATAGGACATCTTACGCCCTTTGGTATAAAGACAAAGGAGCCATCGCTAAACACAGCAGAGTTAAGTGCTGCAAAATAGTTATCCTGCGGAGGCACCACACTTCCCAAATATTTCCTAACAAGATCCGGATGCTCCTTTATAGCCTCCGAAATACTGCAAAAGATAATTCCCTTTTCTGCAAGAGCCTCACGGAAAGTAGTCTTTACTGATACGCTGTCGATGATTGCATCGACAGCCACACCTGACAGGACCTTCTGTTCCTCAAGAGGAATTCCGAGCTTCTCAAATGTAGCTAGTAGTTCGGGATCTACCTCATCTAGGCTGTTGTATTTCGCCTGATTTTTGGGGGCAGCATAATATATTATATCTTGAAAATCAATACTCTCAATTCTCAGGTGTGCCCATGAGGGATAATCCATTTTCAGCCAGTTGCGATATGCGCTTAGCCTGAACTCCAGCATGAATTCAGGCTCCCCCTTTCGCCTGGATATTTCCCGCACCACATCCTCATTCAGGCCTTTGGGGAGAATATCCATTTCAATGTCGGTATGAAAACCATACTGATACTCTCTCCCGGTTACTTCTTCCAATAATTTATCTTGTTCGCTAGCCATATTCCTGGTATTCCAATAATTAGTTTCTCATAAGCTAAAACAACAGCAACCACAAACGGTTCAAGATGCTGTCATAAGATTTCCCCAAGCTTAATAATCAATATCTATATTCCCGGAATTTGCATAACAAAAACCGATAATCCGGGAAAGCCCATGCTTACTTACATGAGGCGTGGCAGACTATATCAAACGCCAGATAATCACAACAAAACCATAGGCAAATTTGTCAATGGCCTCAAAAACACAACATATGCGTAATGGCATATTTAACGCCCGGTTAAACCGGCATCTCCCGTGGTAATCACGACATAAACACAGGTCAGATTTATATAAACGGCAAATTTAGTCTGAAAAAAAAGATCTTACAAACTATCCTCCCCTTAGTTATAGAGACTGTGTTTTTTTACGAACTATATTTTTGTAGTTTTGCACAAACTAATTTTCAGATGAAATTTACAGCAGAACAGATTGCAGCATTGATCAACGGCACTGTGGATGGCAATCCAAACGCATTGGTCAGCGATGTATCCAAAATCGAAGAAGGAAGACCTGAAACACTAACCTTTCTGTCCAATCCAAAGTACGAATCCTATATCTATAATACCGAAGCTTCAGTTGTAATAGTCAACAAAAGCTTTACTCCTGAGAAGCCTGTAAAATCAACCCTTATTCGTGTCGAAGATGCCTATGCTGCACTTGCTAAACTGCTACAGATATATGAGGCTTCTCAACCTGCAAAAACGGGAATCGAACAACCAAGCTATATTGATGGCTCAGTAAAACTTGGCGAAGATGTATATGTCGGAGCCTTTGCCTATATTGGAAAGGGAGCTGTAATAGGAGACAATGCACAGATCTATCCCCAGGCTTACATTGGTGACGGAGTGCGCATTGGTGACAATAGTATTGTATATGCAGGAGTAAAGATTTACAAGGGCTGCCGTATAGGCAACAACTGCATAATCCATGCTGGTGCTGTGATAGGGTCAGACGGTTTCGGCTTTGCTCCCGTTGAAGGCGGTTTCGAAAAGATACCACAGGTGGGAGTTGTCGTCCTTGAAGATGATGTTGAAATCGGTGCCAACACTACTATTGACAGGGCTACAATGGGAGCAACTATTATCCATAAGGGGACCAAACTAGACAACCTTATCCAGGTAGCACACAACGTGGAAATAGGCAGCAACAGCGTACTGGCGGCTCAGACCGGAATTGCAGGAAGCACCAAGATTGGTAGTAATGTAATGTTTGGTGGTCAGGTTGGAATTGCAGGTCACATAAAGATAGCAGACGGAGTAAAACTTGCTGCACAGACAGGAGTATCCAAAAGCATTACCAAAGAGGGATCAATATGGATGGGCGCTCCTGCAATTGATTTGTCGCAGTTTAGCAAGGCCTATGTAATATTCAGAAAGCTGCCCGAACTATATTCGAAAGTCGGAGAACTTGAAAAAAAGCTAGGCAATAAGTAGGATATTTTCAACAAAAACAAACACCTGGCTGTTAGGTTAGGATCGGATATAATAAAATTACAATTCGAGATAATGGCGGAAAAACAGAGGACTATCGGGAAATCCGTTTCACTACAAGGTAATGGATTGCACACCGGAGTATTTGTAAATCTAACATTGAATCCGGCTGAACCCGGATTTGGATATAAATTCAGGCGGGTTGACCTGCCTGGTCAACCGACTGTCAGGGCACTTGCCGACAATGTAACTTATACCCAAAGGGGTACCGTTCTCGAAGAAGGAGAAGCCAAGGTCAGCACAATAGAACATTGCCTTGCAGCATTGAGGGGAATGGGCGTGGACAACTGCCTTATAGATGTCGATGGTCCAGAAGTTCCAATACTTGACGGTAGCTCTAGATATTTCGTCGGAGCCATCAACGAAGCCGGCATCATAGAACAGGACGCTGACCGTGAGTACTTCGAGGTACGTGAAAAAATGATAGTCGAAGATCCTGAGACCGGCAGCTACATAATTGCTTTGCCTGATAATGGTTTTTCTGCTCAGGTTATGATCTCTTTCGACAGATCTCTGCAACTGGCCAACCAGTTTGCTACTATCGAAAGTCTCGATGCTTTTGAAACAGAGATTTCTATGTGCAGGACCTTTGTGTTTCTGCATGAGCTGGAACCCCTGCTTAAGGCTAACCTTATAAAGGGTGGTGATCTTGACAACGCCATAATAATAATTGACAGGCCTGTTGCCCAGGAGGAAATGAACCGTCTTGCCACATTGTTTGGCAAGCCCGCCATGGAGGTTAAACCAACAGGCATACTCAACAATCTGGATCTTCACTTTACAAACGAGCCTGCCAGGCATAAGCTGCTTGACGTAATTGGTGATCTTACCCTGTGCGGTAGTCCAATCAAGGGTCGCATTATAGCCAACAAGCCAGGGCACAAGATCAATGCGGAATTTACAAGAATGCTACGTAAAGAGATCCGAAAGCGTCAGCTTAAGATAGATGCGCCCCACTATGATCCTAATGCCGAGCCTCTTTATGATATCACTAAGATAAAGAGTATGCTGCCCCACCGTTATCCTTTCCTGCTTGTGGATAAGATTATAGAACTTCAGGAAAAGGTCGTGGTGGGTGTTAAAAATGTTACAGGCAATGAGCCTTTCTTTGCAGGTCACTTCCCCGACGAACCGGTAATGCCGGGCGTACTATTGGTGGAAGCAATGGCTCAGGTAGGTGGTATTCTGGTACTGGGCCAGATGCCAGGTCCCCATACCTATAGCACCTATTTTCTAAAACTAGACAATATAAAGTTCCGCAAAAAGGTGGTCCCGGGCGACACCCTTATTTTCAAGCTGGAGATGCTTAGTGAGATTCGCCGCGGTGTAGCGAATATGAAAGGTATGGCCTTCGTAGGTGATAATATTGTTGCCGAAGGAGAATTCATGGCCCAAATAATTAAAAACAAGTAAATGAATCATTCATTATCAGTTATACATCCTGAGGCACAGATCGGATCCGGTGTGGAGATCGGACCATTTGTAACAATTGACAAAGATGTTGTTATTGGAGAAGGAACAAAGATTGGATCCAATGCAACAATACTGTCAGGAACAAGGATTGGCAAAAACTGCAATATCTTCCCTGGTGCTGTGATAGGAGCTGTTCCCCAGGACCTTAAATTTGCCGGCGAAGAGACCACTGTCGAGATTGGTGATAATACCACTATCAGGGAATTTGCAACGGTCAACCGCGGTACAAAAGCCAAAGGAAAGACAGTTATTGGTAGCAACTGTCTGATAATGGCATACGTGCATGTTGCTCACGACTGCGCCATTGGCAACAACGTGATTCTTGTCAACAGCGTTCAGGTCGCTGGCGAAGTAGAGATTGATGATTGGGCAATAGTAGGCGGTATGACTGCAATACACCAGTTTGTCAGAATTGGTGCCCATGTCATGGTAGCAGGGGGCTCCCTAGTGAGCAAGGACATCCCCCCTTATGTCAAGGCCGGTCGTGAACGACTCTCCTATATGGGTATCAATTCAATAGGTCTGCGACGCAGGGGCTTTACAAATGAGCAGATAAGAGATATCCAGGACTGCTATCGTGTAATCTACCTGTCCAAGTTAAATAATTCGGATGCCCTGGCTAAGATCGAATCGGATCTGCCTCCGACACAAGAGCGCGACGAAATAGTAAACTTTATCAGGAACTCTCAACGCGGAATTATTAAGGGCTATACCCATATCAGCGACGAGGAAGAGTAGAAGTCTAAACACTTCTTGGATCGGGTTTGAGGGGCATCATGCCACAACGATGTACATTAATGGATGGTGAACCATAGTCGAGCATCACCTTACCCTCAATAAGATACAGACCCTGCCCATAGAGCGGGTATTTCTTCAGACTCTGTGGAAAATGCACAGTATCTATAAAGTCACCGTTGACATCCAAAAAGGTACCAAACTTCATATAAGCCCCTGTCTTGGTTCTTACAGGCTTAGTGGCCACAAGTTTTCCAACAACTCTAACGGTCTGACCAGCAAGGGCAGTCAGATCTCTTGCTACAGCACTGCCCCTGTAGGCTGACTTGGCAAGGTCAAACATAAATCCTGAAACGGGAAAGCCAAGCAGCTCGATTTCATCATAGAGGTCCTCAAGAAATTCAGTTTTCAGTGCAGGAAGCCTGACTGTGCCACTGCTGCCAAACAACTGAACAACCTGCTCCTGAGAACCTCGCGTCTTGTTAAGCAACATATGAGCCTCCCAGAGTAAAGCCTTCTTATCTATTCCAAGGAAACGAAAAGCCCCCACACGTACCAGCACTATTATCTGTTCAAGTCCGGCTCCTGTTCTAAGTATAAAATTCTCAAGACTCAGATACTCATCATTACGACTTCTCTCCTCAGGTATAAGGTGGGCTAGCTCACCCTCCAGATTGAGAATACAGTCAAAGCCTAAGTAAATATCACTTCCCTCGATCTTTGTTTCAAACATACTCTTGTTAACACAGGGCAGGCATATATTGGCCCCTGCCTTGCGGGCCTCGTTTACATAGACCTCACGGGAATAAAAGCCGCCATAATTATTTAGGACACTTACCATAAACTCCATGGGATAGTAGGTCTTAAGGTAGAGACTCTGATAACTCTCCACGGCAAAGGATGCACTGTGCGCCTTGTTGAAGCTGTAACCGGCAAATGACTCCATTTGCCGCCATACCTCCCTTGTCACTTCTTCGGGATAACCCTTCTCCCTGCAGTTATAAAAGAATTTATCCTTTATTTCCTCCAGGTGCTTTGCACTTCGGTACTTCCCACTCATCATACGCCTCAGCACATCGGCCTCTGCCATGTCAAGCCCGCCAAAGTAGTGCCCTATCTTCATTACATCTTCCTGGTAAACCATGATGCCGTAGGTCTCCTCAAGATGCTCCTTGAACACCGGATGTATGTACTTTACTTTCTCCGGATCGAAGTGCCTTTCGATATAGGCCTGCATCATGCCTGAGCTTGCCACGCCGGGACGGATTATCGAACTGGCGGCCACCAGTGTAAGATAGTTGTCGCACCTTAGCTTTGTAAGCAACTGCCTCATTGCAGGACTTTCAATATAGAAGCAGCCAATGGTATTGGCCTTCCTGAGCTGCTCACCCATCTTCGGATCATTGAAAAAGCGTTTTGGATTGGAGGTGTCAATGGTGACGCTGCGGTTGCGCCTTATAATCTCCCTGCAATCCCTGATATGTCCAATACCCCGCTGCGACAGGATATCAAATTTCTCAAAACCCATCTCGTCGGCCATGTACATATCAAACTGCATAGTGGGCAGTCCCTTGGGCGGATAGTCTATGGCCGAGTAGTAACACAGCGGCAGGTCGGATATCAATACTCCTGAGGCATGTATAGTACGCTGGTTGGGAAAGTCGGCCATACTGTCATAGACTGTCAGGATGGTATTACACACCTCATTCTTGTTGAGCATATTGCCCGGCTCATAGATCAGGCGGTCTATCTCTGCCTTGGGCAGACCGTAGACCTTGCCTAGTTCCCGAATAATGGACTTATCCCTGAAGGTAGAGGTAGCCCCCATGAGCGCCGTGTGCTCACTCCCATACCTGCGAAATATATAATCGTAAATATAATCACGGTCGCGCCACGAGAAATCCACATCAAAGTCAGGCGGATTCTGCCTCTTGGGATTCAGAAAGCGCTCGAAATAAAGGTTGAGCTCTATAGGGCACACATCAGTTATACCCAGACAATAGGCCACTATGCTGTTGGCTCCGCTGCCCCGACCCACGTAGTGAAAATTGCGGCTCCGGGCATAGCGGCATATATCGTCGGTGATAAGGAAGTAGGCCGAAAAGTTAAGCTTATCGATAATATCAAGTTCCCTGAGCACCCTCTCCCTTGCCCTTTCATCCCCACTGCCGTAGCGTCTCTCAAGGCCGTCCATAGAAAACCTGTACAAAAGGCGCTTGTCGTCCCTCCTGTTGCCTGTAAAGGAGCTTCGGTTCTTGCTTGTGCTAAAGTCAAAGTCAAAGCTGCACTGAGACAGCAGTCTCAGTGCATTATCAACAAGTCGCGGTTCGGCAGCATAGGCCTTTATCAGTTTCTCCTTTGCAATAAAGACCTCATCCGAACTGCCAAGCTGCTCATCAGGCAATTGGGATATAAGAATATTATTATCAATCGACCTAAGTTGTCGGTGCAACTGATAGTCCTCCTTACGGAAGGATACTGAATGCATTGCAATATAACGGTCGTGATATCTTCTCGGGGAAGGCAGAAATCTGTTAAGCTCCCTTGCCCTAACCCCAATATATTCGTTGTCCCTGAGCTCTGTCTCCTTTACCGCACCAAAGGGGTAAATCACAAAACAGTCGGGCAGCTCCGGCGCCCGTGCGCCCGGAGCCGCCTTCCGGAAGTTGAGCTGTGTCATCAGTTCGTTAAGCTGCCTGAAACCTTCACTATTCTTTGCTATACCGATAAAAAGCAGTTTGTTGTTATCCCTGAACTCCATTCCGGCAAGGGCGTTGATCCCGGCTTTTCGGCACTGCCTGACAAACTCAATGACTGCTGATGAATTATTGATATCCGTAAGTACGGCAGTGTCATACCCGTAAGCCGCCAGACCCCCGGTCAGGGCTTCTATGCTCAGGGTTCCATACCTTAGACTGTAGTAACTGTGAAGACTCAGCAACATAATCGTGGTGTATCAAAGTGCAAAGCCCCTCACTATGGCTTGGTGGCCGTATTTAATCCTTATCCTGTCAATAGCTCTGGACAGGTTGATATCCTCTATCCTGTCCTCAAAAAGGTCGAGTTGCTGGGCTCCCCATATAAGGTTACTCAGCCTTACCCCTATAAGGCGGATCAGCATGCGGCGGCTGTAAAGTCTGCCAAACAGATCCAGCACCTTTTCAGAGATAAGGCGCTCGGATGCGGTATAGGGCAGCTTGACCTGCATTGTGTGAGTGTCGAAGTTGCTGTAGCGTATCTTGACAGTCACGCATGAGGTAAGGCGTCCATCCTTGCGCAGGTCAAAGGCCAGTTCATCAGCCATCGACAGCATTATTTTCCTGAGTAGCACAATATCAATAGTATCCTGATCGAAGGTATGCTCCTTACTGATACTCTTATTTTGGTGAAAGGGAATCACCTCGCTGTTGTCTATACCGTTGGCCTTGTTCCATATGCTCACCCCGTTCTGTCCCAGCACCCGTCTCATAGTAAGTGCATCCATTTCCTGCAGAGTACTGATCTGCGAGATCCCCATATTGCGCAGCAGAGGATAGGTCTTCTCGCCTATACCCGGGATCTTGCGTATGGACAAGGGAGCCAAAAAGCCCTTCTCAGCCCCCTTCTCCACCCTGCGTTCACCGCAGGGCTTGGCCTCTCCGGTTGCAATCTTGCTCACCGTCTTGTTTACAGAAAAGCCCAGTGATATTGGCAGCCCCGTTTCTTTTATTATACGTCTGCGCAGTTCCTGCGCCAGCTTCCACGATCCGAAAAACCTGTCCATGCCGGTCATGTCAATGTAGTGCTCATCGATACTGGCCTTCTCAACGACAGGCACAGTCTCCTCGATAATCTCGGTGACCATGTTGGAATACTTTGCATACAGCTCCAGGTCACCTCGTATCATTATAGCTTCGGGACAAAGCTGTTTTGCAAGCTTCATTGGCATTGCAGAATGCACGCCAAAGCGACGCGCTTCATAGCTGCAGGCTGACACTACGCCACGGTCGGAATTACCTCCTATCAACACTGGCTTTCCGACAAGACTGCTGTTGATAAGCCGCTCCACAGACACGAAGAATGTATCCAGATCACAATGAACAATAGTGCGTTCCATACTAACTAGCCCCAAATCTTTTTTTGTAAAACTACTACCGTTTGTATCGAAATATCTTATATTTGCTGATACAAATCATAGCAATGTCGTTACTAGCTGATAACATACGCTATCTGCGCAATCGTCTGGATTATTCGCAGCAGAAGGTGGCCGACGATCTTGTGATCACGCGCGGCCGTTATGCAAAATATGAGGACGGGGCATCCGAGCCTCCCATCGACATTCTGGTTCGTATGTCGCGTTATTACAATGTGAGTATAGACCTTCTGGTCACGGTAGATCTGAGGAAGTACTCCCTGAGCGAGATGCTAAAGCTGCCCGACAACCGCATACTGCTTCCAGTCAAGGTTGACAGACACGGCGCCAATGTTATAGAGTTGGTGCCCCACAGGGCCACTATGGGCTACCTGCAAGGCTATGCAGATCCCGAATACATTGAGAGCCTGCAGACCATAACCATCCCCTTTCTGGGCCCAGGCAAGTACAGGGCCTTTCCTGCGGAGGGGGACTCAATGCCTCCCCACCCCGACGGTTCTTACATAATCGGCAGATACGTCGAAAGCATCAATGAACTAAAGGCCGGCAAGACTTATGTATTTATTACCCGTAACAAGGGCATCACTTACAAGAGGTTGCAGGCCAGGATGGGTGATGAACTTGAATTATGTCCCGACAATGCACTTTATAATTCCTACAGAGTGCATTTGGCAGATATCTACGAGATATGGGAATTTGCCTGCAGCATAGCAACCCGCGAATTCTCAAAGGGAGAAGTGCAGGGCGACAATATCGCGATTATGAGAATGCTTGGGGAACTAAAGGAAGAGATCAACAACCTTAGGGAAGGAAATAAATAAGACATCAGTAGAAGAGGATACCCACACAGAATTGATATTTTGCAGGCTACAGTTGCTTGACAGACTGGAATAAGCTGCAAGAGAAACTTCCAGGTCCTATACTTACAGCCTTAAAAAAAGAAAGACTGTCACTCTCGTGACAGTCTTCTTAGTAGCGGGGGCCAGACTCGAACTGACGACCTTTGGGTTATGAGCCCAACGAGCTACCAACTGCTCCACCCCGCAGTATATCTTAAAAACAAAATGTTGTCTCTCTTTCGAATTGCGGTTGCAAATATAAGAGTTGTTTTCAGCAAATGCAACTATTCAGCCAAAAAAATGAAGCCAAAGCACTAAACTGCTTTAAGGTCAATTTTCTAAGTTCAAAATTTTAGGTTTTAGGCTATTAATTAACAGCCTCTTAGAACTGAAGACGATTTCATATTTTCCTTCCAACTTCCATTCCCAACCACGGTAATAAATATCCAATACCCTTCCTTTTACTTTTGTCTTTCACATACCATCTTCTGCACTTAGGGCAGGAGTCGATAAATCCATATATAAGCCTGTTTCTGCGGTTTTCAGGATATCCTGATGCTGAAGATGTTTAAATTGCTTTGTCTAATTCACACGATTCTTTCTTGAACAATACAAATTATTAGTCTATAATTGTCAAAGATTGTGCCCAAGCTAAACACCCCGGTTTTCTTGATAAAGATTAGCCGGGATTTAACTTTAAACCCAAATTATGCTGCTACTCATCTTTTTTTTTCAATTTCAATACAGTTCTCAAAGAGCTTCCAGAGTTCCGCTATTATCACCAACATTATCCCCGGAGTAATTATCTATTAAACTTTTGATAGAGGTATAACTGGTCTGAGCTTTGCTTTTAATTTCAATCTGTTCTCGCTTAAGAGCTGTGGTTGTTTACAGCAAGGGAACTTCCTGCATTATATAATTATTGATCTTTGTTTTACCACTTAATTAAGACTGCCTATGAACACGAGAGGGGAAAGAAACAACCCATCCCCCGACAAGCGAAGAATGGGTTGAATACTAATTAATTATTCGAATCTGTGCAGACTAAAGATAATACTTGTAGCAGCATCATATGTGCAGAACATTCCAAATACGGTTGTTGAAACAATGACTGACTACGCCATAAAGATGTGTT
>CAYNFX010000013.1:0-29367 GCA_964396555.1 uncultured Alkaliflexus sp.
ATTCGCAACGCCAAAGAAAGACAATGCAGCTTATTGAAACCATAAGAAATCAGTTTAACCGCTTCGTAATCTGGCGAGTTAAGAACATTTCGCATCAAAACTTCCTGCTAATCCTTGCAATGATCGTGGGACTCTGCAGCGGACTTGCAGCAGTAATACTTAAAAACTTAATCCACTTTATTCACGGCTTTCTCACTGAAGGATTTGACTTTACGAGCTGGAACTACCTCTATCTGCTATATCCCATGGCCGGGATCTTTATAACAATGCTCTTTGTGAGGTATCTAGTAAAGGATGACATAAGTCACGGGGTTACCAAGATACTTTATGCTATATCGAAGAAGGACAGTAGTATCAAGTCTCACAACTCATTCACCTCAGTTATAGGCAGTAGTTTCACCATCGGTTTCGGCGGCTCGGTAGGAGCCGAAGCACCGATAGTCCTCACAGGAGCATCCATCGGTTCCAATCTGGGCCGTATCTTCCACATGAACTACAAGACCATCACAATCCTTATCGGGTGCGGTGCTGCCGGTGCTATTGCAGGCATTTTCAAAGCCCCTATGGCCGGCCTTATGTTTACCCTGGAAGTTTTGATGCTGGACCTTACTGCTGCTTCAATAATCCCGCTGCTGCTTTCTGCCGTATGTGCCGCTTCTGTAGCCTATTTCTTCCTCGGTAAGGCTGCTGAATTCACCTTTGTACTTGACATTCCGTTTGAGCTTAGCGCCCTGCCCTATTATGTGATACTGGGAGTGCTTGGCGGTTTTGTGTCTCTGTACGTCACATATGGCACTTTTTTCCTTGAAAAAAGGATGGGGAAGATTAAGAACCCATACATAAAGTGGCTGATCTGCGGTCTGATTTTGAGTTTATTGATTTTTCTCTTCCCTCCTCTCTATGGAGAAGGATACGACACGATAACAGCCATGTTATCGGGAAGTACCGATAACATCCTGAAAAACTCGTTCTTCTATTCATTCAAGGATAGTATTGGAATTATCTTCCTGGTACTAATCATGATTATCGGCTTTAAGGTCGTAGCCTCTACCTTTACAAATGCCGGAGGTGGCGTGGGAGGTATTTTTGCACCAAGCTTGTTTATCGGTGCTGTAACAGGTTATTCACTCGCATTACTGCTCAACCTTCTCAATATTAATGTGCCAATTGCTCACTTTACACTTGTAGGAATGGCTGCGTTGATGGCCGGAGTTATGCACGCACCACTCACAGCAATCTTCCTTATTGCGGAAATTACAAACGGATACGCCCTGTTTATCCCGTTGATCCTGGTATCTGCTCTATCCTTCCTTACACACAAGTATTTTGAGCCACACACAATCTATACAAAGCGTCTTGCACGCCGAGGCGAACTGATTACACACCACAAGGACAAGGCTGTACTGACGCTGATGCGCCTCAACAAGGTTATTGAGACGGACTTTATGTGTATAAATGCGGAGCAGACACTTGGTGAACTTGTAAATGTGATTGCAAAATCAAAGAGGAACCTGTTTCCTGTAACCGACCGGAACCAGAATTTGCTTGGTATAGTGGTGCTCGATGATATCAGGGAGATAATGTTCAACAATGAGCTCTATACCACAACCAAGGTCAAACGCCTTATGACATTCCCGCCTGCCTTTATCGAAGAGAACGAACCAATGGAAAGCGTTATGAAGAAGTTTGATGACACAGGTGCATGGAACCTGCCGGTTGTTAGAGATGGCAAATATCTTGGATTTGTATCCAAGTCGAAAATATTTTCAGTTTATAGGAAAGTGCTTATACACTTTTCGGAAGAGTAGTGTAATTTTGGACATAGTTGTCACCAGCTTCGGTCTCAGTGAAGCGACGACCCAACCAATTTAAAATCAAGACATGAAGAGAGACGAAAAAATCTTTGAGCTGATTGACAAGGAACGTCAGCGTCAGATGAACGGTATCGAACTTATTGCATCGGAAAACTTCGTAAGTCCACAGGTCCTTGAGGCTATGGGCTCAGTGCTAACCAACAAATATGCCGAGGGTCTTCCGGGTGCCAGATACTATGGGGGCTGCCAGGTAGTTGACCAAAGCGAAAGTCTCGCCATTGAAAGGCTTAAGGAGCTGTTTGATGCAGAGTGGGCTAATGTCCAGCCTCACAGTGGTGCTCAGGCTAACATGGCAGTTTTGATGACCGTTCTCAATCCGGGTGATACATTCTTAGGTCTTGACCTGGCTCATGGCGGACACCTTTCTCATGGTTCTCCAGTCAATAGCTCAGGTTTGCTTTACAATCCTATTGCCTATGGCGTAAATCAGGAAACCGGACTTGTCGATTACGACATGATGGAAGAACTGGCCATCAAGCATAAACCCAAGCTTATTATTGGTGGGGCTTCTGCATATTCACGAGACTGGGACTACGAACGTATGCGTGCAATAGCTGACAAGGTGGGTGCACTTCTTATGATAGATATGGCTCACCCTGCCGGACTGATAGCTGCCGGTTTGCTTAAGAATCCTGTAAAATACGCTCATATAGTTACCTCTACCACTCACAAGACCCTCAGAGGTCCACGTGGTGGTATTATCCTGCTTGGCAAGGACTTTGACAATCCTTTTGGCAAGACTACCAAGAAGGGCGAAATCAGGAAGATGTCTTCACTGCTCGACTCAGCAGTATTCCCGGGAATTCAGGGTGGTCCGCTGGAACACGTAATTGCTGCTAAAGCCGTTTCTTTCTACGAAGCTTTGCAACCTGAATACAAGGCTTACCAGAAACAGGTACAAAAGAATGCTGCAGAAATGGCAAGACTGCTTACCGAAAAGGGGTACAAGATTATTTCTGGTGGAACTGACAACCACAGCATGCTGGTTGACCTCCGCACCAAGTTCCCCGACCTTACAGGTAAGAAGGCAGAAAACAGCCTCGTTGCTGCAGACATCACTGCCAATAAGAACATGGTGCCATTCGACGACAGGTCTCCTTTCCAAACTTCAGGAATCCGTCTCGGTACGCCTGCTCTTACAACACGTGGACTGAAGGAAGAACATATCGCACCTATTGTTGATTTTATCGACCGCGTTCTTTCCAATCCCGATGACGAAAAGGTTATAGCTGAAGTTCACCACGAGGTTAACGCAATGATGAAAAACTTCCCGCTCTTTGCACAATAAGGAGTAAGTCCATGTTTTCCGGCCCTGAACGGAAAAAGACCCGAATCAGTTAGAAGGGTTAACGTATTCAGAATCGGCTTTTGCGTGATCATATAAAAAAGGGAGTCCCTACCTGGGTACTCCCTTTTTATATACCCACCCTCCTGCAGACGGGGTTTTGATACAAGCGATGAAAGGGACCACTTCACTCGTATCGTGGAATTAGCAATTCGTTGAATACTCAATAAAAAATAGCACAGTGCACCTACAACAGTAAGATATCCTATCCGCATTATTAGTATCTTTCAGACCCGGAAACATTTATTGCCGGGTGTTGGTTATATAAGCCTGACTTTAAAATAATACGAAGATGCCTTTGTTTTTCATTATAGTTTTATCGATCCATGCCCTCGTAAATTTCTATATTGGACTGCGTGGCTGGCAGGCCCTGGAGTTTTATCCGGCCCTGCGTCCATGGTTTGTTGCTTTGATTATACTTGCATTCCTCGCATATCCTGCAGGGCGGTTTCTTGAGAAGCTTTGGTTTCACCCCTTAACCATATCCTTCCATTGGTTTGGCGCATTCTGGTTTGCTGTGATGCTCTATGCAACACTCCTATTGGTACTGATAGACCTGGCAAGGATAGCTAATGCCTTTATTCCCTTTGTAGGCAAACTTTCAGGAGGTAATCTTCCGGCCTTTAAGCTTGCTGTCTTCGGCATTGTGTCGATGGTTACATTATTTACCGTGGGACTGGGGCACATCAATGCCTGGACCCCAAAGATTGTACGGCTTGATCTGGTCATTCCAAAACAGGCTGGACAGATGGAATACCTTCGGATAGTTGCCGCCAGTGACATACATATGGGAACCATTATTGGAAAACGGAGAACTGAAAAACTTGTAAATACAGTCAACAATCTGAATCCTGATATAATTCTCTTTGCGGGTGACGTGGTGGATGAGGATGTGGGACCGGTAATCAAACAGAACCTGGGAGCCAGTTTGAGACTGTTGTATGCCCCCTATGGCGTCTATGCATGTACCGGAAATCACGAGTACATAGGAGGAGGCGAAAAACCTATTGCCTATCTTGAGGATCATGGGATTAAAGTCCTGAGGGATACAGCCTTGCTTGTCAATAACAGCTTCTACGTTGTGGGAAGGGAAGACCTTCACAAGCGCTTCGCTTCCGGCAAGGCAAGGGCAACTCTGGATGAATTGTTAAGCGATGCAGACAAATCCAAACCTATGATTCTGCTAGACCACCAGCCGCAAAACCTTCACGAGGCTGAATTAGCCGGAGTTGACCTGCAACTGTCTGGACATACTCATTACGGACAGCTCTGGCCATTCGGGTATATAACAGACAGAATCTTTGAACTTAGCAGGGGATATTTGCAAAAAGGAAATACACATTACTTTGTAAGCACTGGATTCGGAACCTGGGGGCCTCCGGTAAGGACAGGCAATAGACCAGAGATTCTGGTTATCAATCTATATTTCAAGGAATAAGCCATTTCTTCAGAAGGACTATCAAAGGCAGGGCAACTTTTAATTTTTTACCTAAAACTGAGGAACTGACTCCTTTATCAACTGTTCCAGTCTTTCGATTTGCTGCTGTTTTTTAACTTCTCTCAGCTGCCTTGCAGTCTTTGTATAATACTGGTGTTTGCTGATAAATTTAAGCTGGAGATTATTCCATTCCTGCCATGTTCCAATCATGTTTCTTTCCTGAAGTTCCATGTATAGACTGTTGGACACAGGAATAAAGTCTGTTCTGCCAAGATAGTCAAGGTCGGAGTCACACATAATCTTTTCTAGGATATCCTGCGGGTGTGGCGGCATCTTGGTCGCCATTATCAACCTACACACAGTATCAATCTGATCCTTGGTAAAATCGTAAGCAGCAAGTTTCTCACGTGCCATTACGGTTCCAAAGTGCTCGTGGTCCTTATAACTGATTGTATGACCGGCATCGTGAAACAAAGCCGCAAGCTTAAGCAGTAGAATTTCTTCATCAGACACACCTTCAGCCCAACCAATAAGTTCGACCTCGGTGGTCACGTCAATTGTGTGCTTGATATTATGGTAGTACAGATTTCTCGGAAGCTTTTGTTCAAGGTAATCCAAAAGTTCTTCCTGAATATCCATAAACTTTAGAGTAAGATACTTCACCCTGAAATTATGATTTGGCAACAAGGACGATGACAGATCCATAAGGTCAGGAAGCAGACCGTCTACTCCGTAAATATAAAGGCTTCCCTTATACTTTACGGGAAGGCTTCCAAGTTGCCTGATTTCAAAAAACTCCTTGATTAACTCAGATGTCATACCAGTAACAATTATTGAGTTAAGAGGGGCAGCCTCTCCCACTCTGCAGGCAAAATTAATGCTATCACCAGAGAAGTTATAGTCAGTACTATTGTTGTTGCCCGGAGTGGCAACAACAGGTCCTGTATGTATGCCAATTTTTATATTCCAAAACTGCCTTCCGTCCGAAGTCTTCTTTGCAGCCGCAGCAGCTTGCATTTCAATTGCAACCCTAATCATATCTATCGGGTTGGTACGATTCTCACCCTGAAGACCGGCGGCAAAGATCATATTGTCACCATAAGACTTTAGCCTAACAACGTTGTACTCAAATGCAATATCTTCAAGGTCCATAATCAATTCATCAAGCTGGTCTACCAGATATACCTGATCTTCCATCTTGTACAATTGGTCAAAGCCGTTAATTGAAACAAAAAGAATAGAAACAGTTTTAATTCTTCTTGAAACCCTGCGTTTATCCTTAGCAGTAACCTCCCCTTCCGAAGAATACTTGACCAGCGAACTCTGAAAATGCTGATTAACCTCCTCCAGATTACTAAAACGCTTCACCATCTCATCCAACTGCTCCTTTAACTCACGGTTTTGGGAAGCGAGACGTTGAATACGTTCGATGTAGCTCTCGGGCTCATCCATAAGGAAGAGATCATTCAGAAGTAATTTCACGGCCAAGTAGTTAAGATGTAAATATCCAGCTCACATATCTTCATTCAAACATTATATACGCCTCTACTTCATTAAAGTTCAAAAATATTACACAAAATTCAATAAAATATTGTTGATTAACTCAAAAACATTAGTCTCTTATTAACATATTTCACACACAATAATCACATTATAGTAAAATATAACTACTTTGATTTAGACAAAAAAAAATGATATCTGCTTATCAGCACATATCATTTCTGATATTCAGTAAAAATATGATTACTTTTTATTTTACATAACTATTCTACGAGTTAAACTTTGCATCATTCCAGATGTATTTTAACATAATAAATAAACATGTATATATTTATTTCATGCAATTAGGCGCTGAAACAGGTGTTTTTGATCAATTAAACAGACCAAATCAGCTACCAAGAAGTTGACAAATTCTACCCACTCGTTCGCTAAGAGGCATGTTGACATCTATCCACTCAATAGTAAAGCCTCGGCGCTCCATACCTCTGAACCAGGTCATCTGGCGTTTAGCAAACTGGTGAATAGCGATATTGAGTTGTTCAAGCATCTCCCCGTAGCTTAGTTGCCCCTGAATAAACTGCGTAACAAACTTATACTCAAGGCCATAGTATATCAGATCATCGGCAGAAACCCCCTCATCCAAAAGGCTTTTCACCTCATCAATAAGACCGGATTCAAGTCGTTGTTTAAGTCTGGCTGTTATCTTCCTGCGGCGTTCATCCCTTTCAATACAAACTCCGATAATAAGGGGGCTAACCTCCGGTAGCTCAACCTCTATCTCAGGATGCACATTGTAATATGTCTCTATCTCAATAGCCCGTATGGCGCGCTTCTTAGTATCTGTATCGGTAGAATTGTGTAATATCCTAAATGAAGTAAGGATCTCTTCTAATTCCTTGAGGGATCTTTCCTCTAGCGATTTTCTCAACTCCGGATTGGATGGCACATGTATTAGTTTGAATCTCTGAAGCACCGCCTCAATATACATACCCGTGCCACCGCACAATACCGGCCACCGCTGCCTCGAACGGATATCTTCAAAGGCCTTAAAAAAGTCGTTCTGGTACTCATACACATTATACTTATAACCCGGTTCCCTTATATCAATAAGATGATAGGGCACAGCAATACCGTCAACCACATAGTCGTCGTAGTCCTTGCCGGTTCCAAGATCCATCCTGCGATAAATCTGCCTGGAATCACCACTTATCACCTCCCCGTCTATCTGTCTTGCCAGATTTGCAGCTAGGGCGGTCTTTCCTGATGCTGTTGGTCCGAGAATAACTACCAGATTATAGTTTGATTCGCTCATTGAAGATTTAAATTTTTCCCATCCAAAAATAAGAATTAATCCGGCTTGGTCGGGGATTTTTATACTTTTGCAGTTAAAACCGGAAAGATGTCTGAACTGAACAATATTTCAACAAAATCTTTATACAAGAACTTATTCAACAGGTTGATCAACCTGATAATCAAGCCTGCGTCGGAATGGAAGAGGATAAATTCCGAAAACAAGAACCTTAATGATGTTTTGTCGGAGTTCACTTTGCCGCTGCTGGCTATAGTAACCGTAACTGCATTCCTAGATCATTTGTTTAATTACCAGGGATTTGAAATAGGTGTTGCTGTTAAAAAAGCCGTGTTAGTTTTCACTTCTCTGTTTGGTGGCCTGTATCTGTCATATTACATCATGCTCAATTTGCTGCCAAAATTCGGCATTGAAAGTGATAAGGACAAAATTTTTAGTTTTGTCGCCTATTCATACGGCTATTGGTATCTTGTATCTTTTATCACACTACTGGCATCAGAATTATTAATACTGAAACTGTTTGGGATTTACAGCCTTTACATTATCTGGAAGTATTTTGAAGGAGATAAGATGCCCGAAAAATCACAAAAGATTCTCTTAACTTTGGCGGTAGCGATAATCATTCACGCTGCTCCCATAATAATTCAGGTGGTCCTGAACAAACTTATTGGATAAATGAATGCAAATAACATAAATATAAAGAATCGCAGGGCTTACTTTGATTACGAGATTCTGGAGGAATTTTACGCCGGAATTCAACTGGCCGGTACTGAGATCAAGTCGATCCGTGCCGGGAAGGCAAGCCTTGTTGATTCGTTCTGTTTCTTCATTAAAGGTGAATTGTGGGTTAAAGGAATTAACATCGCAGAGTATTTCTATGGCACTTACAACAATCACCAACCTGCAAGGGAGCGCAAACTGCTGCTTCAGAAAAAGGAATTGATCAAACTCGAACGTAAGACCAAAGAAAGCGGACTTACTATTATCCCACTGCGTCTCTTTATTAATGAAAGAGGTTATGCAAAACTTCAAATAGCCCTTGCCAAGGGTAAGAAGTTGCATGACAAGCGTGATTCACTCAAGGAAAAGGATACAAACCGCGAAATGGACAGAGCGGTTAAGCGTTTTTAATTTACCGCCACCTACGCAACCCTTTCATCAGAACCGCATCTTTATCGTAAATTACTGTGAGCAAATAATGTGTCCAAATCATTCTGTGTTTAGTATTGAAGAAATAATACAAGGGTGTAAGGAGGGGCAGCGGGATGCTCAGCGGCATCTTTATGAGATGTATGCCAGAAGCCTGTTGGCTGTTTGTATGCGTTATACCAAAAACAGAATGGAGGCTGAGGACTTCCTGCACGAGGGCTTCCTGAAGATTTTCGACAAGATAAGCCAGTTTGAAAGCAAGGGCTCCATCGAAGGCTGGCTGCGCAGGGTAATGGTCAACAATATCCTGGAGAATTACCGCAAGAATTCCAAATACAGCTTTGTGGACGACTCTGATATCAACCTTGCTAATAGCTACGATGATACGGAAGACGAGGACGGTATTGAAGTCAGTATGAGTGAACTCCACGCACTTATCGAACAGTTGCCTGATAGGTACAAGTTGGTCTTTAAACTCTATGTGCTTGAGCAGTATTCCCATGAAGACATTGCTAAGTCGCTGAATATCTCGGTGGGGACAAGCAAATCCAACCTCGCAAGGGCACGTCAATGGCTTCAGAAACGGATTGATAAAAAAAAAGCTGAAAAAGAAAGGGCTCTATGGCAGATCTGAACAAATTGGAAGAGCATTACAAAGAATGGGCTGACAACCAGTACGTGCTTCCATCCGCCGGTGTTTGGGACCGCATCGAGGCATCACTGGATGCAAAGCAAAAGAAAAAGGGATTAATACTTCCTTTTAGCCGCAAGTCCTATGCTGCAATTGCAGCGGCGTTCGTTGGCATCATGACCATCGGGATAGGGGTTTTCAACATTATAGAAAAAGAGACCGGAGTACAGTTGGCTGATGATACCATAAGTACAACAGGAGTCAGTATTGCATCAGGTAATGCGGTATATGTTTCCGGCCCCGAGGCCGGAAACAGGCAGGCAACGGAGGGTCACGGTCACATTTCCGGAAACATTTCTGGAGAAACAGTCGTTTTAGCCTCTGGAAACAACAAACATACTGGCTCAGAAGGGCTCGCCTCAAATGATAACATTTCTACCGGAAGTTCAACAAAGATGGTTTCAGGTTCCAATGGATCTGCAACAGCGCCCAATCAGGCGAACAACAAGGTTTTCACACCCAACATAAATTCAGACCTGGTTGCATCCAACATCGACAGGTACCCTGTAGTAACATACTCTGCAAACGGCCGTATTTCAGCCGAAAGGATAAATTATGGACAGACTTATCCTTTGTTTGAAACAGGAAAAGTTGAGCAAGGTAAACTACATAAAAGGAATGCGGAAGACATTAAGGATAAGGCCAGAGTTGAAACAGGGATCTTCGATTTGTATGAAGAACAAAAGAAGGCTGGGCAACGCCATCGTGTAGAGATTGGCGGAGCAATCTCTCCTATTTACAGTTACCGACAAACAACGGGGAGTAGCTTGATGGCTGCAACATCAAGTAGCCATTCATACTCAGAAAAAGGACTTGTCAGTGCCGGGGGGGGGATCAATGTAAATATCGGACTTGGTAAGAAATGGGGTATTGAATCAGGGGTTATGTATGCCAGAATGGGTCAGGAGGTCACCTCCAGGGTAGATGATCACATGGTCTATGGAATGACATACCAGAATAATGGTTATGCAAATGTAAAGACCATTTCCCTTGATAACTCTATGGGAATGATCAGGCAAAACCAGGCCTCTGCAGAAGTAATACCATCAGATATTCAGTCTTCTGCAAAGACTCAGTCACTTTTGCTTGCATATAACACTACAAGCAGCAATGAATCTGAGGCTACAGGGTTCAGTCAATATATCGAATACCTAGAGATACCATTGACTTTCAGGTACTATGTTATCAACAACAAGACCAGGCTTTCGTTGTCTGCAGGAGTCAGCACAAACGTGTTGATTGACAATGGAACCTATTTGAAGGAAGATGGTAACCTGCAAAAGATTGGAGAGACAGAGGGACTGTCATCAATGAATTTCAGTACCCATGCAGGAATTGCTGTTACAGTGCCCATTGCTGGACCGCTGTCATTGAGGGTTGAACCACGCTTCAACTATTTCCTCAACAGCATCAACGAAGGATATCCTGTAAAGTTCAAACCCTATTCAGCAGGCCTTTACACCGGCCTCCAATACTCAATCGGGAGGTAAACATTGACGTACAAGAGTCTTTTAATAGCTACCTGACTGCGTCGCTGAGGGTTTGAAGCATATTGCTGAAGTGGCTGTGGGGATTAGAAACAAGTTCATCATAAGTGCCGGTCTCTACTGTATTGTCATCCTTCAACACTATGATTCTGTCTGCCATCTTTATTGTTGAGAGGCGGTGACTTACTATTACCGAGGTCCTGCCCCTGGTTATAGATCGAATATACTTGAGCAATCGGGCTTCCATAAAAGCATCAAGCGAACTCGTCGGTTCGTCGAGAAGTATTATTTGTCCGTTGTTGTAAAACGAACGGGCAAGTGCCAAACTCTGCCATTGTCCGGGACTCATCTGACGGCTGCCTTCAAACAGTACACCCAGGGTTGTATCATATCCTTTTTCAAAGCCCTCAATAACCTTGTCAATACCTGAATCAGCAGCTGCCTTTCTAATAAGCACTTCATCTGCATGTTGGCCGGCCTTACCAAACCAGATATTCTCCCTTGCAGTGACATTATATAGGATAAAGTCCTGAAAGATAACGCTGACATTGGCCACCCTATCCTTTGGGTCAATATCGTAAAGAGAAACACCGTCTATTGTAATATCACCTTCAACAGGCTTGTAGAGACAGTTGAGCAGTTTGATAAGCGTCGATTTCCCCGCACCGTTTGCCCCTACCAGGGCAACGGTCTCCCCTGCTCCAATTGTCAGATTGAGGTTACGTAAGATCCACTTATTGTTTGAGGGATAGTGAAAACTGATATTTTTAAACTCGATTCCCTTCCTGATAGGCACAGGAAAGTTTTTCGCTGTAGTTGTGGTAACAGCTTTCTCCCCCTCGTCAAGTTTCAGGAACTCAAACATATTGTCGAGAAACAATGAATCTTCATACAGTCCGGCAACCCTGCCAAGCAATTCCTGTAGATAGGAGTATCCGCGCTGCAATGCCATAAAGTAGAGCACTACCTCGCCAATAGTTATCTCACCTTCAAAGGCGCGATAGGCTATCATACCGTAAACCGCAAAGAAGGCTATGGCAGCGAGTACCTGCACCAAACTCTCACGTCTGGTCTGAGCGAGCAACAGCGCAAAACGACTTTGCCTCCACTGATCCTTTAGTTTGAGATACCTTTCCCTGAACAAAGAGCCAAGATCAAAGGCTCTTACCTCTTTTGCATAATCAGGAGCTGTTATAAGGCGGTTGTAGTAATTGACAGTACGTTCCAGCCTTGTGTTATCCTTCTTGTATAAAAACAACTTCTTTGAATGCCGCAGTCTTATCAAAGCTACAGGCGCAGTGATAAGCAGCAGTATCACAAGCACAGCCCAGTGAACCTGAGTCAGGATACCTGCCATCAGTATCAGGGTTATCAGGTTTTGTATCAAACCCATAACTCCGTAAAAAATGCGGGAAGGCCTGAATGAAGCCTCATTCAGAGCTCTGTAGAAAAGACTTTGGTAATCGGGATGCTCAAAGTATCCGTAGTCAAGACCGGAAATCTTGTTGTGAATCAGCTTGTCAAAAAAGTCGGAAATAACATAGGACTGCTTCTCCCTAACAAGCAGACTGCCGGAAGCCGATAGTGCATTGATAAGAAAAACTATCCCGGCAAAAATCAACACCGGAATGATCATGTCAAAGTCACGCTCTACCGTCGGCAGGTCTGCAACAAACTGAATCTCGTCAACAAGAAGTTTGACAAGATAAAGCAACATAAGCGGGAGAATACCCCGAACCACAATAAGTGCCCCGTTGGTCATGCTCAAGGCAGGAGAACTGCTCCAAACGTATCCCAGAATTACCTTAATGTGGTTAAATGATTTTCTCACCTTGCAGCAATAATTAATGTCAGGGCAATAGCCCAAAAGCCCGGTCAGCGCCGAGCTACTTACTATTAGTCCTTTGGCTATTTGGTGAATATTCTTCTTAGGGCACCTGTAGCAGGATCCAGTTCCACTCCCACACCGGGTCCATCGGTCAGGTCAGCAGCAAGTCTGAGCAGTTGCCCATACTGAGCCAGAAATACTTCCTCTGATAACAGTTGTACTGTCCTGTCAATCACCCTGACCCTTGCCTTAGCAGGATTGATATAGGTAAGTCCTCTGTTGTTTTCACTCTTTGGAGTTTCAAGTGCTACATAATCGGTATTATTGCCATCCAGCACCTCTACCTCAAGATATACGGGAGTTCCACTTACGTCCATCTTGTCGAGGAAGCCCTTCTTGTCAGAAAAGCGAATCAACACAGTGTTAATTGATCTCTCAGGTCCGGGATAATAATCAAATACCTTTGTTACACGTCCCTTAATTTCCTTACCGACAAAAAGTGACAGGTAAGCCTTCTCCAATTTGTCCATCTCCTCAAGCAGTACTTTTACATCGCCTGATACCTGAAGATCTCCGCTTATAATCTCGGTTCTAATCTCCCTGATACGATATATCTCCTTTGCTACTTCTTCTGCCATGGCTGTAGTGCTACTCTTGATAAGCTGCTCCTCGCTCATCGGTACGTCGTTGAAGTTTATCTCAGCAAGCGTCAGTGGTTCCTTATTAAAAGCATTTCCGTGGCCACGTGAATATTTTGGTCCCATTGGAGAATCGGATTCATATGGCTGTTCAGCACCACGAGAAAACTGCCTTTGCGGAGACAGATTAAGCCCAAGAAGAACAGCCTCTTCGCTAAGAGTCAAAGCTGCCATTGAAGGAAATCCTGTGGTATTAACTCTGAAAAGGCGGCTCTTATCGGGTATTCCGACCGTTTTGACCTTAGCATCTACAAGTACCCATTCTTCAGTGTCTTCGGTTATTACGTCAGTGATATTAAGGTAACGTTGAGAAAACCTGTAAAACGGACCGGCTTTGCGAATCCTCTTTTCAGCGGTAATTTCTATCTGCAATGATGTAGTTGGCAAATAATAATACAAACCGTGAGCATTGGGTTCTTCAGCACCTACGGGTTGTGCAGTGCCCTGACTCATAGGTTGTCCTGATGTACAGGCAGCCAGAGCTGCCAGTCCTAAAGAGTAAAGAATAGGTTTTATCTTCATTTTCATCATTTATCTATTTCTGAATACTACTAATTGCTTTTCCAATAAACCTAATAATATCTGATGCTGTCAAAGCTGCTTCGCCCTCTTCTTCCATAGCCATATCACCGGCAAGTCCGTGGATATAAACCCCTGCTCTTGCAGCATCAAGTGGGGCCAGTCCCTGTCCCAGCAGCGACAGGATAATACCTGTCAACACATCACCGCTTCCTGCAGTTGCCATGCCTGGATTGCCTGTCGGGTTGAAATAACAGTTTCCATCTGGCGTAACCACTGTTGAGTATGCCCCCTTGAGAACCAGCACAACCTTACGGGCGGCACTGAATTCAACAGCTTTTTCAAGCCTGTGATAATCATCGTTCCAGTCACCCACCAGACGTCTGAACTCACCGGGATGTGGTGTCAGCACCGTGTTTTCAGGAAGCTTTGCCAGCAAATCCTGCTCGGAAGCCAGAATAGTGATGGCATCAGCATCTAAAACGAGCGCTCTCCCTCCAATATTGTCAAGCAGGTCGGAAAAAGCTCTTTTGCAATTCTGTTTGCAACCGATAGCCGGACCCACTCCTACTGCATTGAAAGGATCAAGTGGCGGGAATTCGGTAAACATAAGATCTGAGCGGTCAATGTTTACCATGGCCTCCGGAACGGAGCAATGCATTACATGGCAGGTCTTATTGGGTACCTGGACGGTAAGCAGTCCAGCTCCCGACTTCATACATGCCCTGGCGGCAAGGACTGCGGCACCCATACGGCCAAAGCTTCCGGCAATAAGCAGGTCATGTCCGAAATTGCCCTTGTGGGCAAATTTTGTCCTTTGAGGCAACATTGCCCTAATCTCCTCCCGTTCTGTCAAATGCCATGGAGTCGCTATCTCAGCTATTATCTTTGGATGAAGTCCGATAGGCAGCACCTCGTATTCTCTGACGTATGGCTCGCTTTCAGGAAAAAGGAAGCTTAGTTTGGGAAACTGAAAAGTATAAGTAAGGGTCGCTCTGATAATGCCTTCCGGGTTATTGCCGGCATTGGATTCGCCCATCAGTCCTGAGGGCATATCGATTGCAATAACCTCAGCATTCCAGGAATTAACGATCCTGACCAGCTCAAGGAAAACGCCTGAGAGCGGCCTGTTTAGTCCGCTTCCAAAGAGCCCGTCAAGCACAATGCAACTTGGATCCGGGGTAGGCAGGAGACCACCTTTATCGAGTTCGATAACCCTTGCCTGTCTGAGATGTTGCAGGCGATCCCTGTTGATTTGGGTGTCGGGCGACAAGCCCTCCGATTGGGGCAAAACAATATCGACGTCATAGCCGGCAAGTATCAGCATGCGACCTATTGCAATAGCATCACCCCCATTATTGCCAGGTCCTGCCAGGACTATAAAAGTTCTCCCTTCATATCTCTCCTTAATTGTATCAAAGAGCCTGCGGGCCGCCCTTTCCATCAGATTGACAGATAAAATGGGTTCATGCTCGACTGTATAGGAATCGATCTCAGCTATGGCCTTTACAGGAAATATCTTCATTGAAGTCTGTTTTCTGATATAAATAAACGGATTGAACACATATAATGCAAGCAAATTTAAGGATAATCAGAGACTGAAACACGCAGAAAATGGTGTCAGGTGTCTGCAAATAGGAATAAGAGGATATTTCTGCGCCGTAAATTCAGGAAGCGGGCAATCCCCTACGTAATTTTAGGAAAGGATGCGTCACTAGAATAAAGCATATCACAGTTCGAGAGATCAGTATAACAACAACTACATTCAGGCCTATAAATAAAAAGAGGCTGCCCGTTTAACGAGACAGCCTCTTCATTTAGATTATATACAATAGCTACTCGCTTTGTCCTTCCTTGTCGCTGTGCTGCCATTTGTTAAGCAGTGGTGATATTGCAAACACTATTACACCAGTTGCCAAAGCAATAACAAACAGATAGAAGAATACATTGCTGTAAATATGGATGGTCTTGGTAGGTCCCACAAAAGGATTCATAACGTTACCAAAGTCGGCATAGCCGCCCTCAGGTGCGCTAACCAAATCAAGGTGCAGCTCTCGTCCATCAGCTACATAAAAGTTCTCAAGCACATTTATTGTGCTGACAGACTTCTTGATTGCAGTTGAAGCAGGAACCTGAACATTCAAAGTAGTATTGAGAGCAACAGGGCTAAACACCTCCTCGTTTGAAATGGTGATAATCATTTCTCCATAAGTTACTCTAGTTGGCTTTTCAGTTTCAAATGTTCTGAAGCTGATTGTATCAACCACTCCGGCTTGCAATACTGAATCAGGCAGTTCGTATGCATTGTAAACAAACTCGTCGTTTTCAAAGGTGAATGTTCCGTATTGTGCCTGACCGTTTATATCGAATGTAACAAGGTCGCCAGTTGGATCGAGAAGCGGAGTCCTAAGATCAGTCCGGACTTCAGTACCGGGCTTCAGAGCCCGGTAAACCCTGAAAATAGTATCGTTTGTTATCTTTGCAGCATTTACACCTTTTGTAACCTCAAAGTTGACTACAAGTGGTTCTGAGTAAAGCGTATCGTTTTCATTTACCACATAGGTCCTGACCATAAAGTTGTCGTTACCCAGGAATTTGGCTTTGGCTTCATACTTCAGACCGGTTTCCATAAATCTTTCTGTAGAGGTATACTTTGCAATAGTACCGCCCAGAAACTGAGCCATAGCAATTGAAAGGAACCAGGCGCCCATAATCATACTTACCAGTTTGGCCGGAGCAAGACGGGTAACCATTGACAGCCCGACCGGAGAGAGGCAAAGCTCACCCGAAGTGTGAAGCATGTAACCCAGAATCAGGAAGAGCATTGAAACCATTCCGTTGTCACCTGCAAGTGAAGCACCGACTACGAAAGCACCGAAACCAAGTCCGAGGAGCACCAGCCCCATCGCAAATTTAACAGGAGTATTGGGTTCCCTCTTACGACGTGAGAGTGCTATCCAAAGAGTAGAGAATATCGGAGCAAGCAGGATGATAAACAAAGGATTGACTGACTGGAAGATTGATGTAGGCAGTGTTATACCAAATATCTCACGGTTTACATTATAGTCAGTAAACAGAGTAATTGAACTACCAGCTTGTTCGAAGAAGGCCCAGAATGTGATAGAGAAGAAGGCCAATACAATGATAACCCAAATACGTTGCCTTTCAATCTTGGTCATCCTAATTGACATAATAAGCAATGCCAGGAATACCATACCTACAAACGGAGGTAGGAAGTGATCAAGAAGGTTGAAATTCCACAGTAGAATACCGATAAGCGGAACAGCAACGAAAGTTCCAATATAAATCAATATTTCCCTGCTTAATCCAAAGAAGATACTCTTTGTAAGCAGTGCAGGATCTGGAGGAGTTCCGTTGTCGTCAGCAAAATTCTTTTTGGAAAGTGAAAAGTTTATCAAACCTGCGATCATGCCAATACCTGCAAGGCCGAAACCATAATGCCATCCGAAAAGTTCACCAACCAGTCCGCAGGTAAGTGGAGAAAAAAATGCTCCAAGGTTGATACCCATGTAGAAGATTGTAAAACCACCGTCGCGTCTGCTGTCGCCAGGTTCGTACAGTCTTCCGACCATTGAGGAGATATTTGGCTTGAAGAAACCGTTACCGATAATTATAAAAGCCATCCCGGTGAAAAAGAAAAACTCACTCTCAACAGTCATGGCAAACATACCGATAGCCATCATTACGCCCCCCAGGAAGATAGCCTTACGATAACCCAGTATCTGGTCGGCGATTATACCGCCGATAAACGGAGTAGCGTAAACCAGCGCCGTGTATGCTGCATAAATTCCATAAGCTGCTGTATCGCCATACAACATTTGCCTGGTCATGTACAGGATAAGGAGAGCCCTCATTCCATAGTAGCTGAACCTTTCCCACATTTCAGTGAAAAACAGGCTGTACAAACCCCTTGGATGCTTCTGTCCCATAATTATGTAAAGTTAAATATACGTTTCCCCCTGTCCGCATTCCGGACTGGTAGTATCGAACACTAAGAATTTCTATAAAGAAAGTTCAAAATTAAAACTTTTTGGGCGGGATTAAGCAAACAATAGTCATAAAATGCTCTATCGAGCAATTTTTGTCAGCTATTGAAAAAGTCCTGAACCATCCGTCTGATACTCTTTCCGGAGATCTTCGAATAGTCTACATCTTCCTTTTTAATGAAAACAAAAGCAGAAATATCATCCTGAGCCTTCATGCATTGAAAATCGCGGACAGTACAAATAAAGCCCAGATCGGTTGTATAGACCTTGAACCCGGAAAAAACGTATTCATTGGGATAGGAAACAAAATATTTGTAGTCTTCAATTTCAAGTCCCAGTTCCTCACGTATCTCGCGCAGGAGTGCTTCTTCGGCACTTTCGTTGCGATCAACAAAGCCTCCCGGAAGGTCGAGCATCCCCTTGCCAGGCTCAATGCCACGGATAGTGAGTAACAGCTCTTTTTTTTCGTTTACAATCAATGCTGCAACAGCGGCAGCGGAGTTAAGGTAGAAATGAAAACCGCAACTATCGCATTTGAACGAATGGTCCCTTTGCGGCAGAAACGTTGGAGAACCACACCTTAGGCAGTACTTAACCACATTCTCCGGTTCGGCGATATCCATTTTAAAATCCATTTAGTTCCAAGGTAACAGTCGGGATCAGCAGCAAAGCTCCCAATACTAACAACATCAGTATCAGAGGAGCAATCCATTTAGCCCACTTTGCAAAGGGAATACGGGCAACACCAAGCACACCTATCAACACCCCGGAAGTTGGAGTGATAAGGTTTGTAAAGCCGTCACCAAACTGATAGGCCATTACTGTGGCCTGTCTTGAAAGTCCCACTAGGTCACTGAAGGGTGCCATAATTGGCATAGTCAACGCTGCCTTGGCTGAACCTGATGGAATAACTATATTGATAGCAGTCTGAATCATATACATAATCTCAACGGTGGCAACCTTACCCAGGTCTCGCATTCCGCCTGCCATTGAATAAAGTATAGTATGAATAATCTTACCGTCCTCGAGTATTATTATAATACCTCCGCCTAGGCCGACAATAAGGGCTGCAGAGAGTATGTCGCCTGCTCCATCGAGAAATAGTTTAGTAATGGCATCAGCGCCTTTGCCCATTGCAGCTCCGGAGAGTACTCCCATTGCAAAGAACAGGGCAGCAATTTCCATTATATACCATTCATAGCCCATCACACCAACTATCAAGAAGATTATTGTGAAGCCCAGCAGGTTAAGCACAAACACTGCTGATGACTTGCGTAGGGACAAAAAACCGAAAAGTGCGAATGCAACAGTAAGAACCGGAAGGAACCAAAATTCGATTGATTTGTCTCCTATCTTAAGTGCTGTTTGGGGATAGTACACTGAAAAAAGTACAAGTGAGGCCAGAATCGCCAAATATGTGTACCATGAAGCTTTGTGTGTCACATCCTTGTTGTCATCTTCTTTTGTGTGAACAAACTTGCGCCAGTGATCATCTTCCTCGTATACTGGTGAAGCTTTAGGATTGCGCTTTACCTTACGTGCATGATAAAGTATAAAGCTTATTCCAGCAAGGTTAATTACCAGCCAGCATAACATACGAAATTCGATCCCTGAAAACAAAGGTAATCCGGCAATTCCCTGAGCAATACCGATTGTAAATGGGTTCAGGATTGCACCTGCAAAACCTAGGCCTGAGGCAACGAAGACCATGCCCACACCGGTAAGGGAATCATAACCCATCGAAATTGCAAGAGGCACCAGTATTATTATAAATGCTATAGTCTCCTCACTCATGCCGAATACGGCTCCAAAAACCGAAAACATAAGCATTATAAGAACTATAACAATGTTGTTGGTGCCCAGTTTGCGCATCAGGGCATACTTGTCCAGTCCGGCAGTAAATTTCAAAAATGAGCTAATACCTGCATCGATTGCCTTGGAGTCATTGACTATCCAGAATGCGCCACCAATCATCAGAATAAAGACAACTATGCCAGCCTGCCGTTCAAAACCTTTGAACATGGCAGCAAAGACCTGCCAGGTCTGGGGTTGACTTTCAACAGTATGGTAAACCGGCATCTCTCCAGGTGTTGTAGAGGGACGATACTCCCCTCCGGGAACAAACCAGGTTGCAACAGCTGCAATTATGATCAGGGCAAATACGATAACGTAAGTGTGGGGTATCTTTTTAAACATATAAAACAGATTTTGAAGTGGCAAAAATAAACTAATCTGCCAATTTTTCAACCGATAATTAGCAGTAGTTATGCTTGCTTATATAGTCAATTATCAAAAGAGCAAAACCGAGTCCCTTAAACCCGTAGTAAGCAATAAAACTCATGAATAAAAATACAAAGCTCGCTGCCAAAGCCGCGCCCTAAACATAATACATATATTCCATTAACAATAATTAACATTAAGTCTTTTCGTGTTATTGTAAATAATACAGATATTTGTTCGGGGATTTTTATAAAACTTGAATTTAGTTAATCAGTTTTTAAGGATGTGCAGCAATGCCATCCTTTTTTTTATGTTCCTGACTTAACATGAATTAACTAGATTTGAGTCATTTTCACCGATTTACAACATACCTTTGTCCCAGATTTCTTTTCATAGATTTGGATTTGGTTAACAAGGCTGATTTAAGGGGAAAGGGCAGATTTTTATAAATCTGTCCTTTTTTTGTTTTTGGTAATTCGACGAATTTTCTTACATTTCTGATACTTTAAATCATTAGTAAACTGTTAGCCAAGGTATGGACAATCTATTTTTGAAATATATGAGCGAAAGGAGCGGCAGTAAGAAAAGTCGTGAGGAAGCTCCTAAACTCAGAGGGCCGGTTATTACAATATCCAGGGAATACGGATGTCCGGCCAAACGAATAGCCAGAAAACTGGCCGACACATTTACTGAAAAGAACCGCAGGTTGGGTCACGATGCCCAATGGAAATGGATAAGTAAGGAAATCATTGACGAATCTGCACGCCAACTTAAGCTCGCTCCCACTGTAGTTCAGGATATTTCAAGTTACCGCTCACGAGGTTTTTTCGACCACCTTGCTAATTTCTTCTCAGATGAATATTACCCCGGCGACGTAAAGGTTAAGAATACTATAGCAAATTTTATTTTTAATGCTGCAAGCGAAGGAAATGTTATAATAGTTGGTCGTGCAGCAGAATCCATAACAAAGGATTTTGAGAAAGCACTTCACATCAAACTGCAAGCCCCATTAGAATGGAGAGCCAAACAAGTAGCAGATGCTTATGGAATGACCATGTCAGATGCAAAGAAAGAAGCAATCGAAATGGACAAACACAGGGTGCAGTTCCGCAATTACTTCGAAAAAGATAAACCGGACGCTGATTTCTTCGATGTTATATTTAACACTGCAACGATGACTGACGAAGAAATAATAGAGATGATTTTGATAGTATCTGAGACCCGGGGCTTTGTAATTTAATACCGGGTTTTATATTTGGGAGTTTAATTGCAGACTTTTATTACTTCTTTAGCACATATTTCCGAATTATATTGCAAAGATTATTTACCTTTGGGGCTCCAAAACATCAGGCTGTTTGACAGCCTATTCGCATTGGTAAAAACTACCAGGATAACCAGATTCAACACAAAAATATGAGCAAAGTAGTAATAATTATGGGCTCCAAGGCTGACCTTGAGTGGTCGTCCAAGATTGCCAAAACCGCCGCTGATTTGGGACTAGACCCTGTGATGCGTATAGCCTCAGCGCATAAGGTTCCTTTGAAATGCCTTGAGATTATCAGGGAATTTGAGAACGAACCGGTGGTATTTGTCACAGTTGCTGGTCGCAGCAATGCCCTCAGCGGGTTTGCTGATGCACAAACGCACTGTCCTGTGATAGCTTGCCCACCCTATGGTGATAAGTATGCCGGTGCAGACGTTTATTCCAGCCTAAGAATGCCTTCTGGAGTAGCTCCCATGGTAGTGCTTGAGCCCGACAACGCCGCACTTGCTGCAGCCAAAATTATAGGATTTTATAATGAAGCTATTCGCAGAAACGTGATGGCATACCAGGAAGCGCAAAGGCTCAAGCTGGAGAAAGATAACAACGAGCTTCTCTAATGATAAAATCAGGTAAAGACACGATTTTTGCTTCAAAACTCATCAAGGAAGGCAAGTTGGTTGCCTTCCCCACCGAAACAGTCTACGGATTAGGGGCGAACGGATTTGATGCCAAGGCTGTTGCACGGATATTTGAAGCAAAAAAACGCCCTTCATTTGACCCACTAATCTTACACATCTCTTCGATAGAAGAACTACCCACGGTCTTTAAAAAACCGATCTCACCGATGATTATGCAACTGGCAGATAAATACTGGCCGGGACCGCTAACCATCGTGGGACCCAAGACCGCAAAAGTTCCGGATATTGTAACGTCAGGACTAAAAACTGTCGCTGTCAGGATGCCGAGAAACAAGGTGGCATTGAAAATGATAAAACAAGCCGGAGTACCGGTTGCCGCTCCCAGCGCCAACCTCTTCGGTCGCCTTAGTCCAACGACTCCGGAACACGTAAAAGAACAGCTAAACACTATTGACTACCTGCTCGAAGGCGGAAAGACTGATATAGGGCTGGAATCTACAATTGTCACTGTAAATGGCAAAACCATCGAGATACTTCGTCCGGGTGGCATAAGCATGGACCAGTTGCAACAAGATTTCCCTGGTGTAAATATTGTTATGTCAACAACAGAAAAACACATACAGGCACCCGGTCAGTTGCGCAGCCACTATTCGCCAAGCAAGCCACTGTATTTGCACGACTATGTGCCCGACAAACTTCCGGAATATGCAGCCCTATTATTGTTTGAACCACATCCAATCCCCGAAGGTGCACAATCCAAAGTTGTATTGCTGTCACCCACAGGTGATCTGGCGGAAGCTGCTGCAAATATGTTTGCCGTTCTGCATGACCTGGAAGATGATCCGGAAGTAGAACAAATTTATGCTGTGAGGGTTAAAGAAGAAGGCATTGGAACGGCAATTATGGACCGTTTAAATAAAGCAGCTTATCGTTACTCTCATTTTGTAGATGATCAGGGAATGGTAAGAGACGAGTCGGGCAACCTTCTTTAAACAGATTCTAAATGATATCTGATATTTTCAGATCGGAAAAGTATTAGCAAAAAAATTCTTTAATTTTGAATCCTGTTTTTCAGCGTGCACAAAACCAAAGATATAAGTTAATATTATGACTGAATTTAAGTATCAAAAACCTTTCCCTATCCAGAAAGATACTACAGAGTATCGTCTGTTGACTAAGGACTATGTTTCAACTATAGAAGTAGAAGGAAGGAAGGTACTGAAGGTTGATCCCAAAGGCTTGGAACTTTTGGCTAAGGAAGCAATCCACGATGTATCCTTCTATCTTCGTGCTTCACACCTTGAAAAGCTTGCCAATATATTGAAAGATCCGGAAGCATCAGACAATGACCGCTTTGTGGCTCATACTATGCTGCTCAACCAGGTTGTTTCAGCAGAAGGCGAACTGCCTACCTGCCAGGATACCGGTACAGCCATCGTGATTGGCAAGAAGGGCGAAAATGTATGGACCGGAGGCCATGATGCCGAAGCACTGTCTAAAGGTATTTACGATACATACAAGGACAAGAACCTGCGTTACTCTATGGTGGTTCCCTACACCATGTTTGAAGAAAAAAACACAGGAACTAACCTGCCGGCGCAGATCGACATTTACGCTGAAGGGGATAACTCATACGAATTCCTTTTCATTACCAAGGGTGGCGGATCAGGCAACAAGACCTTCCTGTATCAACAGACCAAGGCGCTGCTTACAGAAGAAGCCCTGACTAAGTTCATTAAGGAAAAGATCAAGGATCTTGGAACATCAGCCTGTCCCCCATATCACCTTGCACTGGTTATCGGTGGTACTTCTGCTGAAGCCAACCTCACAACAGTTAAGAAGGCATCAACAGGTTATCTGGATCATTTACCCACACAAGGCAATGACGGTGGTCAAGCCTTCCGTGACCTTGAATGGGAAGCCAAAGTTCAAAAGATTTGCGAAGATAGCACCATCGGAGCTCAGTTTGGTGGCAAGTACTTCGTACATGACGTAAAAGTAATCCGTCTCCCAAGGCACGCAGCCTCATGCCCCGTTGGACTTGGAGTTAGCTGCAGCGCAGACAGAAATATAAAAGCCAAGATCACAGCTGAAGGTATCTTCCTCGAGCAACTTGAGAAGAATCCTGCACGCTTTGTCCCGGAAAGAGCTCCGGAATTAGCCGCTCCAATCAATATTGATCTGGACAGGCCGATGGAAGAAGTTCTCGCTGAACTGTCAAAATATCCTATCAAGACCCGTCTAAACCTGAGTGGTACGTTGATAGTAGCACGTGACATTGCTCACGCCCAGATCAAGAAGATGATCGATGAAGGCAAGCCAATGCCTGAGTACTTCAAGAAACACCCGGTTTATTATGCAGGTCCTGCCAAGACCCCTCAGGGTATGGCTTCAGGGAGCTTCGGACCCACTACTGCAGGACGTATGGACTCATATGTAGACCTGTTCCAAAACCAGGGTGGTTCGATGATCATGGTAGCCAAAGGTAACCGTTCCAAAGCAGTAACCGACTCATGCAAGAAGCATGGCGGTTTCTATTTAGGATCAATAGGTGGACCGGCAGCGATCCTTGCCAAGGACAGCATCAAGTCTGTCGAGGTTGTTGACTTCGAAGAACTAGGCATGGAAGCAGTTCGCAAGATAAGGGTTGAAAACTTCCCTGCCTTTATTATAGTTGACGACAAGGGTAACGACTTCTTTGAGGCAATGAAGTAAAGCTGAATGATAACAGTTTTAGGAAAGGAACTGCTATTGACGGCAAAAAAATAGAAGTGTCAGGTTTAATAGGACAAATGGCTTATTCAAATTAGGTGTAATTAATTAGAACAATCAGATAAAAGAGGTCGTCACGGTAGTGACGACCTCTTTTTATTTATTGCAATCCCTCTCACGTTGAATCAGCTCTAATCCCGACACCTTATTAATGTTTTCTACCAGTCTCATACCTTTCTTTATCCTCTGAAAATACCCATTTATCAAAACGCTGTTGAATTCAAATCAAAATTTCAGGAACTTAAGTACACCATTTAGCCTATTTGTAAATCTATAATAATCTACCATGAAAAAGTCAATCATCCTAACCATTAGCCTGCTGATGGCTGGTGCATTTGCTGCCAGTGCACAGGACTGCACCCTATTCTTTCCGCAAAAGGAAGGAACCAAACTGACTTATGCCAACTATTCCAAGCCGGGCAAGGTCGACTCATACCTTACATATTTGATCAAGAATAAGAATAGTGACCAGAGCAGAATTACCATCGAGGCTGAGAACCTCAATGCAAAGGGTAAATCTGAACTAAAGTATGAGTTTGATGCATGGTGCGAAGACGGAAGCTTTTACATCGACATGCGCAATATGATCTCGTCGATGCAGGTAAAGGATATCGAAGGCTTTAAGATTGAGACCAATGATTTGCATTTCCCTTCAACCATGAAAGAAGGACAGCAACTAAAGGACGCCTCCATGAAGATGAGTATGCAGGGCCCTATATCAATGGCTATGTCGGTCAGCATCACCAACCGGAATGTAGAAGCAGTTGAAGACATCAGCACCCCTGCCGGAACTTTCAAGTGTTGCAAAATCAGCTCAGTAGTAAAAAGTGACATGGGCTTTATCAAGGTTGAAAATCAGGTAACCGAGTGGTATTCAGAAAATATTGGTATGGTAAAGTCAGTAACCCAAAACAAGGGCAAAGTAATCAGTACCTGCGAACTAACTCAAATTGAATAGTCTGTTTTCCATTTAGTAAGTAAAAAGGGGAGTACCGCTCGCAAGCGGTGCTCCCCTTTTCGGGCATTTGCTATTTGCTGTTACTTGTCAATCCCGACAGTACTGTTCTACATTTATTCACTTTATACCCTGCTAATATATTTTGGGAGTGAATGTCAACATAACGTAGAAGAAGTGGGAATATTTTGTATCTGTAATTCCTTGAATATCCTTTAGGTTGTCGGTTGGCAGGAAGAAAGCATAACCACTTTCGAAGGCTCCTGACTTGGAGAACTTATACTTAAGCACTATATCATTTTCAAAACCAAGGTTCTTATCGATAGTACCCACAACTGCGCCATTTCCATCATACTTATTGACTTCCTGAGCAAGGGTGAAATAGTGGCTAGTGTTTTTGATATTTACCTTTTCATTGATTGCATAATCGAAGTACAGGTAGATATCACCAAGACCACCGCCTCTGGTGTCAGTAGCAAAGCTCCTGAAATAGTCAATATCGCCAAAATTACCGTGACCACTGGCATAGATGTAGTCGAACAACCTATCCTTGTTTGTGTCGTCTTTCTTCCTACCTGAGAGGTAAACACCGGCAAGACCTGTTTTCAGATCGCCTGCCTTAATGCTGGCACCTGCTGCAAGCAAGTATGCACTAACATCAATATTTGCCTTGTTTTTACCATATTGGTAGTAAGCATTACCGAAAGCAGAAAAGTCTCCCTTTTCAATAACTGAATACAAGCCTGTAGTATGTCTGAAGCGGATTGTATTGGACTCGTCCGATTCGGTAATACCAGAAGAAAGGTGGGTTAAAGAAGCCGATAATCCATTCTCCCCCTTATGGCGAAGCCAGAGCAGATTAAGTGATTTGTAACGGTTAGAGCGGTAATAGTTGTTTTGCAGAGTCTGACTGGCTGAGTTCCAGGCGGCACCAAGATGGAAATCCCACTCACCTGATTTATACTTGTAAAGCAACGCATCATGTGAAGTACCGCGTTGGTTCCAGTTTCCTGCAGACAACAGGAACTGGTTATCGTAGTTCCACACCTGCCGACCTACAACGAGTCTGCTATTCTTGAGGAACTTAAAATCAACCCAACCTTCGAAGAGTTCAAGAGATGGTTTATTATTACCATTTACCTCATCACCCCATACTCTGACATCCTGGGGTGAGAAACGCAGTTTAAGATCTTCATTTTCAAAGTTTACAATAATTCTGGTACGTTGAGATACAGAAACGTGGGCTTCATTGTCTTCACCAGCCAGTTTCTGATAACCGTCACGGTACTCGCCGCGATTACGTAACTCTGTACCAACACTAAGTTGGGCATTAGCAACCTGAGTCAGGACCAGAATCGAAACAAACAAAAAAACTTTGCGCATGAGTTAAAATTTAATGTTCAATACTATTTATTGTGGCTGAAAGGTGTAATTCGCAAACGAATGTATTAAATTTTTGATTTGGCGATGCTATCCCCCTCAAAAAGAGGTATTTATACCCATCAGCCGTGTTTGCCTGATTATCACCACATTTATAATGCGCAAATTATGAAAAGAGGATAATTGTCATCTATACCCAATTTAGGGCATCTTGCTCCCTATTAAATAGTACATCTGGCAGGGCACTCGCCTACTGCAACATACTGTATTTATGATATTTACAAAAGCTATATTATTGCCTGTTGGAAATTACATAATACTATATCATCATAGGAAAATTCAACATTAGCAATAGAATAACTGTGACTTAGAAACCAAGAATATTCAGCTGCCAATCCTTCAAATCCTTAATGCCACTTCTCATAACTGCATTCATTATGAGCTCTTTATAAAAGCCTTTGTATCCGGGCATTAGCGACACTCAGGATCACACCCTGATCTTATGGCCTTTGAGGGCATAGTAAAGTATATAGAAGAAGATGGGAACAGCAATCCAGTATGCATTCTGAGCACCTAAGGCGTCCTTTGCTACTCCATATAATGGAGGAATCAATGCACCACCGACAATGGCAATTACCATAAGCGATGAGCCTGTTTTTGTGAAGCGACCCAAATCTGTCATAGCCAAAGGCCATATTGCAGGCCACATCAGCGAACAACCTAATGCCATCAGTACGACAAAGTATATAGACAGTTCCTGAGGCATAAGCACAACAGATAGTGATCCGACAATAGCGATAATCGATACGATAACAAGTGCCCTAGACTGACTGACGTATTTCGGGATAAAAATGATGCCGGCAAGATAGCCGGTTACCATACCAAACGGGGCTATCCATGCATAGTATTCAGGATTAGGCATTCCCAGGCTCTCTGCATAGTCAACAAGCGTGCCTAGTGATATTGTCTCAGCACCTACATAAAGAAAAAGAGCAAGTACGCCCAGCAACAGGTGAGGGAATTGCCAAATTGATGACTTTCCTGCTGCATAAGGGCATTCATCGATACTGCTCTCATCCTCGCCTACTGCCTTTACTTCAGGCAGTGGAGCAAGCAGAACCAGCACGCCTAGCAAAAGGAATACACCTATTATTATGATAAAGGGAAGCTGTACATCGGCCAGACTTACCTCATTTACACTCTTTCCTATTACCAATGCGAGAAACATTGGGGCTACAGGCCATGCGAGTTTGTTGGCTATCCCCATATAACTAATACGCTTTGCGGCACTCTCAATTGGGCCCAATATGGTCACATAAGGGTTTACGGTTGCCTGTAGGAAGGTATTCCCCATCCCGCTTATAAATGAGGCTACTAAAAATAATGTAAGGCTTTCCATCCTTGCAGAAGGGAGGTAAAGAAAAAAGCCCACCGAGAACATAAGAAAGGACAAAGCCATGGTCTTCTTATACCCAATCTTAGAAATTACAAGGGATGCTGGATAGCCAAAAACAATAAAAGCACTGAAAGTGGCAGCCAAAACCAGATATGATTCTGATGATGATATCTCCAATGCCTGATTAAGCAGTGGTATTAAGTAACTATTAATTCCAAGGGCAAAGCCTATGGAGAAGAACATTGTTCCTAGGATTACAAGAGGCAATAAATAGGAAGACGCTATCCTATTGGCTGAAGTCTGTGTGCTCATACTCTCAAATTTTCTTGTATAAGTAAGGATGGCTCGAAACCATTAAATAAATATAGTTCTTTCTGTTGTTTCAACAAAAACAGCAAGATCGGAAACGTGTTTCCTGCTTTACTACCCTATTTCTGATATATAAAACAGAAGGAAATGGAACTTGCAGGACGCAACTCCACACTCGAGGGATACATAAAGAAAATCAATATTGTACCCGACTATATCCAAAATCATCTGGATGAAAATATCGATCTGGCCATGTTGGCTGAGCTGAGCCACCTATCGAGTAATCGTGACAGCCCCTTATTGCTATATTATCATTTCGTCTTTAACCTGAATCTGTTTATCTGGCTTGCATATCTGTAATAAGCGGGAAAAGGTATCATACCTCACACCTGTCAGTAACACACAGAAAGTAAGGATTCTATACCATACATCACAATCATGGGTTTTGAACTTTGATAAAGCGGAACTCAGCGTGATTAGGAGCGTTCTTGTTCGAATGCGTCCAGATGACAATCTGGGTTCCGTCAGTATTTTTCTCACCCGAAGCATTCATTACAAACTTTGTATCTCCAGATGGACGCAGGCTGA
>CAYNFX010000014.1:0-17630 GCA_964396555.1 uncultured Alkaliflexus sp.
ATTGGCGATCAACTATTGAGGGGACAGATAGACTGAATGTGACTATTGCTGCTACCATTAAGGAACAGTTGTCTGAACAGTTGGTCAATTGCGGATACAACCTAGTTTTGGATCTTAATAATATCCGTTTTATTGACAGTACGGGGATTGGTGTGTTGATTTCAGCTCTTAAAGCAGCTCGTGAAAATAGCGGCAATTTCCAACTGGCAAATGTAAACAAGGAGGTTTACAGCCTGCTTAGCCTTATGAAATTGGATAAGGTTTTCGATTTTAGCAATAAATGAATTAATAATAACAAAAGGGAGAAGCCGCCATAATGCGGCCTTTCCCTTTTTCGTCTATACCAGAGCTATCAACCTAGATAGAATTCAAGTCCTCCATCCCCTGCTTCAACTCTTATTGGTTTCTCTTTACTTAGTGTTCCAGCCAGAAGCATCTCGGCCAGTTTATTTACCATATAGGTCTGAATAGCCCTCTTGATAGGCCTAGCCCCATAAATAGGGTCAAATCCTATCTTTGCCAGCCATTTCAGAGCATTCTCACTAACTTCAAGCTCAAAACCCTGCGCAACAAGCATTTCTCTTAATCTGTCAAGCTGCAGTCTGGCAACTTCCTCAATTTCAGTGTCTGTCAATGGGTCGAAGATTATTATTTCATCAACTCTATTGAGAAACTCTGGTGAAATTGTTCCTTTAAGCAGTTCCCGCACCTGACGATGAGCCTCTGGACTTACTCCTTTTCCTCCACTGGCTTCAAGACTGTTTTGCAGAATTGAAGATCCAAGGTTGGATGTCATTATTACTATCGTATTCTTGAAATCCACTGTCCTACCCTTGTTGTCTGTCAAACGCCCGTCATCAAGTACCTGTAGCAGGATATTGAACACGTCAGGATGGGCCTTTTCAATCTCATCAAGCAGTATTACAGAGTATGGCTTTCTCCTTACAGCCTCTGTCAATTGGCCACCTTCGTCGTAACCAACATATCCTGGAGGAGCACCGACAAGCCTTGAGACTGAATGTCTTTCCTGATACTCTGACATATCGATACGGGTCAATAGATTCTCATCGTCAAACAGAAAGGCAGCTAGTGTCTTGGCAAGCTCGCTCTTTCCTACCCCTGTCGTACCAAGAAAAATAAAGGATCCAATCGGACGCTTTGCATCCTGCAGCCATGCTCTTGACCGTCTCACAGCATTAGCTACAGCAGATACTGCTTCATGTTGACCCACTACTCGCTTGTGCAGCTCGTCTTCTATGTGTAGCAATTTCTGCCTCTCGCTTTTCAGCATCCTGTTTACAGGGATACCGGTCCACTTGCTTACAACCTGGGCAATATCCTCAGCATCGACTTCCTCCTTTACCATTGGGTTATCTGCCTGCTTTTCAGTAAGCTTCTTTTTCAGATTTCCTATCTCAGTCTCGGCATTTCTGATCTTGCCATACCTGAGTTCGGCAACCTTGTCATATAGCCCTTCCCTCTCAGCCTTTTGAGCTTCAAACTTATAATTCTCTATGTCTGACTTCAGTTTCTGAATTGCTTCAATAACTGACTTTTCTTCCTCCCATTTTGAGCGCATTGCTAAACTCTTTTCCCTGAGTTCAGCAATATCCTTAGACAGGATTTCAATCTTTTCTGTGTTACCCTCACGTTTCAAGGCTTCCCTCTCTATTTCAAGTTGCTTGATATTGCGTTCGGCCTCGTCGATTTCTTCGGGTACCGAATTGATCTCAAGCCTTAGTCGGGAAGCAGCCTCATCCATAAGGTCTATTGCCTTATCAGGCAGGTATCTGTCAGAGATATATCTCTTTGAAAGTTCAACTGCTGCGATCACAGCTTCGTCCCTAATCCTTACCTTGTGGTGATTCTCATATCTTTCCTTAAGCCCACGAAGTATCGATATTGATGAAAGGATATCGGGCTCATCAACCATCACGATCTGGAAACGACGTTCCAAAGCCTTATCCTTTTCAAAGTATTTCTGATACTCATTCAGGGTTGTAGCTCCTATAGCACGCAGTTCGCCCCTTGCAAGTGCCGGCTTCAGAATATTGGCTGCATCCATTGCACCCTCACTCTTACCAGCTCCGACCAATGTGTGGATTTCATCGATAAAGAGAATTACCTGTCCTTCGCTGTTTACAACTTCCCTTACTACGGCTTTAATCCTTTCCTCAAACTCACCTTTGTACTTGGCCCCGGCTATCAGAGCACCCATATCAAGTGAGTAGATCTCCTTTGTTTTCAGGTTTTCTGGCACATCTCCGTTGACTATCCTGTGAGCCAGTCCTTCAGCAATTGCAGTCTTTCCTACACCTGGTTCTCCAAGCAGTATAGGGTTGTTTTTGGTCCTTCTAGACAGAATTTGTAATACACGTCTAATTTCCTCATCCCTTCCAATCACAGGATCCAGTTTGCCTGAACGAGCCCTGTCATTTAGATTAATAGCAAACCTGTTTAGTGCATTGTACCTGTCCTCAGCAGTCGGACTGTCAGCACGACTTCCCTTACGAAGCTCCTCAATAGCTTTGAGCATTGCAGACTCATTGCCTCCTGCATCCTTCAGCATTTTGGCTACAGAATCCTTTCCTCCAAGTATTCCGAGGAGAATATGTTCAACTGAAGCATAGGTATCGCCCATTTCCTTTGCCTTCGCTACAGCTCTCTGCAAGGCATCACTTGTATCACGGCTCAGAAATGGCTCACCACCACTGACTTTTGAATATGAGTCCAGTATTTTCTCAAGTATGGGCCTGATATTCCCTATTCCTGTTTTTCGAAAAAGGAAATCTACAAGACTCTCTTCTGTGCTGATTACTGCACTTAACAGGTGTCCGGGTTCAACCGCTTGGCGGTTTGAACCTGCTGCTATTTCAATCGCATGCTGTATGGCCTCCTGCGATTTTATTGTAAATTGATTCAAATTCATGGCACTTTTTTTTGCTCATGATGGTGGTAACAAATCCAGAACCACAGTCGCATATGGGCCAAATTGGCAGGGAAATCCAAAGAATTACGCCACTTTGACGCGCTGATTTTGGACCGACAGGACAAAATCTCACCCCAAGTAGCTATATTTAAATACAATACATTCAGAAAATCAAAAAGACAGTATTTTTTAAGGAAGGATAGAATCGTATTTGAAAGTCAACAAAGTTTGCCTTTAGCCTGTTTTTTGGTGAAATATTATTGGCAAAAAAAACAATAAGATTGTTATATTGTGGATTCATTTGAATAAATTTGAGTCAAGGCGTTTAAATACGTAGATTTTAAAACCAGCAAAGGATGATTAACAGGTTCCCAATTCTTAAACTTCTGGTAATAATATGTCTGATCCTGCCTGCAGGATTGAATTCCCAGGAAGATATGATAATAAGTGATTGTCTTACCGAATTTGAACCTACGTTTGTAGTTGGTGACAAGACTTCAAAGGCATTGCTTATAGGAGAGGAAGTGGCCGAATTCAGAACCACCCTTTACGACGGTAACACATACCGAATAGTAATGTGCAGCCACACTCCAGGACTGATCGAATTTTCACTGTATGACACCAACCGCAATCTTTTGTTCAAAAACAGTGACTACGGTAATTCTGGATTTTGGGACTTCAAAATGGAGGGTTCTATGGAGTGTATTATTGAAGCCCGCCTTAATAATGAAATTGCCGAATCGGGCATTGCAATAATGCTACTTGGCTTCAAAACAAGATGAGTGAAGAGATACTAAAGGCCTTGATGCAACTGTTTGCTCTGGTTTCTTCTCCCAACCAGAATGAAGAACACAGACGCGATGTTGTGCGCAATTATTTGTCACAGCAACTAAACAGTCAAAAGGTTGAAGAGTATCTTGCAATGTATGACTCCTACGTTCATGAACAGGAGATGCGCCTTAGCGAACCTTCAAAACTTAGGAAAAGGCATGCAGCCAGTTCGGTTAAGGTTCTTAAGATAGCTACTTCCATTAACGAGGAACTCACCTATTATCAGAAGCTTGTAGTTATAGTCCAGCTGCTTGAATTTTTCAACAGCGGAAGGTATGGCATGTCCAGTGTTGAAACAGAATTTGCAAATACCATCTCGGCGACCTTTAACATTAACAGCAGCGAATATTTTGAGATATTCGCCTTTGTAACAGACAACTTCAAGAATCAGATTCCGGGAAGTAACCTGTTGATAATTAGTGGTGACCCGGGTGACAAGGACAAAAGTGGTTATTTTTATTTTGAGCACCTTCAAAATGAGTTAAGGGTTCTCAATCTGAGTTCGGGCAACCTGATGCTGCTAAAAGCAAGGAAGGCAAGTGCCCTTACGCTTAACGGCCAATTAATTCAGCCTGGCAAGGTTTATTTCATGCGCCAGGGCAGCTCCCTTCGACATCGCCGTTTAGCTCCACTGACTTACACAACAATAGCCAACCAGTTTTACAAGAGTAAGCATAGGGATCCTATCCTATTCGAGGTAAATGATATCTCCTTCTTGTATAAGAAAAGTAATGCTGGTATACGCAGGATGAGCTTCACATCGGGATCTGGAAACCTTGTTGGAATAATGGGTGATTCTGGTTCGGGCAAAACAACGCTAATCAGTTTGCTTACCGGTATGCTAAGACCGGAAAGCGGTTCTGTTAGAATTAATGGTGTTGACATATACAACCATCCAGACAAGATAAAGGGCCTTATCGGCTATGTAGCTCAGGATGACCTCTTGATAGAAGATCTTACAGTATATCAAAACCTGTACTACAACGCTAAGCTTTGTTTTGACCATATTTCTAAACCCAATCTTAGCCGTAAGGTTAATCTTCTGCTAAAGAGTCTTGGACTATACGAGATAAGGAACATGAAGGTGGGGAGTCCCCTCAACAAAAAGATTAGTGGAGGTCAGCGCAAGCGATTGAATATTGCTCTTGAGCTTATAAGAGAACCGGCTGTAATGTTCATGGATGAACCCACATCGGGACTGTCATCAAGGGACTCGGAAAATATTATGGACTTGCTCAAAGAACTGTCTCTAAAGGACAAACTGATCTTTGTAGTTATTCACCAGCCTTCATCCGAAATATTTAAGATGTTTGATCAGCTGTTGGTCCTTGATACCGGCGGACGCATGATATATGATGGAGAGCCGGTCGAGGCTATCAATTATTTTAAGGAATGCGTAAATCATGTAAACAAGGAGGAAAGCGAGTGCCCATTATGTGGAAATGTTAGCCCGGAACAAATTCTTACTATTGTAAACAGTAATGTGCTGGATGAATACGGCAACCCAACGGGAGATCGCAAGGTAGATGCAGAAGAATGGTATGACCTATATTTCAGGAAGCAAAAAGCTCTACTCAGGGATTCCCATGAGCAAGTGGTACCGCAAAAACTCCCGGAAGGAAGTTTCAAGATTCCAAACAGGATAAAACAGCTGTGGGTTTTCATAACCAGGGATGTGTTGGCAAAGCTTTCCAACAGACAATATGTACTTATTAATTTTCTGGAGGCTCCACTTCTGGCATTTATTCTGTCCTCTCTCATCCTGTATTTTGACATCAGTGCCGGCGGAAGTCGGGGTTATATTTTCAGTCAGAACCCCAACCTTACGGTTTACATTATACTATCAGTAATAATATCAATCTTTATCGGCCTGACAGTAAGTGCTGAAGAGATTATCTCAGACAGAAAACTATTGAGGCGGGAATCGTTCCTCAACCTGAGCCGCTTTAGTTACCTTGGTTCTAAGTTCATTATTCTGGGAGCTATTTCAGCTATTCAGACTGCTCTATTTGTTCTTGTAGGTAACACTATAATGGGCATTAAGGATATGGGTACTATTTACTGGTTTGTATTATTCTCATCAGCTGTATTTGCCAATATGCTCGGTCTAAATGTGTCTGATGCTTTAAATAAGTCAGTGAATGTTTATATCCTTATTCCTTTCCTGATCATCCCTCAACTTATTATCAGCGGTGTATTTGTTAACTATGATCAGCTAAACCCAAGGATTTCCTCACAGAAACAAATACCATGGTACGGGGAATTTATTACTTCCCGTTGGGCATTTGAAGCCCTTGCCGTAAAGCAACATATGGAAAATGCCTATCACAAGCATTTTGCTTTGTTTGAAAAGCTAAAAAGCGAAGCTACTTACAGGAAAGATTACTGGATCCCGGAGCTAAACAATCAGATTTCAAAGTGGTCATCCCCAATCGATGATAGTGAAAAATTACGGATTGAAGGCCTAATACGTAACGAAATAGATAAGCATAACAGGCGCATATTCCAATCTGCCTCACAAATAGCACCTTTGGAACTGGGTGAAGAGACTTTTGATACTACTGTAATACGTATAGTGAGGAATTCTCTTGATATCTATAAGACTTTCTATATCAACCTATACAACAAGGCTGATGAACTAATGGAATCTGAAAAGAGACGTTTGATCTCAGAGTATAGTCCTGAGTATCTTATAAAACTGAAAGAAGATTATCACAATGATAACCTGGAGCGGTTTATGAGAAGAACAAACGATATGTTTATGAGCAGAATACTGGTTCTTGATAAGGAGATTATTAAGAAGTTCGATCCTGTATATACAGAACCCGAACACCCATTTCTGAAAGCTCACTTCCTTGCACCTGTCAAACGCCTGAATGACAAGAATATCAATACATATACAGTTAACCTTACCATAATCTGGATATACAACGCAATGCTGTTTATTCTGCTATATTTCGAAGTCTTTAGAAAACTGCTGAACTATGGCAAAAAGATAAAAGCAAGAAAAGAGCTTTCAGAAATTCAACTCTAATCCTCCATCTCAATCATGGTGAAAGGAATATTTATAATGGACTGGTAATCCTCTCCGGCTTCAAACATATCCTCGTCATCCTCTTCATAGTACCAGTTAATCTGAACCTTGCTACCCTTCTTGTATATCAGCTCTAGCTTCTTAAAGATGTCAAGTATACATTTTGAAGAACTGGTATTGAAGTACTCAAGTTGTATGTTCACGTTAGTTACCTCAAGAGGCACATTCCCGTATTTGTCTAACCAGTCAATCAGTGGCTTGTAAAACTCTACAGAATTTTCAGGAATTGAGCGACCTTTGATTTCGATCAATCCCTTTTCACCGTCTAATCTGACGTAAGGCGTTTTTGGGGTCCCTTCACGAATAATTGTTTCCATAACGGTATTAAACCAAATTATTAACTAATATAGACATCAATAGCGAAAAAAACAAAGTCTTTGTCATGCGGATAAATCGAGTACTCAAGCTTATTACCGGTCTTTCGTACCATATCAAGCATTCCCAAGCCTCCTCCGCCCTTAAAAGATATCCCTTCATTTCCAAGTATCTCCCTATACAGGCCTCTTAGCTCCTCATCGGACAATGAGTTGATCTGGTCTATCCTGTCTCGGATAATATTGACTTTAGAAAAATGAACGAAATTACCGGTCGATACACGATAAAAATAATTATCCCTGGCAAGGATTATTACGCCAAATCGCTGATTTGTATTAACATTTGTTGTATTTGGCGGCACATCAACATGATGGAAAAGATTTTGGATGCACTCAACAAATACATTATAAACCTTCTTCCTGGTTTGATTATTTACTTTTTTTAGATTAAGATTCGACTCAATAACTTCGAGAATCTCAGTGATCTTCTCAGGAGTAATGTCTCCCATGTATCTCACGATTATCTCACCTTGCAGCTTCCGCAAGTACCATTTGTCGATGTCAAATCCCATCTTAGAACATTACCATAGTTGCAAACAAATATATAAGTTTTTCTCACAGCACAATGAAAATTCAGCACCTGAATATCGCTCCATTTCGATAATTCCGTTCCAAAAAACGGTATTATTTGGCTAATGTACTTCATTGAAAGACGAACAGTATGTAAATTGAAGTAAAACTAAATACCATCGCCCCAGACAAAACCACCAAAACGATATCTCTCCTGTACCACTTTGCTATTGGGTGCAACATCAGAGGTTATCCACACGTTACCGCCAATAACAGAATTTGCTCCGATAGTAATACGTCCAAGGATTGTTGCCTGAGCATATATAATTACGTTATCCTCAACTATTGGATGGCGCTCAATACCCTTGATAGGATTGCCCTGCTCATCTAAAGGAAAGCTCTTTGCTCCAAGAGTAACACCCTGATAAATCTTGACATTATTGCCTATAATTGAAGTAGCGCCTATCACTACCCCTGTTCCATGATCGATGGTAAAGCTGTGGCCAATTCTTGCCCTAGGATGGATATCAATACCTGTTTCCGAATGTGCCATCTCTGTGATAATCCTTGGAAGTAATGGCACCTTCAACTCATACAAGGCATGAGCTACTCTGTAATTAGTAATTGCCCTTATCGCAGGATAGCAAAATATTACTTCCTCCCTACTTTGAGCAGCCGGATCGCCAACGAAGGCAGACTCTACATCAGTTGCAAGGACCTGACGAATCTCTGGAAGCTGTTCAATAAACTTAACACACAGTTCTGCAGCCCGTTCCTTAGCCTTGGCTGAGTCCATACTGTCAGGATCTCCGCATCCAAAGCATAGTCCAGCATATATCTGATGTCTAAGCTTATCAAAAAGTCTCTCAACGTTTACTCCAATATAGTACTTAACACTGTCGGGCCTTGTCGATGAACTACCGAAATAACCCGGAAAAATAACCTCCCTAATCAGGTCTACTACAACCCTCATCTCAGCAACTGATGGCATTGGCTGATCAGGATTTTGTCTGTGCCACACTGACTTGTATGACTCAGCTTTAGACAAAGCGTCGATAGTCCTCTTAATTTCTTTGGGATACTCGAATTTGCTCATGATTATTCAGTTTAATTGATCTATCTCTTTCAACGCATTAAGCATTCTTTCGCTCCCCTGCCCGCCTATTTGACTGTACCTGATACCATAATACTCCAGCTCCCTTCTATACCTGTCAAAGAAGTATTCTCGCCTGTGTCCGTTCTCTCTAACTCCATCATCATTCCACGGCAAGTCAGGCTTACATAACAAAACGAGATCAGGCTTATTGTCCCTTATAACCTTATCTATACATACTGGAGAACAGAAATAAACTTCTTCAAACCAAAGCTTGGTAATTATTAGAAAAGTATCAAAAATAGCAATTGGAGCTCCATTGAAGTTCCATCTCTGGATGTTACGGAAAACAAACAATTGCCGTCTGGCAATTGTTTCAACGTCTTCAAATGAATAGGGCCTTTTAAGTCTGTTAACATAATCCCTAGCATACTCAGTTATGCCCGGACATCCATAATATGCTGCCAGTTCATCCGTAAGGGTTGTCTTACCCGATGCCTCCGGCCCTGTAATTACTATTCGTTTCATTTCAGAAAGTGGCTGACTGTTTAGTCATATTCTTTTTCCACCTGAAATACCCTACAATTGCCATGATGCAATATACTATAAATAATCCTGCAGCCAAATACAGTCCCTTATATAGGTAAATTCCTGCCGAAAAAGCATCCAGCACTATCCAAAATAACCAGTGCTCCAGAATTTTCCTTGCAAGCATCCAGGTGGCCACTATGCTTCCGCCCGTTTTAATCGCATCCAGCAAAGGAACGTCAGGCATTTCTGATGAGGACATTTCAAGCAGGAAAGGAACTGTTTTTAGTAATAAATATAACAAAGCCCCGACCAGGATGATAACACCAATGTAAATAAGCCATTGAACTGACTTAAGACTTATTGTAGGTATTACTTTCGATTCGTCGCCTCCTTTCTTTTTACCGCTTCTCCAGTGTATCCAGCCATATACACTGACCCATAGATAATACACCTGTAAACCCATATCGGCATACAAACGACTCTGATACAATAATACTGCAAAAAATACGGCTGACAAGAAACCTGCTACCCAAAGTAAAATACTCTCCCGTATTGACAAAAACAGGTAGATAAGGGCAAACAGAGTACCCCCAAGTTCAATCCAATTTTCAGATAACCAGGAAGAAATAATCATTACAATTTGATTTTTACCTATTGAAATAGACGGGAGATTCCCTAAAAATAAAAAACACCCGTCTGAAAATACTCAAACGGGTGTTGTAAAGTTATAAAAATTAGAACTAGTATTTGTCAATACCAGAAAACAGATTACGCGATTCTATCAACTCTACAGCTTTATTGTAAACTGACATTGTTGGATTAATAATTTCATAATAGGCTTTTACCCCCCAGATATTTCTTGCAATCTGAGCTTTAAGCATAGCCTTTATGAGTTCGCCCGAAGTTTCCAGTCCTTCTTGGTCAGAATCTATACCATGGGATGCTGCCTCACTTACAAGTCCATCTATCATCACCTGATCTACTTCAAATCTATCCTTGAAAGTTTTATAATCATGATAAGATGCCCCCAGTTTGTCCCTGTTAGAATCCCAATACTGAACTGCATATTGGCGGATTACTCCCGTTGACAAAAGCCTGTTGTAATACTCGCTGTATTGTGCTGTGTCTATTGGAACAAACACATCCGGAACGATACCTCCGCCACCATAGACAGCTCTCTTCATCACAAGTGTCTCATAATAAGCTGCATCATTGATATGTATACTATCCTTTGACAAAAGCTCACCTGATGATAACCTTTCATTGATTTCTGAACGATACTCTTTAATTCCCTTTGTATAAGGCTTTTGAATACTGCGACCCGAGGGTGTATAATAGTTTGCTATTGTTAAACGAATCTCTGATCCGTCAGGAAGTGTAAATGGACGTTGTACAAGCCCCTTGCCAAAACTTCTCCGGCCTATTACTATACCCCTGTCCCAGTCCTGGACGGCTCCAGCCACTATTTCAGATGCAGAAGCTGAACCTTCATCGAGTAACAAAATTAGATTGCCCTTCTGCCAAAGACCGTTTCGCGTAGAATAGTAATTTTTCTTTGAGACTGATTTGCCTTCGGTATAAAGTATAAGTCTGTTGCTTCCCAGAAACTCGTCGACTATGTCAAGGGCAGCCTTAAGATAACCGCCACCATTGCCTCTGAGATCCAGAATAAGATTATCCATTCCTTCACTCTTCAGCTCCTTTAGTGCATCACAAAACTCCTTGTGGGTATTTGCTGCAAAACGATTGATCTTAATGTAACCTGTCTCTTCACCGGCCATATATGCGGCTTCCACACTATGAATGGGGATCTTGTCCCGGATAACCCGGATATTCATTAATCCTGGTTTACCTTTCCGGTAAACCGACAAAACGACTTCACTACCTTTCTTTCCTCTAAGCAGTTTCGGAACTTCAGAATTAACAAGACCAACTGAAGCAATGCTTTTTCCGTCAACCGCCACTATCCTGTCTCCTTCGACTATGCCAGCCTTATCTGAAGGTCCATCACTAATTGGAGATAACACAGTCAAGGTATCGTCTACAATGGCATACTCTATCCCAATACCTTCAAAATTGCCATCCAAGGGCTCATTCATAGCCGTAACTTCCTCAGCCGGAATAAATACAGAATGGGGATCAAGCTTGCTTAACATTGACTCAATGGCAACCCTGGAAAGGTCTTCCTTGTTTACACTATCTACATAGAAGTTGGTAATCAGCTGCCATGCAACCTGAAAATTATCGAAGCCTTTGTCATCATGTTGGGCCAAAAGGCTTCCGAAACAAACCAAAAACAGAAATAAGGCTGAGTACCTAATAAAAATGTGTCTGATCTTCATATCACTGCTTCCTTTCTCATCAAACCATTAAAAACAATTTGGTTTGTCTGTATTACTGTTACAGACAAACCAATTATTGTGCCATAACACACAACCTCTTACGAATCTGGGAGCATCCGGGTTATAGTGCATATGTAAATAAATCACAATTAATGTGATATGAAAATCCCTTCTTTCTATTCCCACTCTATTGTTGCAGGCGGTTTTGAGCTTATATCATAAACTACTCGATTAACTCCACGTACTTTGTTAATAATCTCATTTGAAACCATGGCCAGAAACTCATATGGAAGATGTACCCAGTCAGCTGTCATACCGTCAGTTGACTGTACAGCTCTAAGTGCAACAACACTTTCATACGTTCTCTCATCACCCATAACGCCAACGGATTTAACAGGCAAAAGCATCACACCAGCCTGCCATACGCTGTCATACAGGTTGTTATTCTTAAGCGCGTTTATAAAAATATCATCAACCTCCTGGAGAAGGGCAACTCGTTCTGCAGTAATATCACCAAGTATTCGAATTGCAAGTCCTGGTCCCGGGAATGGGTGACGACTTAGAATGTTTTCAGGCAGATCAAGCTCCTTACCAACCCTCCTGACTTCATCCTTAAATAGGAGCTTCAGTGGTTCAATAACTTTAAGATTCATCTTTTCAGGCAACCCTCCCACATTATGGTGGGACTTGATAGTAACGGAAGGCCCGTTGACAGATACAGATTCTATCACGTCGGGATAGATAGTACCTTGAGCCAACCACTTCACATCCTTTATCAAATGAGCTTCCTCATCAAACACCTCAATAAAGACCCTGCCTATTATCTTACGCTTGGCCTCAGGCTCACTTACACCATCAAGTTCATTAAGGAAGCGGGCACTTGAATCAACACCTTTTACATTTAGTCCCAAGTGTTTATATGAATCCAGAACAGAATCAAACTCATTTTTACGCAACAAACCGTTGTTGACAAATATACAGCAAAGGTTAGGACCTATGGCCTTATGAAGAAGCAATGCTGCTACAGAACTGTCAACGCCACCAGATAGACCCAAAACAACCTTATCATTGCCAAGAGTGTTGCGCAACTCCTCAACTGTGGAGGAAACAAAAGCCGCAGGGCTCCAGTCAGGAACACATCCACAAATGTCAAACAAAAAGTTTTTTAGCATCTGTGCTCCCAGTGTGGTATGATATACTTCAGGGTGAAACTGAATACCAAATACATTCCTAATAGGTAGGTGGTAAGCAGCGATCTTAACATCCTTTGTACCAGCTATTACTTCAAACCCTTTTGGAAGGCTAGTTATTGTATCACCATGAGACATCCATACCTGACAGCCTTTATCAACATTCTTGAACAACAAATTACTGCTGTCGAGGGTCTCAAGATTTGCCCTTCCATACTCCCTGGCTTCAGATGATTCCACAACACCACCTGAATGTTTGGCAATATACTGTGCGCCATAGCAAACTCCCAGCAAGGGAACTTTCCCAAGCACCTTTGTAAGGTCAGGGGCAGGAGCCTTTTCGTCAGTTACACTATAAGGACTCCCCGAGAGTATGATTCCCTTAGTAGTTTCATCGGGTTCAGGGATCTTATAATACGGCAATATTTCGCAGTAAACGTTCAACTCCCTTACCCGACGCGCAATAAGCTGCGTGTATTGGGAACCGAAATCCAAAATGATGATCTTGTTTTGCATCTGTATTGTTTATGATCTGAGGTTGGAAAAATGAAGTGCAAATATAATTAAAATTCACTGTCCCTGCCAGAATAGGGAATTTCAAACGTTATTCCATCATCAGCAAGGTAGGACTCTGGAAACACTTCCGCAGCCTCCTTCCTGAATAGTTCAATACTGCTGTACCTGGTACTGTAGTGACCTAGTATTAGTTTTTTAACTCCGGCTTTTTGTGCAATCATTGCAGCCTGTCTGGCAGTACTATGATAGGTAATTCCTGCAAGTGCTTCATTGTCTGACAGGAAAGTTGCTTCGTGGTACAACAAGTCAACGTCCCTTATTACCGGGATAATCGCTTCCGAATACTTTGTATCAGAGCAAAACGCATAGGATCGTGGCTTGACAGATGGTTTTGTTATCATACTATTGGGTATCACTATCCCTTCTTCACTCACATAGTCCTGACCCTTTTTGATCAAGGGTATCCATTTTACAGGAATATTGTAAAATTCCAGGCTCTCCCTGATAATATGACGATCAGCCTCTTTTTCTCTAAAAAGCCATCCGCATGTAGGAATCCTGTGAGTAAGAGGAATATTATACACCTCCACTCTCTTGTCCTCATACACCAGCATTGACTTGTCCGTATCAACCGGGTGAAACCGAACCTTATACTTCATATCCCTGCAAAAGTAGTCCAGTGTAGGTCCAAACACCTTCTCTATATCAGAGGGACCATAGACATGAAGGTCAGCAGTCCTCCCTAGAAGACCTAGTGTGGATATAAAGCCTGGGAGACCAAAACAATGATCCCCATGTAAATGGGAAATAAAGATATGGCTTATTCTGGTAAAGCGGATTCTGTTTTTCCGCAGTTGCATCTGTGTTCCCTCACCGCAATCTATTAAAAAAAACCGCTCAGATACATTGAGCACCTGAGCGGTTGGGTTTCTTTCCGATGTTGGCAACGCAGAGTTACATCCGAGTATCGTAACGGAAAATCGCATCTATTACTTCATTGTTTTGACTTGATTGACTTACGCATCATTTCAATTCCGTCATCGGCAGTAGGTGCAATCGTTATCACAGTATCAAGCTGGCTTACCGAAATCAGTCTTTCAACCGCTGGCTGTAGCCCTGACAATACGAAAACTCCATCACTGTTCTTACATAACCGATTGGCAACTAAAATGGCACTTAAACCGGACGAATCACAGTAATTACATTTGCTCAGGTCCAATAGAATATTCCTCTCATTGTTACCAGCCAATAACACCAGTTCTGATTTCAAACCTGGAGCTATAGTAGTATCGAGTTTTTCTTTCAAAACCTGTACAAGGATAAAATCATCCAGTCTGTCAATTTTAAAATCCATTACAACAATCAGTTAGGTTTAACTCTACCAACATTATTTTTCGTCAGCTTCCATTTGGTCTTTCAAGGCAGCCAACTCAGAGATGTCACCAAGCGTTGTCTTTTCAAGATTGTCTTTCAACTTCTTAACGTTTTTCTTAGTGCTGGCAGTAGCTTTCGCTTGTTCAGCTTTTGCAGCCTGCTCTTCACTCTTTCTCTCGTCTTCGAAGATACGTGAATGTGACAAAATAATACGCTTAGCAGCCTTGTTGAACTCAATTACTTTAAACGCAAGTTTTTCTTCAGCTTTTGCCTGAGAACCGTCTTCCTTTACAAGGTGACGAGGTGTGGCAAATCCTTCAACTCCGTATGGTAATGCAATTACGGCACCTTTATCGAAAATGTCAACTATTGTACCCTCATGAATTGAATCAACAGTGAAAATTGTTTCGAATACATCCCATGGGTTTTCTTCCAATTGCTTGTGACCCAGGCTAAGACGACGGTTTTCCTTATCGATCTCAAGAACCACTACATCAATGTCCTCACCGATGCTTGTAAACTCAGCGGGATGTTTGATTTTCTTGGTCCAAGACAGGTCAGAAATATGGATTAGACCATCGATACCTTCTTCAATTTCAACAAATACACCAAAGTTGGTAAAGTTTCGAACCTTAGCTGTGTGCCTGCTGTTTACAGGATATTTTTCTTCGATGTTGTCCCATGGATCTGGTTTCAGTTGCTTGATACCAAGTGACATCTTCCTTTCGTCACGGTCAAGGGTTAAAACGATAGCTTCAACCTCTTCGCCAACCTTCAGGAAGTCCTGAGCGCTACGTAGGTGTTGAGACCAGGACATTTCAGAAACGTGGATCAGACCTTCTACTCCTGCTGCAATTTCTACAAATGCACCATAGTCAGCCATAACCACTACCTTACCCTTAACAATGTCACCTACTTTTAGGTTGGAATCAAGAGCATCCCAAGGATGTGCGGTAAGTTGCTTCAAACCAAGAGCGATACGTTTCTTTTCATCGTCAAAGTCGAGGATAACGACATTCAGCTTTTGATCAAGCTGTACGATTTCTTCTGGATGTGATACACGACCCCATGAAAGGTCAGTGATGTGAATCAATCCATCTACGCCGCCAAGGTCGATAAATACTCCATAAGAGGTAATATTCTTAACTGTTCCTTCAAGAACCTGACCTTTTTCAAGTTTAGAAATAATCTCTTTCTTTTGCTGTTCAAGTTCAGCTTCGATAAGAGCCTTATGAGATACAACCACGTTCTTGAATTCTGGGTTAATCTTAACAACCTTGAATTCCATGGTCTTGCCCACAAATACGTCATAGTCACGTATGGGCTTAACATCAATTTGAGAACCGGGAAGGAAGGCTTCGATACCGAATACATCTACGATCATACCACCCTTGGTACGGCACTTGATGTATCCCTTGATAACTTCGTCTTTTTCCAGAGCTTCGTTTACGCGATCCCATGAACGCAAAGCTCTTGCTTTCTTGTGTGAAAGAACTAGTTGACCTTTCTTGTCTTCCTGACTTTCTACAAATACCTCTACCTTATCACCCACCTTTAATTCGGGGTTATACCGGAATTCGTTACGGCTTACAATACCGTCTGACTTGTAACCAATATTGATTACAACTTCGCGCTTGTTCATCGCGATAACAGAACCATCAATAACTTCTTTTTCAGAAATTGTTGATAAAGTCTGATCATACATTTTCTCAAGCTCATCCCTGCTGCCTGCTGCAGCATCAGACTCAAAGCTTTCCCAGTCAAAACCTTCAATAGCTGATTCTACAGCCTTGGTTCTCACTGCTTTTTTTTCATTTTCTAATTCTGCCATTTGAATAAGTCTTCTGCTAAAAAGTTAGACATTATGTTTCTAAAAAACGCTGCAAAATTATGATTTTTGTTTGAATATCCAGTAATTACAACCTCAAAATAACACAATATTTTGACTCGCTAAGATTTTTAATGGTTGAATAATAATTTAATCCCTTAATTTTGGGAACGAAAATATAGTTTATGAAGAGAATCCTGGTTACCGGCGGTGCCGGATTTATAGGGTCACACCTGTGTGACAGGTTATTAGCTGATAGTAATGATGTTATTTGCCTTGACAACTACTTTACAGGAAGCAAGCAAAACATAGTCCACCTGCTTGATAATCCGTTTTTTGAACTGGTAAGACATGATGTGACTCATCCTTATTTTGCAGAAGTTGATGAAATATACAACCTAGCATGTCCTGCATCTCCCGTTCATTATCAGTATAACCCTATCAAAACTATTAAGACCTCAGTGATGGGGGCCATAAATATGCTGGGGCTTGCAAAACGTGTCAGGGCCAAAATAATGCAGGCTTCAACAAGTGAGGTCTATGGTGACCCCATGGTTCATCCACAAGAGGAATCCTACTGGGGCAATGTAAATCCCATTGGTATTCGTTCATGTTATGATGAAGGAAAAAGATGTGCTGAGGCTCTTTTTATGGACTATCACAGACAGAATAAAGTAAAAATTAAGATCATCAGGATATTCAACACCTACGGCCCCAGAATGCATCCCAATGATGGCCGGGTAGTATCCAATTTTATAGTACAAGCCCTAACGGGACAACCAATAACTATCTTTGGTGACGGGACTCAGACCAGGAGTTTTCAGTATGTTGATGACCTTATTGAAGGCATGGTAAGGATGATGAATACAGGAAATGAAATTATTGGTCCTGTCAATCTTGGCAACCCAAACGAGTTCTCAATGCTTGAGCTTGCTAGAGAAGTGCTTGATATTACTGGCTCATCCTCTAAAATTATCTACAAAGCCTTGCCTCAGGATGACCCGGCTCAGAGGAAACC
>CAYNFX010000014.1:17730-28679 GCA_964396555.1 uncultured Alkaliflexus sp.
GAAAAGTTTATTGATAATAGTCCTGTTTGTCTTATCCTGGGTGATAACATATTTTATGGCGTAAATTTGAGCATCGCAATGAAGGAAGCTTCAAGACTGTCAAAAGGAGCGATGGTTTTCGGTTATAATGTTAATGACCCAGAAAGGTATGGCGTTGTAGAATTTGACAAAGAAGGAAGGGTTATCAGCATTGAGGAAAAGCCTGAGGCACCAAAGTCAAACTATGCTGTAACAGGGTTGTACTTTTACGGCCCTGATGTTGTAGCAAAAGCTAAGACACTTAAGCCAAGTAAAAGAGGTGAACTTGAAATAACAGACCTTAACCGTTTGTACCTTAATGAAGGAAGCCTAAGTGTTAAATTACTCGGGCGTGGTATGGCATGGCTTGATACAGGAACGCACGACAGTTTGCTTCAGGCGTCAAACTTTATCGCCACAATTGAAAAAAGGCAAGGTCTGAAAATTGCTTCGCTTGAGGAAATCGCCTACAAGAAAGGATGGATAGGCAAGGAACAATTGTTAAAGCTTGCTGCACCTCTTGCGAAGAATGATTACGGAAAATACCTGTTAAAGATTGCAGACCAGGATTTGACAGAGATCCGCAATGAATTATAATTGATTGTGTAAAATGAAAGTCGAAGAAACAAATATTCCAGGTCTTAAGATTATCAGACCCAAAGTATTTTCTGATGCCAGAGGATATTTCCTTGAACTGTACAACAAATCTGATTATAAAGCTCTGGGGATAGATTGTGATTTTGTACAGGAGAACCTATCTTCATCGGTGAAGAACACTATCCGGGGGTTGCATTACCAACTTGCCCCTCATGGTCAGGCTAAGCTTGTCCAGGTACTCAAAGGCAAAGTGATGGACGTAGCAGTCGATTTAAGAGACAACTCTCCCACTTTTGGAAAACATTTTGCAATAGAACTCTCGGACGAAAACAAGATTCAGTTTTTTATCCCAAGTGGATTTGCTCACGGTTTCGTCGCCCTAAGCGACGAAGTGATTTTCTTTTACAAGTGTTCCAGCGTTTACGACCATGAAGCAGAAAGAGGAATAGACTTCAATGACCCTTCCCTGGGTATCAATTGGCAAATAGACATAAGGGATGCCGTTGTTTCACCCAAGGACAAGAGCCTACCCTTTTTCGACGAGGCTGAGAAGAACTTCTCTTTCTACGAGTAAGAAATAACAACAAGTTAAACATATAAACATGAAAGTACTTGTAGTTGGCGGTGAAGGCCAGCTTGGTTCGACCATTTCCGAGTTGTCAGCACATTGTGGTTTTGCTGAGTTCAGAGTCACCAGAATGGAAGAACTTGACCTTAGCTCTGAGAAGAACGTAAAGAATTTCATGAGCTCTGCGGATTTTGATTATGTGGTCAATTGCACAGCCTACACAGCAGTCGATAAGGCCGAGACCGAAATAGAAATGGCACGTACGATCAATGCTCTGGCACCCGGCTGGATAGCACGTTACGCAAAGGAGAAAGGAGCTGGTATCATTCATATTTCGACCGACTATGTATTCGGTGGAAATGCAAATACTCCACTTGCTCCTGATATGCAAACCGCACCCACATCAGTGTATGGTGTTACAAAATTAGAGGGTGAAAAGCTGGTTGCGGAGGCAAATCCAAGGTATGTCATTATCAGAACCTCGTGGCTTTATTCACGGTATGGGAATAATTTCGTTAAGACAATGCTCAGACTTGCAGGTGAAAGGGAGGAACTTTCGGTAGTATATGATCAGGTAGGGGCTCCTACCTATGCCGATGATCTGGCCGGAGCTATACTTAAAATACTTGAAGTTAGTTCCCAAAACGAAAAGGCCTTTATTCCTGGCATTTACCATTATTCAAATCTTGGAGTCTGCAGTTGGTATGATTTTGCAAAAGCAATATTTACATTTACAGGCAAGAATACAAGGGTCAAACCAATTCTTTCATCAGAGTATAAGACAGCAGCAACACGACCATCTTTCTCTGTACTTGATAGCACTAGTATTAGAAAAACATACGATATTGATATACCTTACTGGACCGAGAGCCTTAAGAAATGTTTAGTGGCGTTTGGGGAAATCGGAAGGTAGGGTTAGAACAAGTAAACTTAAGAAATATGGAAGACATACTATCATCGGTAAGAAAAAAAGCCCAGACATGGCTGGGAGAAGAATATGACGAGGCTACCAGAGCCGAGGTGAAAAGAATGCTAGATAATCCTGACACAACTGAACTGATAGACTCTTTTTACAAGGATCTTGAGTTTGGTACAGGCGGACTGCGTGGTATCATGGGTGCTGGAAGCAACCGTGTCAATATCTATACAATCGGTGCCGCTACTCAGGGGCTCGCCAATTATATAAATAAGGAATTCGCCAATCTGCGGGAAAGGAAGGTTGTAATTGGCCATGACTGCAGGAACAACTCCAGACTATTTGCTGAAAAGGCAGCCGGCATCTTTGCAGCAAATAACATAATAGCCTACTTATTTGACGAATTGAGACCTACGCCAGAGGTATCTTTTGCTATCAGACACCTGGAATGCCAAAGCGGTATTGTGATTACTGCCTCTCACAATCCCAAGGAATACAACGGCTACAAGGTGTACTGGAATGATGGAGCTCAAATTGTAGCACCTCATGACAACAATATAATAGAAGAAGTTAGAAATGTATCCTCTGTTAGCCAGATTAAATTTGACGGTAAGAAGGACCTGATAAGAATGGCAGACAAGAGTGTTGACCAGGCATTTATTGACGCTGTGAAGAGCATCTCTCTCAATCCTGATGTCATTATGCAGCAGAAGGATATGAAGATAGTCTTCTCCCCCATTCACGGAGCTACTTATAAGATGGTACCCGAGGCTCTGCGTCAACTGGGTTTTACAAATGTGATCACAGTTCCCGAACAAATGGTTGTCAGTGGTAATTTCCCCACTGTAGAATCTCCCAACCCTGAAGAAACTGCAGCACTAAAGCTGGCCATAGAAAAGGCTATTGCTGAGGGTGCAGACCTGGTTGCTGCTTCAGACCCTGATGGCGACAGACTTGGTATCGCTATTAGGAATGACAAGGGTGAGTTTATACCTGTCAATGGTAATCAGACCGCAGCTCTTCTCACATGGTACATGGTGTCTCAATGGAAGAATAAAGGTCTGCTAAAAGGAAATGAGTTTATAGTAAAGACCATCGTTACAAGCGAACTCCTCAAAGAAATCGCCGAAAAAAACGGCGTAGAGTACTTTGACACCTATACCGGATTCAAGTGGATCGCATCTGTAGTAAGGGAACAGGAACGTACTAAGAAGTATATTTGCGGGGGCGAGGAAAGTTATGGCTTCCTTCCAGGTGACTATGTCAGGGACAAGGACTCTGTAGGTTCAATATCAATGATAGCCGAGATCGCTGCCTGGGCCCGAAGTAATGGTCGTAGTCTGTACCAGTTACTTCAGGATATTTATACCGAATACGGTTTTTCACAGGAAAGACTTATCTCAGTTGTAAGGAAAGGAAAAACGGGAGCAGACGAAATCAACGCTATGATGAAACGATTCAGGGAAAATCCCCCGCTTACCCTGGGAGGCTCTAGGGTATCCCTGATAAAGGACTATTCAGTACTGAAAGCTTTTAACCCGATATCCGGTGAAGAAAAGGCAATAGACCTTCCCGCATACTCCAATGTACTGCAATTCTTTACCGAAGAAGGTGCAAAGATATCCGTACGCCCATCTGGTACTGAGCCCAAGATTAAGTTTTACTTTGAGGTAAAGGTTCCTATGAAAGGCCGTGAGGAATTTGCAAAAGCTATGAAAGAAGGAAACATAAAGATCGACCATATTGTGGCTGATCTTAAACTGAGCTAAGAACGCAAGGTTTCAAGACGGTTGAGAGATGCCGCCCTCGAGGGCGGCACCAGGTCATATAAATTGAAAAAAGGTTGCCCATTCTATTGGACAACCTTTTTGTTAATTAAAAAAATCCTTTGGAAAATTAACCAGATACAGTCTTTCAGTAGCCCTTGTAAAGGCGGTATATAACCATCTCACAAAGTCTCTTGACATGTGTTCCTCAGTGATATATCCAAGGTCGACAAACACAGCCTTCCATTGGCCCCCCTGAGCTTTGTGACAGGTCATTGCATAGGCAAACTTAATCTGAAGCGCATTATAAAACTCGTCCGAACGTAGGGCATCATAACGTTTCCTTTTTACAGTAATGTCCTTGTAGTCTTCCATTACCGCATTATAAAACTGCTCCTGCTGTTCCGGTTTCAGTCCCGGCCCTTCACTATTAATTGTGTCAAGTATAACTCTTGTATCTATCTCAACATTACGATAATCGGTCAGTTCACATGTGATATCGGCAAACCTTAGGCCAAACAACTCATGATATTTTTTAATCCTAATAACCCTTGCAATGTCACCATTTGCGATAAAGCTGATTTCCTCGTGCTCCTTTATCCAGTGGTAGTTGTTCTTCATAATAAGAAGGAAATCACCGTGAGCCAATTCCTCCTCCTTGTGAAGAACTGTGTTTCTAATACCCTGATTGTAAAGGTTTGCCCTTTTATTGCTCCTTGTAATAATCAGAGTTTCTTCCAGACCATAATAATCATAACAGTGATTAATCTCCTCAATAAGGTCACCTCCTGAAATTCGCCTAACATCAGTAAAACCATCAACATCTATAACCGGGAATTTACTAATATCCTCCTCCAGATCAAGAAGCTCTCTCAACTTGGTAGCATTAGCCAGAATTCCGCTGCTTTCTTCCTGCCGTAGGACATCTGTAAGCACAGTTTCCCATACCTCAGATGCATATCCTGAAAGCACGCCCTTGTCAAGAGCCGGACTTAACGAAGTTTCCACTGGAGGGAGCTGAGCCGTATCGCCCAGTAGTACAAGTCGACAATTATCTCCCCCATCAACATAGTTTATTAGGTCATCCAAAAGCCTGCCTGTACCAAACACTGAATTACCGGTGCTTTCGTTGGAAATCATGGAGGCTTCGTCAACCAAAAAAATTGTGTTTTTATGAAGGTTATCATTAAGATTGAAGCTCCCAAAGCCGTCCTGAAAACGGCTTTGTCTGTATATCTTTTTATGGATAGTATAGGAAGGTAATCCTACATAAATACTTAAAACTTTAGCTGCCCTTCCCGTAGGTGCAAGTAATACTGCTTTGATATTAAATTCAGAAAGTGTTTGGACAAATGAACGCATTAATGTAGTTTTGCCAGTGCCTGCATAACCCCTCAGAAGGAACAAACTTTGAGCCCCGCTATCGGCCAGAAAACAGCTCAGCGCTTCAATAGCATCTAACTGAGACGGTGTTGGTATAAAGGAAAAATTGGATAAAAAATTTTTCTTAAAGAGTTGCTTTTGCATATTGAAAAAATAGTACTGACAATAATAATACTTGATACAATATTATTTTATAGTTTTGTGCAAAGATTAAATTAAATAATTACCTAATGAAAACGACATTTCAAATTCTACTGATCATCGTTATCGGATTCCTGGCTTTTCTGGTTTATGAGAGCATAATGAGGCCTGTTAAATTTCAAAGGGAGGAAAAAATTAGAAGGGAAAAAGTAATTGACAGGCTTAAGGATATAAGGAGTGCGCAAGCGGCATATAAGTTGGTCAACGGAAAGTATACTGCAAGTTTTGACACTCTGTCAAGTTTTGTTGCCAATGGACAAATCCCTGTAGTAAGGATGGAAGGATCTCTTACTGACAGTATGTTACTTGCCGGAATGACAGAACTGAAGGCTCTTGAGTTGGGTATTATCAAGCGTGATACATCTTTTGTAAACGTTGTTGATACCTTGTTTAAGGCTAAATCATGGATTGCTGATTCACTGCGCTTTGTTCCCTTTACTGACAAAGCTGAATTTGAGCTTGGTACAGGCGTTATAACTACTGCTTCAGGTGTAGATGTAGAAGTGTTTGAAGCTAAGGTATCATACGATGTTTTTCTACAAGGACTTGAAAGACAAGAAGTTATCAACCTCAAAGAAGTTGATATTAAGCTTAACAAGTACCCCGGATTACGTGTAGGATCACTTACAGAAGCTAATAACAATGCTGGAAACTGGGAGTAGAACTTTCTCATAACATGAAGGCTTTTTCTATCGTTGACGAAAGTTTTGATCCGGTTATAAGTTCATCATATTTTATATCCATCCAGATCACTCTGGATGGATTTTCTTTTTGTATACTGGACCCTGTACGCAACAAGTACATCCAGATGCAACATATCACCCTGGATAAAAAGCTGCCATTGATACCCCAGGTAGAGGAGTGTTTTGCTTCTATTGAAAAACTCAACCTTCCCTACAAGAAATGTATGGTTTTGCTTCCTACCAACATCGCAACATTAGTACCTAGTTCTCTCTACGAACAGAGTGACGAAGTCAAATGGCTGTCCTTCAGTCATACGCTGTCAAAATCTCCATGTGTAGCATCCAACAAGGTAAAGATGGCGGATGCATACAATATCTTTGCCATAGATTGTGATTTAGAACGCATTTTACGCAGGCAGTTTCCAGCTCCATTGCTGTATCAACAGTATACCCCGGTTATCGAGGGAAACCTTGCGACTATGGCAGATCCAGACAAGGCTTTGGTAATAGTCAACCTTGAAGATGAGTATTTTGATCTTTTGGTATTCGGGGAGAATAATCTGAAGCTGTGCAATTCATTCGCTATCAAAAGCGAGAGTGACTTTCTGTACTTTTGTCTTTTCGTTTTTGAACAGCTTAAACTCAATCCACAAACGATAGAGATTGTGATGTTTGGTCGCCATCCAAATTTCAGTGAATTAGAAAGTCTGTTGTCAGGCTACATCAAGAAAATCAGGCATAGAAATATGCCTCACCAATTTCAATACTCACATCAGTTTCGTACTATTGACACACCGGCATTCTATAATATGCTAAGTCTTCCATTATGCGTATAACAGGTGGATTTTTAAAGAGCAGGCGCTTCGAGCCTCCCAAAAGTTTCAGGGCCAGACCCACAACAGAGGTAGCACGTGAGGCTTTATTCAATATACTAAGCAACCATATTGATTTTGAAAAGTGTAGGGTTCTGGATCTCTTTGCAGGCACAGGAGCCATCAGCTTAGAATTTGCTTCCCGTGGTGCAGCAAGCGTTACCTGTATTGAGAAGGACTTTATTCACTACAAGTTTATAAATAAGGTTGTTGAAGAGTTGCATCTGCAGGATGTAATACATCCTATAAAATCAGACGCATTCAAATTCCTGAGCAATTCTCAGAATCTATCCGCTTCACTTGTATTTGCAGACCCTCCCTTCGACCTTCCCGGCAGCGAAAAGATATTAGACTTGGTGTTAACCACCGGAATATTAGCTCCTGGCGGCCTTTTAATTATGGAACATGGTCCCAGCAAAGACTTTTCTATGCATCCAGCATTTCAAAGTATCAGAAAATACGGAAAAGTGCATTTCAGTTTTTTTGGAACCTTCCCATCATAAGGAATCTAATGTCGCGGATGATACTGCGATACAGTATCACTTAGATAGTCCTTGTCCAGATGGGTGTAAATCTCAGTAGTAATAATGGATTCATGTCCCAGCATTTCCTGAACCGCCCTAAGATTGGCTCCACCATCAACCAGGTGAGTGGCAAATGAGTGGCGGAAAGTATGAGGACTTATGTTCTTTGCTATACTTAGTTCCCTTGCAATATTCTTTATAATAGTAAAAATCATTACCCTTGACAGCTTCCTTCCTCTTCTGTTTAGGAAAAGAATATCCTCATGAGGTGGGTGGATCCGAAGAACACGTCTATATTCGCTCATATAAAGATTTATCTCTTTAATTGCCTTATTACTGATAGGCACAAGCCTTTCCTTGTTGCCCTTTCCCTCAACCTTAATAAAGCCCGATTCAAAAAAGAGATTTGATACTTTCAGATCAATCAGCTCCGATACCCTTAGTCCACAGCTATACAGAGTCTCTAGAATTGCCTTATTTCTCTGTCCTTCAGGCTTCCTGATATCAACAGCATTAATAATGGCATCTATCTCCTCCACACGTAGCACTTCGGGCAACTTCCTGCCTATACGTGGTGCCTCAAGTAGCGCAGTCGGATCCTTTTCTATTCGTTCCTCTATTAGTAGGAACTTATAAAAGGACTTGATACCGCTGATAATTCTTGCCTGGGTTCTTGGACTGATACCCCGGCTGTTAATCCATTCAAGCAGACCCTTAAGTTCATTAAGGCTAACAACTTCCGGCCCTTTATCCAATCCATTACTCCTAAGATAAGACACCAACTTGTAAAGATCTGTGATATAAGCATGTATGGAGTTATCCGACAATCCTTTTTCCAACTTCAAGTAATTCCTAAACTCAATAATTTCAGATTCCCAATTCATATTAGTATTTTATTTACCCTTTTTCAAAGAGAGAAACAAAAACTCAGTTTCAAAATGACAAATAGCAATAATTAAATAAAAGTGCAAATTTTTTTATCTAATCGGACAAAATTACTGGTAAAAGTTTAACAAAAGACATATTTTTTATTTCAAAGTCTTATCCTATTTTTGCAAGGCCTTTGAAGCATTGACATTATGAAGATAGTAATAATAAACGGTCCTAATTTAAATATGTTAGGCGTTAGGGAACCTGAGATTTACGGAAGTACCACTTTCGATTCCTACCTTGACCTACTCAGGAAAGATTTCCCGCAATTTGAGATCACATACTTTCAGTCAAATAGCGAAGGTGAAATAATAGACTGCATACAGAGGGAAGGTTTTAATTCAGAGAGAATTATTATTAATGCCGGGGCTTATACCCACAGTTCTCCTGCCATTGCCGATGCCCTTTCAGCCGTTCCAGCCAAAGCCATAGAAGTTCACATTTCTAACGTGTTCAGGCGTGAATCATTCCGTCATCATTCCTTCTTATCTCCGGTAGTTGAAGGAGTAATCTGCGGATTTGGCCTTGATTCATACAGGATGGCAATGCATTTTATTAAAGATGTTTTGGTTTAGCATAATACTTGATTAATTCTGATAACTATTTTTTTCCCGATGAGAAAACACACTAAGATTGTGGCCACCGTGTCTGACATCAGATGCGAAGTGGACTTTGTTAAGAAGTTATACAAAGCTGGCATGGACGTAGTACGGATGAATACTGCCCATGTCGACTTCGAGGGGTTGGAGCGTGTTATAAACAATGTGCGCCAGGTATCGGAGAAGATTGCTCTGTTAATGGATACCAAGGGTCCAGAGATAAGGACTACCCGTTGTGACAATGACATTGTTCTGGAAATGGGTGACATCGTATATATAAAAGGAGAACCAACAGGCAAGAGTGACAAGGAAGTCATCTGCGTCTCCTATCCCAACATTGCTGAGGATGTAGGTATTAACAGCCACTTACTTTTCGACGATGGAGAGATTGACCTCGTAGTAAGAGATGTTACAAATGGAATGCTTAAATGCGAAGTTCTCAACAATGGTACTCTGGGTAGTAAGAAAAGTGTTAATATTCCAGGTGTACGCATCAATCTTCCTTCTCTTACAGAACGTGATATTGAGTTCATTAAGTTTGGTATTGAAAAGGACATTGACTTCATAGCTCACTCATTTGTTCGCAATGCTGACGATGTTAAGGCCATCCAAAAGATACTTGATGAGCACGACAGTCCTATAAAAATCATTGCCAAGATTGAAAATCAGGAAGGCGTTGAGAATATCGACGAGATACTTGAGAACGTTTACGGTGTAATGGTAGCACGTGGTGACCTGGCTATTGAAATTGGTCAGGAAAAGATACCTTTGGTACAAAGACAGCTAATCCGTAAGTGCGTTGAGGCTAAAAAACCTGTTATTGTGGCTACTCAAATGCTGCATAGCATGATCAAACATCCTCGTCCAACACGTGCTGAGGTAACTGATATTGCAAATGCTATTTACTATCGTACTGATGCAATAATGCTAAGCGGTGAAACGGCTTACGGTAAATATCCTGTTGAGGCTGTTGCAACTATGGCAAGCATTGCTAAGGAAGTAGAACCTGCAAAGGATGCCCGTAATGATATTCCGGTTGACCTTGTAAAGAATGATATTACCGCCTATCTGGCTGATACTGCTGTAAAAGCTTCCAAGGAACTGCCAATTAAGGCCGTCCTTACAGACAGCTTAACAGGAAAGACCGCACGTTACCTTGCTGCATTCAGAGGTCCTCAACCAGTGGTAGCTCTGTGTTACAACAAGAGGGTTGGCAGGGAACTGGCACTCTCTTATGGAGTATTCCCAAGACTTACAGAACCGGGCAGCTCCAAGGGGGAAATTATGAGGAAGACTGTAGACAAGCTGAAAAAGAAGGAAATCCTCGACGATAACGACCTGGTTACTTACCTGGGAGGAAGCTTCGGAATAGGTGGAGGAACTACTTATCTTGAAATTATTACCGTAAAAGGTCTTGTAAATAAAATTGACCGTTACAACGAATAGTTGTTGCAACGATTGTGATATAAAGGCTGCCACCGTAGTGGCAGCCTTTTTTTACGCCAACTCACTAATTCCTGCAATTTACAATCCAGACAATACTTTTATGGCACCGATTACTTTGGCTTGTTTTGCAAATCTGACATAATAAACTGGCTAACAAAACAGTATTAGCAACATAGGCATCTCAAGTCTTGAAACGGTGAAACCCACTTCATTTTTAAAACTGAAAAAACGACTGCCTCCTTCTTATTCAGTATCAGCAATACAGCGAAAAATCATGAAAAATGACAATAAAAAATGCATCTGGGATATTGAAATAATCAAAAGAACATATATATTTGCAGCGTCTTTAAAGAAAGACACAAAATTCTGGTCTGGTAGTTCAGTTGGTTAGAATATCGGCCTGTCACGCCGGGGGTCGCGGGTTCGAGTCCCGTCCAGACCGCAAA